>NZ_FQLF01000002.1:617336-926004 GCF_900120175.1 Oceanicoccus sp. KOV_DT_Chl
ATGCCAACAATTCATCACGCATTTCATCGGCTAAATTTTTTAGCTGTGATTCATCAAGCTCACCATAAAGTGTAAGATTAATAACGCGCGGCCGATTCAAAACCTCTTCAATAATAGGCGGCTCTGCATTGGCGGGAAACGAATTAATACTATCAACCCGAACTTTGATTTTATTAATGGCGGCCGACATATCCGTGCCGGGATCGAATTCAACGGTGACAACACCACTGCCTTCACTGGCGGTAGAAACAATCTCTTCAATGCCGACAATATCCTGAATATTTTCTTCGATTTTAATCAGGATTCCCTGCTCAACTTCCACTGGTGAACTGCCGGGATAAGGCACAGTAATGGTGATCATTTCATTGGAAAAAGTGGGATAAACTTCTTTTGTAATGGTGAATATGGATTGAATGCCAGCAACCATAACCACCAGCATCAACAAATTAGCCGCCACAGGGTTGCGTGCCATCCAGGCAATAATCCCGGTCTCCAAGGGCAGCTTACTCATTATCAGATCCTGCTGACATCGCTGGCGGTTCTTTCGCTTCAGGTATTACACTATCCGGTGTCTTCGTCGGCATCACCATAACCGGCATGCCATCCACCATTAAATCCAATTTGGTCAGGACTAGTTGATCACCATCATACAAACCATCGGTGATCACCACACTATCGACTTCGCGCCGTGCCACCGTCACTCTTCGTTGTTTTAACTTCTCATCTTCGACTAAATACACATATTGATTATTGTGTATGGCATCGCGACGAACACGAACGCCACTAGCTAATTTTTCCGCCTGAATATTCGCGTCAACAAACAAACCTAGCGACAGAGGAACTGCATGTAAATTTTCGTCGTAAGGGCTATCTACTTCAGCAACGACAAAAAAAGTGCGGGTTGTACTATCGACTCTGCGCTCTACACGTACTATTTTTCCCTGCCAGGATTGCAGTACATGACCAAAACTCGCGTTTAACTGCACCGGCGCATAATCATTGTCACCCGCCTTGGGCAGGTGAATAAAACCTATATCTGTCGCCGTAATCGGCAACCGTACTTCTACGATATCGGTGCCCAGTAAATTAAATAATGTAGCGCCTGCAGAGATGTACTGACCTAAATCAACTTGTTTCTTGTCAATCACACTGGTAAATGGCGCAGTAATCTCAGTCGCTTTTAGATCAGCCTGTGCCTGCCGTAATTTTTCCTGCGCGGCTTTCACCAGTGCTTCAACTTGCTCCAACTTAGGCTGGCGTAAACTATTATTATCTGCTTGCTGATTGCTGGACCGGTAGGCATTCCCACGCCGTAATTCGCTACGTTCTTCAGTGAGGGTTAAATTAGCATCGGCCAAGCTGGATTGCGCCTGCGCAACAGCCACTTGATAATCAATAGGATCAAGCTTTAGTAACAACTGCCCCGCGGCTACTGCCGCGCCTTCCACAAACTCTGGCGCCACCCAAGTTACCCGGCCCGCCACCTTGCTTGCCCACTCAATACTGCGCTTGGCTTGCACAGTACCCTGCGAATTGACAGTTAATTGAATGGGACTGCGCTGAATGGTGAGGACTTCGACATGAGGACGAGGCTCAACTCTGACTTTTTTTGCCGGCGCGGATTGCATGAGCACCATTCCCCGACCGATTAGAATCGCAGCAATGATGATCAGCACTGGTAAGAATCGTTTTAATCTGGAGTTTTTTACTACCGAAGCATGCATTCAAAATTCCCTATCAACCAACCTATATAATGGGCCGGCATTATACGCTGTTATTCGCGGGATTTAGAATGGCAAACTTAATTACCTAAGCACGCTCTAACAGAGTCACTGAGCCTGTATCTCCATCCAATCTCACCCTATCACCCGTATTGAAATATTGCGTCGCCTGTCTCGTATTAACGACGCAAGGCAAGCCATACTCTCTGGCAATAACCGCACCATGTGAAACAGAACTGCCCAAGTCAGTGGCCAGCCCGGCAATCAAACTAAAATAAGGTGTCCAGCCAATATCGGTAATGGGCGTAATCAGAATTTCTCCGGCTTGCAATAGCGCCGCCTGCTCCAGATTAACCGCAACTCTTACCACACCTTCGACTACACCACGGCTAGCAGGTCGCCCCACCATGACCCCATCTTTAACGTCAACGGGCCCCTGACGCACCGGCTGCGGTAAACCCACGGAAACTTCGGGCAACTGTAAGCGCTGCTGGAATGGCAGTGCATCTCGCCGACTTTGTGCTTTTGCCACCCAATAGGCTTTACCGTCCGCTGTGCATAAAGCGGGCACCACCTCAGCCAATTCTTCCAGACTGAAGAAACAGACCAGATCCGCGTCCGGCAATTTACCCTCTTCAGCTAGCAATCCACCCAAATGCCGAAACGCCCGCTTAAAACGATGGGAGCTATCCGCCAGTAGGGATTTAGTATGTTCACGGCGACGGATCGCCGCATGGGCTTTCGGTAAAACCCAACGCAAACCTCGACTCAGTGCAGCGTAATCGATTTTCTCTGCTTGCATCGCTCTACCGGAACCGGTCAATAAGCGACCAGCAACCGCAGCCTGCATGCTTTGAATTAGTGGCTGCGGGTTATCTCCCCAAGCCGGGTCACGCATACACAGTTCGCGATAGCCACGATGGCCATGCCGCTGTAGAAATTCAGCAAATTGAAAACTTAACGGCTGGGTTTGCCGCAACCAGCTGAGGGCCTGCTCTGTATTTGCTTGTTGAAAACTAGCCGCAGCGTCCGGGTGTTCAGCAATGCGATCAACTAGCGCATCCAATTGCTCGAGCATCACCGCACTTTCAACGTTTTCAGCACCAGCTAATAAACGCACAGTTTCGCCCTGTTCCTCCGCACTGCTGTCGTTGGATTTACCAGACACCATATTTTCCACGATCGATGACAACATTCCCGATAGTGCCGAGGTTTGTAAGTGCACCGCCATCGAATATTCATAAAAGCTCACTTTGCCTGCAATTTCTTGCCACATGGATTGGCTATCAGCGCGTTTTTCCAACTGAAAGTGACGCATTTTTTCAGTGTATTGACGACTGGCTTTTTCTGCACCCATGACATAGCGGAACAAACGCAGCATGTTGATACAGCGCTTCCAGAATGGCATGGGTGGAAAATCTTTTAGCTCGGGCACCAAGCGCCCACACAAGGTTTGCCCGGTTCGTGCTGCATCGGAACCAAAGATACCGGCACTCATCACCGTATTACCGGTCAGATTAATTAACAAATGGCCGTAGGCTGCGGAGGTAATTTGCCAATTCCTATCAATTTTCTCCCGCGCGCCCACCGTCACTTGCATGTGCTGGCAACCGTAATCAATCCCCCAACCCGTAAAGCTTTGAGTCAACGGAGATACTGCACCAGGCATCATTTCGCTGACATTACTAATCGTTACTACGTCATCGGGTCGCGGTAGCTCTACATCAAACTCATTAAGATCAGCGGGTAATGTGGTAATGGGGCGAGCCTGCAACCAAAACAGCTCACCACTTTGATGGATCGCCCATTCCAAATCGAGCGGCTGTCCTTCATGCGCTACCGCCAACTTGGCCTCACGCCAAAGGCTATTAATTTCGTGATCGGAGAGGATTGCTTCAGTACCGACCAACTCTCGCTCCACAATGTCGCCGTTGCGGTCAACTTCATAGTGATCAGGTGTGGCCTCACCGCTAACCAGCGCTTCACCTAAACCCGCCACCGCATCTATCACCAGTAAATCACGTCTGGCACTCACTGGGTCCGCCGTGAACACCACGCCAGCTGCTCTGGCCTCTACCATCTGCTGGACCACCACATTCATCGCCACCTTACTACCCGTATCAGCGCCAGCATCCTCACGATAAGCCGCCGCCCGGGCACCGCTAATCGATGCCACACATTGATCGATAGCCTGCCTTAAGGCTTGCGGCCCGAAGACATCCAGTACGGTCTCATACTGCCCGGCGAAAGAGGCGTCTTCACCGTCCTCCCCTTGCGCAGATGAGCGCACCGCCACCTTACCTGCGCCGATCCGGGCATAACATTCATCCAAATCAACCGGATAGCACCCCGTCTGGGCATTACAGATAACAAACCCCGCAGGTACCGCCAACCCCATGGCCTGTAATCGCGAAAGACCGTATGCCTTACCGCCAACATCGAGGTTATCTATTTGATTAAACTGATAAATTTTAGGTTCAGCTGGTGAAGTCTCTGACATCTTCATACGCCCTTAATCATTATTGGCCACTGGGGTCAGTCGCCGCACAACCGTCACTATACGATCGTATAATGAAAAAAATCAATATTTTTTATTAAAAAACTTGCTGTATAAGCATCCAGTACTAATATGTATAAACATACAGTGCTGATCATAAACACATGTATGACTATTGATACAGTACTCGAACTATAACGAATACAAGCAGTAAACCAACGCATTCAATAACGCAGATTAAAACTATTTATAAAAGGACGAAACCATGAAATCAGCACAGCAAAGCAACCGCGTATTCACCCAAGTTGATTATCGCCAGTTCCGTCAGCACATGGCTGACACCTACACCAAGCAGGTAAAAGGCAAAGGGTTTGAAACCACAATTTATGACCAACAAGGTGATATTCAAGCAATTATTCATGCTGCTTCTATCGATGAAAAAGGCAACTGCTACCCAGCAGAATACTTTATTCGAACCAGCGCCATGGTAACTGAAATGGATTGGCAGTTTGCGGCATGAATAGCCAACTGCAATTAATGAAAGGGGATGCTCTGCCTGCTGTTAATGGCAGAGCGTCAACACCGAAAAAGCATTAAAACTAAGCACGCACAGACAGTGACACTGCAGGCGACCTGAACGCATTGAACACGAACCTAAAGCGTTTGCCCTAAAGCCCTTTTACGACCCAGCAAGCTCAAGCCAACCATCGCCGCCGCAAAAAAACCTGCCGCTGGTGGTAATGGCACCTGACTAGGTGCAACCACCGATACGGACGCGGGTAAACCATTCACCAAATAACCACTGCGGTTAACAGTGCGAATAGAAAAGTCACTACCATCAGCCCAAACACCTGTCAGAAACTTGCCGTTATAAGCTACGTCTGTAGCTCTGAAGTTAACCTGAGTATTACCAATCAAGACCAGCCGCTTGAGGTCTGACACATTATCCAGACTCAGCAGGCTATTACCACGCACGCGAATTTTACCAATACTGCTATTTGTCACTGAAATGGCCGCTGCACCGCGACCTATCAATTTCTCAATATCACCACCATCGATGTCCATTGATGCGTTACGGGCCACAATCGCTTTATTAATAACCGCCAGTGGCTCGATCCATACTTGACTATTGCCTTTAGCAACAACCCGGTTGCGGGCATCATTAATAGTCAACATATCATCAAACCGCACGGTAACGGCAGAAGCCATACTAGCGAAAACCAGCAATACAAAGGCCAGAGCAAACTTATAAGGTGAGAAGGGAAGAAACATAAACATCGACATCACTACTAAATTAACAACCGCGCAATAATATAGATCAACTAATTAGCCTCCTATGGTAATAGTTCACAAAACAGGAGAAATGTGTACTTTTTAAGCGGTTTATACCCAATTAAACCCAACTATCTTGCCGCCACATCCTGCTCTTTATCATGCTATGATGCCCGCCCGCAAAGAAAGCCTGATCCGGCAACTTGCTCAACCTATTAATTCCAACTTAAGACCACGACAACCATGTACGTTTTTTCTGCCAATGCACGCACCCTTAAAGCGCTAGAAGACTTCCCGGCTGGCGCAGAAGTCCCCTTTATTTTGTATATCAATTTCAAAGATTTGTATGGTGCTGAACAGCTCTGCAAACTCTATTTGCTGCAACAGGGGTTTGAACGCCCCATCATTGAAAAACGCAAACTTATTGAAGAGCGCTTTCTCGTTGATAACAAATTAATCAACGCAGACCCGGCACTAAAAGAAGCACTGGAAACCGGATACTCTATTCAAATTTTTAGCGCGCACTAAATTAAACGCCACCCTATTCTAATAACCCAAAATATAACCACTCGCCATCACTATGAGTTTAAAACACTGCATCATCCACCATATCGAACGCGCAGTCCCCGGGGCTGAAGTCATCACCACTTTGCGGGAACAAGAAAACAACTGCTCAGGCGCGGCCTACTCACTGTTTGAACAACTGAAACAAAGCTACCAACGCAGCAGCCAAAAACAATATGGCCACTTTGACCGCGAGCAAACTGATAACCCGGTACCAGGCTGGCTACTGGAGCACCTGCAAGGTAAAACACCGTTTGCCCGCAACTCCCAGCGCTTGTTAGAGCACTTGCAGCAGAAAATGGGCGCCAATGATGAAGCGTTTAGCGCACATATCATGATCGCGCTAGAAACGGTTATGGAGCAGGATCAACTCTATATATTCTGGATCAATCATGTCGATGCCAACGTCATTGACAGTAATATGGATGTCGGTGCAGCCCGATATATCGACAGCAGTAAAATGCAATTTGGGATTCGGTTGTTTGTGGAAGAATGGCAAGAACAGGATTCGCAAAAATACCTCTCTA
Source organism: Oceanicoccus sp. KOV_DT_Chl (assembly GCF_900120175.1). NCBI lineage: Bacteria > Pseudomonadati > Pseudomonadota > Gammaproteobacteria > Cellvibrionales > Spongiibacteraceae > Oceanicoccus > Oceanicoccus sp. KOV_DT_Chl. Next base: position 623,918 of record NZ_FQLF01000002.1, read on the forward strand.
TCATCACTAGTCGCGGCAACAAAAATCTCAGCGATGGTTTTGAGGGTTTTATCGGCTTTTCATCCGGTATAGATATAGTCGAAGAAACCAGCGAATTCCTGCATATTGTTGATGAGTATGCCAGTTCGCTGCCGTCAGACAAAGTCAGCGAGTACAAAGGCAAAATTCTTGACTACTGTGTTGCTCAGGACAAACAAGGCTCACCAGTAGTGTTTGAGGACATTTCTTCAGAATTAAACGAACAAGAACCCTCAGCCTTTGCTCAGTTTGTAACTACCAATCAACAATCACCCAAATCAGAGATTTATACTGACCGTAGCAGTCTCAAACGCTATGTCCGTTTTTTTGGCCGCGATAAGAACATGAGTATCAGTTTCTCGGCGGATATGATGGGCCAGGATATTATTTTCGATGAAGCCTCGGGCACTCTCACCCTGAAACAAATCCCCAAGTCCCTACGCCAGCAACTAAAGCAATCCAAAAATGCACCAATACCGACCAATTCAGCTGCCAATACCCCAAAGACTGAAACAGAAAACTCGGCAGAGTAAGCAGTTTAATAACTTTGTGCTATAAATAATAAACTAAAGCTTCTATTTTCATAGTTGGCTTTGGCGATCGCTTTAAATCTGAAACTAGCCTGTTTTAATAATACAGAAAACGGACACAAGCTTATGCGTGATGTATGGATCACTGATGTTATGACCCGAGAGGTCACTACCTGCATGCCCAACACCTTACTAACTGATGTAGTAAAGCAACTGCATACCAAGAAATTTTCCTGCCTGGTTGTTATCAACGAACATCACAAACCCGTCGGTATTATCACCGAGCGCGATATGGTCACCATCCTTGCAGACATGCTCGCAGATGTTAGCTGGGACTCACTATCCGTTGAAAACTTTATGACACCCGATCCACTGACTATATTGGAAGACCACACCTTATTCGAAGCAGTAGAGCTTATTCGCGAAGAAGGTATCCGTCGCGCGCCGGTCGTCAATCGCAATAACGAATTAATCGGCATTCTGACCCAAACCGATATTATCAATGGCTACTATCATGCCAGCGTAGCGATGGCTGAATAAGCCCCTCTTCCATGTTTGAAAAAGAAGATTTACTAAAAGTCGCCAATATGGCCATGCCCTTTGGTAAATACAAAGGGCGGCCATTAATTGATTTACCTGAAGACTATTTATTGTGGTTTGCCAACAAAGGTTTTCCCGAGGGGAAGCTGGGGATGCTACTGCAATTAACACTGGAAATTAAAATTAATGGGCAGGATGATGTGATTCAACCCTTGAAGGAATCGAAGGGGCGGAGTCGCTATTAATACGCAAAGTTTATTCTTGGTATGTGATGCCAACGGTTTTTAAATAGCGAATAGCACACCACCGTATTTATTAAAAAGCTTGTTCCAGCATCACGGAACGCGTGAGAGTCTCGGCCATCCAGACGACAACAGGCATCAAAAAAATGGACGATGCCGATAAGGAATTGGCGAACGGCCATGAACCGGTTTATGATTGAGTTCGAAAACAGTTTAACTGATTATATTTAAGCCTTGGCAGTTACACCGAATTATTTACAGTCTCGACTTCTAATATCGATTTAGATGTTAATCCAGGCCCGACAAGCACCTTCTGAAAAATTGGTAACGGTCAGACCTGAATTACTACGAATTACCCTGTTCTTTCAGTCCTGATAAGAATAACCGCATCGCCCCACTAAAACGTTTCCTCAGTTGTTTTTCGGTCGCATCATCGTCCATTAGCCAGCGACCCACAATATCATTGCGCATTGCATCATATAAGTGACAGATTTCGGTAGCTTCTATGTCACTTCTGACGCTTCCCTGCTGCTGGGCTTCACGCACTCGGGTTAAGCGATTCTGGAAGTGACTCGCCATATAAGGCGTCACCGACGGGTCGGGTGTTTCAGAAGAGGCGCTGAAGTTGTTGAACAGTTGGGAGTGCTGAACAACCATTTTAAGGAACTTGCGATGCTTGATGATCACATCTAAGCGCTTAGTTAATTCTGGCGGTGTGACGGCTTCTGGGGTGCCTTCACCACCGATCATGATTTCGAACAGCGCACTGTGGTGGTTAAGCCAGTCTATTGCCAGTGCTTCCAGCACTTTCTCCTTGCTGGCAAAATAGTTAAAAAATGTCATTCGGCTTATATTTGCCTGGGCAGCTATTTCGTCAACGGTGGTGGCTTGAAACCCCGCCTGATCAAATAAAGTGGCCGCGACTGCCAGCAAGCGCTGACGGGTTTGTTGTTTTTTCTGTTCTCTTAATCCCACTGCGGTCTCTATCTGGCTGTTTTGATTATGTCGCGATTGTAACACAAGTAGGTTGTTTTTATACTTGGTATAATTTTATACTAAGTATAACTTAAATGGAGTAAACCTTATGCTTAAGTACCTTTTGACCATGTCCTACCTATTGCTGGGGGCGTCCGCAGTCGTCTGGGCTGAAAAACCGGAACAACAATACGTCATTATGATTTCAATCGATGGCTTGCGTCCCGAAATCTATCTGAACCCAGATGCCAAGGGGCTAAAGGTGCCGAACCTGAGGGCATTGGCGGCGTCAGGTACGCGAGCGGAGCGGATGATCAGCGTTTTTCCATCGGTGACCTATCCAGCCCATACCAGTCTGGTAACCGGAGTTAATCCGGCTAACCACGGTATCGTCAACAATTTCAAGGGGCAGAGTGTCGAATGGTATTTACAGGCTGCAGATATCAAGGCCCAGACCCTCTGGCAATCCGCTCAGCAGCAGGGCCTGCAGACGGCGATTGTGACCTGGCCGGCGACTTATGGGGCAAATGTCGATTATCTGGTGCCAGAAAATCTATCGTTTGGGTTGAGTAATCCCGTTGAGGCGATAAGGCAGGGTAGCACCCCGGGTCTATACGAAGCGCTGGCTGAAGAGGGAGCGCCAACATCTATCGCCTCCTTTGATCATCCCGATGGAGGTCAGCAGCTGGATGAGCTGACAACTCATCTGGCAGTCAAGCTGATCCAAAAGAAAACCCCCCAGTTATTGTTGGTTCATTTTCTGGATGCAGATCACCGCCAACATTTTTCAGGTCCCGACGATGCAGGCTCAATGCATTCCTTTGAATTGATCGACCAGTCTATCGGCAAACTGCGGGATGCGGTCAGGCAGGCCGGTCTGGAGCATAAGACCAACTTCATCATTGTTGGTGATCATGGTTTTGTGCCGGTACACACCGGCATCAATGTCTATGCTCTGCTGAGGCAGTTGGCCGGCGGTGACCGCGCGGCTATGGCCTCATTAACGCCGATGGTGCTGGGTGGATCCGGTGCATTTTATCCCGGTGAGCAGGCGACTCCAGAGCAGGTAGCGGAGATGACTGCAAAGTTTAAGCACTTCACCGAAACGAAACTTCGCCACCTTGTTTCATTTGTCGCCAAAGATGATCTGGAGAAGATGGGATCTTACCCCGGGGCCGCATTTGCGCTGGCAGCGGCATCAGGTTATATGCTCACCGGCGCAAAAACACCGGAAGTCTTTCTTCCTCTGCCTGCCATTAAGGGCATGCATGGCTATCTCCCTGAGATGCCTGAAATGGCAACAGGTTTTATCGCCTCAGGGCCGGCTTTCAGAGAGGGCTATACTATACCTTTCATTCGTATGATTGATGTTGCACCTACCATTGCAAAACTATGGGGCGCCAAACTAGAGGAGGCTGATGGTGTAGCTGTGACCGGAATTTATCGTCAAACTAATGCCATATCTGATGATCCAATGGGCTTTAAAATGGGTAATGACCACTGAGGCTATCTGTGCATCGGGATAGTGTATCCTGGTGCACTAACATATTAAGTTTGCTTGTCAGAATGCATATACCGATGAGATGAGCAATGTCGGTTATTTTCTTAAATCTACGTATCTGACAGACTCCTGATGGCACCTTTGAGCCCACACAACTCCCTACAAATATGTCATCATAACGTCCGTTATCAAACCTGAAGCGTTCATCTCCCACATTAAATAATCATTTTTCATTTCAACGAGCATCAATATTTTTAACGTCATTGGACTAGCAGCTAATTGACGGCATGAGCGCTTACAGCAAGACACTATGGATCGCCCAATCGGGGCACGTTTTACTCATCAGCAAAATTCAGATTGAGCGGAAGGCTGTCTGAGCTTCGCGAGTTCCTGGAGCGCTGAATTTTACTGATGAGTGTGACCGGGTGATCCATAGTGTCTTTCTGTAAGGGCGGGTTAATACTGCCGGACTTATTGACACAACCCTACCATATTTAAATCATACGGCATCCACTCAATGTACTCGGTACGCATCCAAGTGAATATTTTCCACTCTTCGCCCCAGCAATATAATTTGGCCCTTATAACGCTCATTACCAGTGGAGGTGAATTCAAAATTATAGGAGCGCCACAAACGAATGCTGCCGCCAGCATCGCGCTTTAACCAAAAACCTTTCAACACCACACCATCATCGAGCAATTGCACATCCAGAGTTTTACAGTGACGCCTTACCGCCGACAGTGCTGTTTGTTTTATACCCTGAGCGTTCCACCACAACATCATAAAACTGATAAAAATGGTAAAAACCAACAAGTCCTTAAGATCAAACATCAGCCTATTACCACATTAGATCATCAGGAATTTGATATTGAGCATAGGGATCATCTTCATCCAGCTGCTCAGTGACAGCTTCATTACAAACTATTACACGATCGGGCAAACGTTGACTAATTTTTTCAGCAACCGCGGCAGGTACCAGTTCATATTTACCTTCAAGACTGACAATCGCCAACCAGCCCCTGCTCAGTTGCTCCAACATCACCGGGTTGACCAATATTTTTTTTATTTTTTTCTGATCAGTAAAATTATAATCCACTTCACCGCCACTGCGTTCAATACGATTAACGGTAATCAATTGTTTGACTTGAGCTGCTATAGCTTTTTTATCCGCCTCAGCTTTACGCTGCTCATTCAATTCACGATCACGCTGGACTTTTTGCTCTCTTGCTTGCTGCACCTGTATTTTTGTTTCATCGATGGTATCAACTTGATTTTTACGCTGCTGTTTAGCCTGCTTACTTTTATCTTTGTTAATCTTTTTGGCTTTTTTACTGTCCGCCAAACCTGCTTTTAGCAATTGATCCTGCAAGGAACCCGCCATGATCTATTCTCCAACCACTTTTCACATAATTAAACTCTATACTGGGCATGATAGCTGACAGTCTTAACTGAGATAATTTTTTTGTTATTTTGACTCACCTGTTTTGCACCAATATGATTCGCTGCACTTACGATTACTGACACGGAAAAATCAACGCATCAACACAGCAAATCAAGGTAACCGAATATACAGTGTTAAATCATTGATTTACACTATCATTAATAACTATCAAAGAAAGCTTTAAGCTATATTTTGATACCTCGCACCAAAACTGAATGTACAGCCAGCGTTCCAAAGGAAAGTTAAATGGGTAGAAGAACCAAGATTGTCGCTACTATCGGCCCTGCTTCAGGCAGCCCTGAAATGATCGCCACATTGTTAGACAAAGGGGTAAATGTCTTTCGGTTAAATTTCTCGCATGGTTCCGCGGATGGTCACCGCAAACAAGCCGGCATTATCCGCCAGGTTTGTGCCGAAAAAGAAAAATACGCCGCCATCCTGGGTGATTTACAAGGCCCCAAAATCCGAATTGGTGACTTGCATGCAGACACAATAGACCTTAGCGATGGCAGTGAAATCACTCTGACTATTGATGACACTAAAACCAAAACCGATAGCTGCATCAGCGTTGGTTATAAAGCGCTGCCGCAATCAGTGGCTGCTGGCGATACCCTGCTCCTGGATGACGGTCTAATCCAGCTAAGCGTATTATCAGTGACCACTACCGATGTTCAATGTCGAGTCCTGATGGGCGGATTGTTAAAATCCCGTAAAGGCTTGAATCGTTTGGGTGGAGGCTTATCCGCTCCAGCTATTACTGCAAAAGATTTGGATGATATTACTCTCGCCATCGAATTGGAACTTGACTATCTCGCGGTATCCTTTCCAAGCCATGCAGCTGACTTAAACCCGGTCAAAGACAAGCTGAATGAACATAATGCCAATATCAAAATTATTTCAAAAATTGAACGGGCCGAAGCCGTAGCCACTGATGAAAACCTGAAAGAACTTATTCTTGCCTCTGACGGTGTAATGGTAGCGCGAGGGGACTTAGGCGTTGAAATTGGTGACGCTCAATTAATCGGTGTACAGAAAAAAATTATTCGAATGGCCCGCCGTGCCAACCGTCCGGTAATAACGGCCACTCAAATGATGGAATCCATGATTAACTCCCCGGTGCCTACTCGTGCAGAAGTCTTTGATGTCGCCAACGCCGTGCTGGACGGCACCGATGCAGTTATGCTGTCAGCCGAAACTGCTACGGGCAAATATCCGGCAAAAGTAGTAGCAGCGATGGCTGATGCTTGCTTAGGCGCGGAGCAACATCCAGACACCCGTATCTCTCGCTATCGTGTGGATAGCAATATTGAGCGAATAGAAGAATCCATTGCACTGTCAGCCATTTATGCGGCAAACCATTTAGACAATGTGAGCGCAAGTATCTGTCTGACGGAATCCGGCGCTACCGCCTTAATCATGTCAAGGCTCAGCTCCGGGTTACCTATCTTTGGAATTTCACGACATTTATCGAGCTGTCGTCGGATGGCGCTTTACCGCGGTGTAATACCGATTTATTTTGATGTCACCGGCCATGGCGAAGATGTTTACCATCAAGCTTTAGCCAAAATTGGCGCGACCGGCGCCATCAAACCTGGTGACAGAGTCATTATTACCTGCGGAGATATCACCGGCTCCGGCGGCATGACTAACAACCTGAAGATTCTTGAATACAGCGTGTAGGGACGACAGTGTGTTAAAAATAACCAACCATGTCAGTATCAGCACCGAAGAACTTGAAATAACGGCGATTCGAGCACAAGGAGCCGGCGGTCAAAACGTTAATAAAGTGGCAACTGCCATCCATTTACGATTTGACTTTCGCGCCTCCAAGCTGCCGGTATTTTATAAAGAGCGCTTAACTGAGTGCAAAGACCAGCGTATAACTAAAGATGGCGTGATTATCATCAAGGCTCAACGTTTTCGTACCCAGGAAAAGAATCGTGAAGATGCCCTCTCACGACTTGCCGAACTGATTAAAAAGGCAACCACGGTTAACAAGGTCCGACGTGCAACAAAGCCGAGCAAATCTGCCCGCAATCGACGCATGGATAGTAAAACCAAACAAGGCAGGACCAAATCACTACGTGGCAAAGTGGATATTTAATCAGCACAGTTATCAGTAATAGCGTATAAAGAAAGTTCTCCGGTAAAATCCTCAACAAAGCTGTCTATTTAATTCTATAATAGTAGCCATATTGCAATAGACCTTGCTAAACCTCCTCGTTAGAGGGATGCGCCCCCCAAGTGACCCAGGAACTAAAAACGTCATGACAGACAATCAATCATCATCCTCTCTGCTGGAGTTACTCCGACATTACTCCCCCTTCGACAATATTGATGACAAATTGTTACAAATGCTGGCTATGGGCATAGAAGTCAAAACGGCGTCACAGGGTTTTACCCTGTTCAGCAGTGGCGATTACGACGCTGACGAGTTTTACCTGCTTAATGGCACCATCAATCTAGTCGCTAACGACGGTAGAGAAAACACCATTAATTCGGAAGATCCGAACACCCGTTTTCCCATTGCGCGTTTACGCCCCCGTATGTATACCGCCAAAGCGGCTACAGATATTCGCTACTTTGTGGTTTCAGCTTCGGTACTGGATGAATTACAGCGCAGTACCCGTAGCTCTAACAGCAATGTTATGGTGCAAGAAATGCAACAAAAAGCTGGCGAAGATGGTCATTCGCTGGTGTACGAATTTGAACAAGAACTAAAAACCGGCCGCTTTGTATTGCCCAGCCTGCCAGAAGTCGCATTTCGTATTCGCGAACTAATAGACAACCCCGAATGCAGCATGAATGACTTGGCTAAACTGGTAAACACTGATCCAGCCATCGCCGCCAAATTAGTCAAAGTAGCCAATAGCGTTATGTATCGTGGTGTTAGCCACTGCGACAACACGCAAGACGCCATCTCACGCCTCGGTTTAATCACTACTAAACAGCTAGTCACCAGTTTTGCGGTATTGGCGTTGTTCAATAGTAACTCACATACTTTTAAAGACCATATGCACCAGCTGTGGAGAAAGAGCGTTGAAGTTGCCTGCTATAGCTATGTACTGGCCAAACAACTGCCACGTTTCAATGAAGAAGAAGCGTTATTAGCCGGCTTAATTCATAGCATTGGCGAAATTGTGGTACTGACTTATGCTGAGCGCTTTTACGATTTATCAACCGATGCAAATCGCTTGAATATGGCTGCCAGTAGCTTGCGTGGCAAGCTGGGAGATATGGTATTAACCAAGTGGGACTTTAATGAAGAACTGATTACCGTAGCTCGAGAATCCCACGACTGGATGCGCAACGATGGCAACATCGCTGAAGATGGCTCCGACTTTGATTACTGTGACTTAGTACAGATCGCTATTCTCTACACCCTGCAAGGCACCGAACAACCGCCGTCATTACCCGAGATGACAACCATCCCCGCCTTTCAAAAATTGGCAAAAAGACAGCTTACCTCAGAACAAACGACTGCCATTGTGCAGGAAGCCGAGCAACAAATTGAAGAACTGCGCTCAATTTTTAACTAATCACAAGGTGCAGTATTTTCAGCGTAAACTATCACCCCTTTCGCCAAAGCTATTAACCTGTTGCCAATAGCTGGCCAATATAATCTGCTTCGTTATAAGGCAGCATTTCCGCCGTTAACAATGGCAGTTGCCTAACATTATCAGCAAGCTCAACCTCAGTTTGAACCGCCGTTTTATCAACTAAACTATCAATAAATGCCATCACCATAGCATCCACCTCAGGTCCTTGTTGCTGAAATAATTCATCTAATCGAGCCTTAAGCGCCGGACATGCAAGCGGCATAGCCTCTAACGTTTTAATAAAGCCGTTTTCATCAATAGATAATGTCCACAATTTGGCATGCTTAATCTGTTGCCGCTGGAAGCCTAACTCACCCACAGTAATTTGTTGACCACTAAAGTGAGGAAAGGGTAATTGACTGGAGAGCATTTGCTTCCAAAGATGATTAGTAATGTTACGCAGAGTGCCGTTATCACGCAGTAAAAAACGATAGGCTTTGTTTTTCATGTCACCACCAATCTAATCAGTATTTCATACTGTGGGTTGAAGGGTACTGCCATTACGTCTTACTATCGTTTTCAGTATAGCCAAGAAATCAGAAAAACCAGTATCCAAGACCAATAACTTTTAAAAAATTCTTTTTAAAACAAAGAGATAAGTAAAAATACCTATCTATTTCAAGCCGCGCATTCGATAGCTGCACAAGCAAACGCTATGAGGCTTAAGAAAGAAAAATCAGAGATTATAAAATATCGAACAACAGGCTATAGTGTTGCCTGTTAAACGGAGAAACCAATGATCACGCTGTTAGCAAAATTACTTAAAATTTTAAACTCGGAAGATAGCCCTGCACAGATCGCGCTGGCGGTTGTATTAGCCGCTATCATCGGCCTTACGCCATTGTATTCAGTACACAATATTGGCTTATTTTTAATTGTGTTAATCGTACGACTAAACCTGTCGATGTTTCTCATCAGTTTCGCTGTATTCACGCTACTGGCTTTTATCCTCGATCCATTGAGCCAGCTTTTAGGCCAGTACCTTTTATTTGCTGATAGTTTACAAGCGCTGTGGACCCAGCTTTATCAAAACAGCCTCTGGCGCTTACTGGCCTTTAATAACACTTTAGTGATTGGTAGTTTTTGCTTAGCACTTTTACTAAGCCCTATAATCTTTTTTGCTACGCGTTATATCGTGCTGCAATATCGTCAACAATTAATCGGCTGGGCTAAACAAACCCGGTTAGCTATTTGGCTCAAAGGCGGCAAGATTGTTAATGCCTATCAGTCACTGCAACAATATAGCTAAGTACAATTTCACTACCAATAGAGAGGATCAGTTTAATGCGTCAATGGATACGCTTTTGGGGGTTAGGTGCAGTCATCGTGATCGCCCTAACCTGGTATTTATGTATCGACTGGATTGTTAAAGCCAGCATTGAAACGCTGGCAACCAAAGCCAATGGCGCCAAAGTGGAGCTGAACTCCGCCACTCTGACGCTGTGGCCAACTAGCCTGAAACTTGCAGGTTTACAAGTTACCAACCCCGACGCCCCGATGACTAATTTATTCAGTGCCGGTGAAATCTCAACCCAGCTCGATGGGTTGATGCTATTACGCCGCCAACTGATTATCGATAACGCAACGCTGAACGGCCTTAGCTTCAACAGCCCCAGAAGCTCCAGCGGCAAAACCTTGAAAGTAAAAACCGCAGATGACAGTGATGATTTCTTTGATGGCATTGATTTAGGAGGTGTGATTCCAGGTTTCAGCTTGCCGGATACCGACCAAATCCTGAAAAAAGAAGAAGCGTACCTCAAAGCGGAAGTCAATGAAATTGAAAGCCGACTAAAAACTATCGAACAACGCTGGCAAGATAATATTAAAAACCTGCCAGATGACGACAAATTGGACGAATACAAACAACGCTGGAAAACAGCTAAAAAAGGCAATTTTTTAGAAAAACTGAATACCCTTAACTCTATCAAAGATGATCTTGATAAAGACCTGAAGTTAATCAGCTCATTAGAAAAACAATTAGCGAAAGACCAGCAACAAATTAAAACCGAAATCGATAATGCCAAATCTTTACCCGCACGAGAAGCAGACAGACTCATGACCTCAGTTGGCTTAGGTGGTGGTGAGGGTGGTTTTATGAGCGCTATTACCGGTGCGCAAGTTAAGCAATGGCTGCAACAAGGTCTGGCCTTATTCAAACAACTCTCGACCAAAATGCAGGCCAGTAGCGACCAGCCAGCAAAACCCAAACGCGGCGAAGGACTGTGGGTTAAATTTCCGGAACAAAACCCTTTGCCGCAAGTATTGGTACGCAAATTTACCGTCAGCGGCGAACTCGGCAACAGCGGCAATACCATTCGCTTTGATGGCAAAGGTAGTGACTTTGCCTTTCCAGCCACAGCATGGAAACAAGCGGCAAAACTCGCGCTCAGCGGCAATAACGCAGCGGGAGCAAGTGTTATTGCCAACGCGGTCTTTGATCATCGGCAAAGTGCCTTTAACGATCAGTTGCAGCTTGACGTTAATAACTTCGCGCTGAATGATTTGATACTCTCTGACAAGTCGGACCTTAAACTTACCCTGGCAAAAGCGCGCACCACTGTAAAAGGTAATGTTAGCCTGACCCCCGCGACTATCGATTTGAGCTTCAACGGGCAGTTTAATCAGGTCAGTTTGTTAGCCGATAGCGACAACCCCAGCACCAGCCAGCGTGTCATAGCCGAAACCTTGGCTAGTGTTGAGCAATTCAATCTGGCGCTAAGTGCCAGTGGCGACATTACCGCCCCCACCGTCAAATTAAAGTCCAATTTGGATTCAGTACTCGGCAAAAGCCTTAAAAAACAAGTCGGCGCACAAACCGACAAGCTCAAACTGCAATTGCAGCAAAAAATCCAACAACAACTTAGCGGCGAGCTGGGCGGCTTAAGCGACAAAGCCGACTACTTACAAAACATCGAACAGCTAATCGAGCAACGCCAGCAAGCCTTTAAGGAAGCAGGTAAAACCCTCAAATAAACTCCCGCAGCGTAATGGCTTATTAAAATGGCCTTTACGCTACAGCAGCAATTGCACTATAACGGTGCAGGCACAATCCCTGCACATAGCCCAATGACGAATAATCTTACACCTGTCTTATTTTGCAAGAGCTCGAACTAAGAGTCATTAGTCTTACTCTTTGATTTAATTCATTATTTTCAAGCGCGCACAAAAATTGCAGAGGTATTCCTATAACGACAAATCTCTGTCGCCTGACTAAAAATAATAATCGGGGAATATTATGAACCACGTCATTGTCTGCCTAATTACCGCCACACTTCTTACGCTCTCAACCCTATCCCACGCCCAAATCAATATGGGAATGGTTGGGGATAGCCTGACTGATGATTATCTGGGCGGTCCTGCACTCACTAATAATAATCTCGCGGCAGGTAGCTGGGGGCAGATTCTGGCCCACAGCAGAGGCAGCGACTTTAATTTCGGGGGCTACAAAAGCGTAGCTGACGGCACTTGGGATAATTCCATTCGCTACTCTGGTTACGAATACAACTACGCCACTTCTGGCGGTGTAGCGAGCGATAATACCATGAACACTATCGCCGGACTTGGCGTTCAAATCCCCGTCACCGCATTTGGAGCATCTTACCTTAGCGCCCAAACAGCTGGTCTGGCTCAAGAAATTAGTGCAGGTAACGTGAGCACAGCCTATGTGGGCATAGGCTCCAATGACTTCTTTTTCCGTACCAATATGTTTGATACCAGTGGCAACACCTACCCCAACCCTGACGGCGTCATTGACCAGGCATTTATTGATGATGTAGCCAGCTCCATTTTGGCTGGCGTTGATACCTTGCTGGCAGCGGGCGATGTCGACTTGTTATTAGGCTTGCTGCCTGCAGGTACAGCCGGTGGCAGTAATGCAGATATTCTCGCGGGGATTACAGCAGTTAACCAACAACTTATTGACGGAGCACTAGCCCGTGGCGTGGCGATTGTCGACCTCTGGAGCTGGACACTGGATGCTAATCGAGTTGATCAGGCCACCGGCACAGTCACTGTTGGCGGCTTAGAAATTGCACTTAACACTGCTGCGACTAATGCAGATATCAGCCTAATTGGTGACGGTGCTTTTTGTAATACGGCTGGCGAATGCGCCCTTGATTCACACGCCTTAAATTATGCCGCCGAAGACGGCTTACATCCAAACACCATCATTCAAGGTTTATTAGCCAATGAAATGATAGCCGCACTCAATGACAACTATGGCCATAATATTACTCAGCTCAGCGACCAGGAAATCTTAAGCTTGGCGGGAGTCAGTGCCGTGCCTGTTCCCGCAGCAATGTGGCTGTTTACGTCAGCGTTACTAGGCTTGGTTGGTCTTAAACGCCGTAACTAATATCTATCAATGCATTAAAAAAGGCCCATCCGGGCCTTTTTTAATGCCCACACAACTCTCCCAGTACAACGCCGACATTCCGCCTTAGTATCCCATCACGTCCAAAACCACAAATAACCCCCTCATAAATTGCGCTAAATCAAACAAGCTACAAACGGTCATTGCCTCAAAAGACATAAAGTTATATCAATACACCAAGCAAGCAATGATTGATAAGGGCCCAGCCCAACGACCGAGGATTAGCCATGAGCAAACAAGCCGACAGAATCGTCACCCCCATCATCGACATCTGGAAAAACGCCCCAGCAACCGATACCAGCGAGAGCTTTAATCGCCTATGGAGCATTATGGATGAGATGCATGCCAAGATCATGGCCCGCTTTCAGTTGCAGCGCGATCCCTGCTGTGATGACCTTCTTAATTACACCGCGCCTACCGGCATCACTGGTAATACTGAAGTCTATTCAGGCCCTGAAATAGACTGGTATGTACACTCATGGTGTGGCGATACCAGCAAAGGCTTTAGCAATATGCATATCACCATCACGCTGGGACCACAGGTGCTGGTGCCCAACTTTGGTTGCGCGCTGGGCACTATCCCCAAACTATTTATGTATAACGATTTAATTCCCCGAGTCGATACCTGGACCAATATCGATTACGTCGACCAGTTTTATACCGAAGTAAATGAGGAGTTTTTATCCTTCGCTGAAGACCCTCGCTTTATGCCTTTCGTCAGCCGCGACCTTTACACCCGCTTTGCAATGACCCCGACCGCAGTGGGCTACAGTGCAGAACCGGAAGACGAGATCTACGACAAAATTCGCGAAGTTTATATGAACCGGCTGGACCGCTGGTTGCAATGGGTTGATGAAGCACCTAAAACACCGGTGGAAATCCGCGAACAAATCGCGCAACGCGACCACATTGTACGCCGTAATATTTGCGAACGTGACCCTGCAAACAATATGGCAGATGAGTTTTACGGACCAGAGCTAGGAGACCGGCTGGTTAAAACCATCTCAGCACAATGCCGCACTCTGCCCCGCCCAAGTTTGGTCAACACCGTCTCACCGGCCTGGAATCCCAACACCGAAGGTGAAAACAAGCCACGTAATTATTGAGTAGTCAGCGGCAGCTATTGAGGCTGCCGCGCACTCAACCGATAGCAACGACCAATAACCACAATCAACAGAACAACACAGGGTGCAGCCATGACTTTAACCGGTGAAATTTTTGTAGAAAACATGTCCGCTGCTGAGCGAGACCGTGCCGCCATGGTGGAGCGGGTATTACCTGCTTTGCGTGATCATGCCGATGACGTTGATAAAGCCGGAGAGTTTTACATGCCCCATGTAAAAACTCTCAGCAATGCGGGATTACTCGGCTTAATGGTACCGGAGCAATATGGCGGTCTGGGAGGCGGCTTACGTGACCTATGCGCAGCGACATTCGCCATGGGCAGCGCTTGCCCGTCTACTGCACTGTGCTATTACTTCCAGTGTTCCGCCACTTCACGCGGCACGCTGCTATTAAAGGCTTTAGAACAAAACTTATTTAATGCCGAAGAAGCAGCCAAAGTCACCCAATGGGCAGAGCTACTGCTCAACTTGATAGGCCGTGAAGGCAAGTGGATGGGGAACTTCACCAGTGAAAATGTCAAAACCGAAAAAGCCAAAATCACGGTAGAAACTGTTGCTTCAAAAGTCGATGGCGGCTATCAACTTAACGGCGTGAAATCGTTTGCCTGTGCCTATGGTGTGGCTGATTATTATTTGGTGACGGCAAACCTGGAAGGCCATGATGATATCGATGGCATGTGTACGTTTATTGTCGATAGTAGCAGTGCCGGTTTGGACCGTCGGATCAAATGGGATGCTCTGGGTATGCGCGGCAGTGCCACTGACGGCTTGGTGATGAAAGATGTCTTTGTCAGTGATGAGTACTCACTACCGATTGTCGGTGCGTTTAAAAAATCCATGGATATGAGCCGCGGCTCTTTTGTCGGTAATCAAATGGCGGGCGGCGCGGTCTATCTCGGCATCGCCTATTCGGTATATGAATATATTCTCGACCAACTAAAAACCAAAACCTTTAAAGATACCGGCAAGCCCTATGGCACTGGCCCAATGTACCAGCAGCTACTGGGTGAAATGATGACCGACCTGCATACTGCCATGCTCTGGTTGCGCCGACAGTTGGAATTGGAAACCGCCGAGCCACCGTTATTGCCGAAAGATGAGGTCGTCAAACTCTGGCGCTTATGCAAAGGGCAAGTAGCCGAATCAGGGTTCAAACTCGCCACCAATGCATTGAAAGCGGCCGGCACCGGCGGCGCCTTAAGCAGCAGCTTAACCAACCGCGCTATTCGTGAGATGGCGATGGGGATTGTACAAGCGTATCCCGCTGAACGCGGAAAATTGGATGCCGCCAATACGGAAATTATCGGTAGCGGTGAAACGTTATTTGCCGGGCATAAAAAGAGTGCTTAATAATAGTCACTAACAAGTTGGCATTGAGGTTAACTTAAGGAGCTCAATGCCAACATGAAAGTATTTAAAACCACCTCAATCAATCCAGCCCCCTACAACAGACCCACTTGAGCGTCTAAGGCAGCTGTATTCGTGGTGAAATCACTACTAATCAAAACAAGCACCCTTGAAAAAGCTCCCCACCGCTATTAATACTGCCTTATTTTCACTATCATTATTTGCAGATTGATATTTTCCAAGATAGAATCCAAGTCAGACTGAATAAAAAAACAATAAGGAAGTTGAACAATGAAAAGAATCTCTTTCGTTACAATTATTGCATTATTCCTAAGCAGCCAATCTCTAGCGACCACCTATTACGTTACCTCTCAATTAACCGATGCCGCTGTGTTTGCGGATTACACTCGACAAGACTATGCCACTGACTGGAATGTTTCGGGTACCGTTTCAATCACCACAAACGAAGATGGCAGTTATATTATTGATGAGGACCAAACGGGTCACAGTATCAATCTCACTGGAAGTCAGTACGTGCAACTGCACGCAACGGGTGAAATGCGGCTGGACTTCAACCTGTCTGGGCAAGCTAAAGAAACAGGCGTCATCTTTGATCGAGGAACAGTTCCAGTTTATGTTAATGATGTGATCTATGATGCATGGGATGCTACAGCTAATCCCGTTGATTTTTCCAATGAAAGCGCTTACTCAACCAAAGCAGGCTTACAATTTTCAGATGGAAATATCGATGAGACAGGTATCATTACGATTGATCTGCCAGGCGTGCCTGCCCCCTATTATGTGAATATCAACCAAGCTATTGGTGGTGGAGATGGTTATTGGGGCTGGAACTTGCATTGGTTTATGGAGGGTACTTTGACACTGACTGAAGAGCCGCGCTATTCATTTCAGCGATCAGTATTTACTTCTCAAGTGCCAATTCCGGCGAGCATCTGGTTGTTCAACATTTCGCTCATTGGCCTGGCAGCAGTAAAACGAAAAAACTAATATCGTGACTGCATAAACTCAATTGCCGGGCGCATAAACTCCCGCCAAACGAAATCAACCCGTTGATCAAACTGGGGATCACATTCGCTGACTGCTTGCACCATACTATCAATCCACAACTGATAATATTCCGGTTTAATGTCCAGCGTATCGCGATTATGGTATTGAGCAATTCTCTCTAAATACGCGGCCGCTTCAGCTTGAACATCTGCTGCCACCATCGCCATATAAAAAGAGGTTTTCAATGCACGGATCTGATGATGCATATCACTGCTAGCAAACTTTGCGGCGATATCAGGTGATGACTCAGAAAAAATTTGATAAAACCGACCGAGAAACTTCGATGCGTTACCACATCGCTCCAGACTATCGTTAAATTCTGCCACTATCTCTTCAGTCAATGGTTTCATCACATCCCCTGTATTAACCAATAATTAAAACTCTTCTAGCAAGCGCCCTTTACCCACGATCCTGTCATTAATGCCACAAGCTCTTAATGCATGCCAGGCCGTCACTAAATTAATCGACAAGCAAGGCTTGCCAAGTGTGTGTTCCAGCGTTGGAAATATATCCGCCGTAGAAAGATTGGTTCCCGCTTGCACAATAACATCTACATCATCAGCGTCTACCGTTTTTACCGCATCTAACACCGCTGAAATAGGTGATCGCGCAATTTCCCAAGCGTTGGCACGACACAAGCCTTGAACTTTATTGACTTCAAAACCCATATCATTAAAAAACAATTCGACATTTTGATCCCCAATCGGCGGATAAGGATCAATCACGCCAATTTTTTTCGCACCAAAAGCTCGCAATGCTTCAACAATAGCACCGGCACCAGAGGTGAGGCCAATATCGCGGTCATAGGTCATCCCACCTTCAGGATCTATAGTTTTCCATTTTTCAATGTCATCCCGTATACGTTTTTCAAATTCGATATTACCGCTCTCGCCACCCCAAAACGTTTCAGCCGACATACCCAACATCAAATGATGAATATCCGCCGCCATACCGTTGCGCACAGCCAAAGGGAGTTCGGGGCGGATACCTTCCAAAAAACGCTCAAAGGCATTATCCACACCATCACCAGCCTGCTCACCATCGGCCTCCCAGTTTGGAGAAGACACCCAGAACCGGCTAGGGTGCCAAGTCACCCCGGGGAGATTAAGATTCTGCAAGTCGTATTCAACACCGGTATTAGTAGCGGGAATTAACACCCCTATTCGCGCGCGCTGAGCTAATTGAATATTATCCATTGTTGTTTATTCCTCTTAACGTGTCACTTAAGCCGCGTGCGACTGTTCAATACGATGATCCAGCATTGAAGCACGCAATAAATAAGCTCTGGCCTGCGCGGGATCAGTAGCCATTGCTTTCATCGCCTCGTTGCGCTTGGCCCGATCTTCGGCTTCAGTTAACACCAGGTCTGAATAATTTTTTGCTGCTTTTTGTTGCACCATATTTTTATGGTAATCCCGGCGAGCTATAGAATATTCATCCAGCGCAGCGTCAGCACCGCCCTGCAATACACTGATTAATTTCTCCGCTAACATCACTGCGTCCTGCACGCCGCTATTCAAGCCCTGCCCACCGGTAGGGTTATTCAAGTGCGCAGCATCGCCCGCCAAACAGACCCTACCCACACGGAATGTTTCAGCCGCTCGCTGTAAAACACTGTAGTAATTAACGACTTTAATATTGTATTGATAATCCTTGCCTACCACTTTTTCCAAGCGGCGACGACAGGATTCCTCTGATTTGAGGTCCGAGGTATCCACATCAGGCGGAATACGGAAAATAGTTCGAGTCATGGTGGGCAGTTCCATGCAGATGATCCATTCTTCCGGGTCATAAAAATATGCGACAGGGCCAATATCAGGATAGATCGCCGGCAAATCGATATCCGTCCCAATCAACAAAAACCGATCTTCATAGACACTGACTTCAGGAAACTTGATATCTAACTGAATTCTGGCTGGACTGCGCGGACCATCACAGGCACATAAATACTGCCCCTCTACCACCAATTCTTTACCACTCGGCGTATCGACATATAAGGTCACTGATTCACCGTGATCCTCAAACCTTAATGAAGCATGCGCCATATGTACCCGCACATTGCCGGTTTCCAACGCGGCGGGTAATAACTCACGGGTGATAATATTTTGTGGGCACTGCAAGCGGAAAGGAAATTTTGTATCCGCTTCGATCAGTGAGTAATCAAAACTCGCTACACATTCCTCAGTACCGCGTTCATAAAATTTTAGCGTGCTGGATTTTTTACCTTTGGCAATAATGCGATCCGCAACACCCAGCTGATCCCAAAACTCCAACGTCGAAGCATGAATGGTGCTGGCTCGAATTTCATCAGCCAGCTCTGCTTCAGCTTCGAACACCTCTACTTGATAGCCCGCCTTTCCCAAGGCCAAGGCCAATGTCAAACCAGTCGGCCCAGCCCCGGAAATTAATATTGGTAATTCACTAGTCATTATTTACCCCTTTGTTTAAACATTGCGCTGAAGTATTGAGACGCTCATTCAGATTAAAACTCTTCGAACAGACGGCCCATATTATCGAATTGATCATCCACTCCACAGGCGCGTAAAGCATGCCAGCAACACGCGGTATTAATGGAGATACAGGGTTTACCCAACCATTTTTCCAAAGTGGGAAATGTGAGCGCGGTTGATAAATTGGTACCAACTTGAATAACCGCGTCCACATCATCAGCATCAATTTGACGCACCACATCCATGACGCTGTCATTACCAAATTCTGGCGTCAGCGCAATGGCGTCAGTCGCATTGGCCGCCTTCAAGCCTGCAACATGCTTAACATCAAATCCCGACTCTTCAAAAAACTTGCGTACGTTTTTATCGCCGATAGGCTGATAAGGGCCCAGCACCGCAATTTTTTTAATGTTATGACCAACCGATTGATAAGCTGCAATCGCTGCATTAACGGCATTTGCTCCGGTAGTTAAGCCCAGATCACCGCACAACGATTGAATGTGCTCAACAAAACCGTCATTACCTTCAACACCTCCCCAAAAGGTTTCTGCTGACATCCCCATCATGATGTGATCCGGCTTACAGGTCAGCACATCTCGCACTGCATTGGGCACCGTACCGCGCAGCAACTCTAAAAATTTCACAAAATTTTCATCGTCACTCAAATCAGGGTGTTCAATAAAGAAGCGGGCAAAATGCCAACTGACGCCGCGGGTAAAATACGCTGGCAATCATATTCAACCGAAATATTAGTCGATGGGATAATGACCCCAATTTTGGCGCGATGGCCAACATAATTATCAAGAAATCCCCCAGTGCGCTGATCACGGTCACGGGTTTTGGAAAGGTCGATGGACATAAAGCTGCCTCTTTATTTTTAATAATCGTACGACATACTCTATACGGCCTTCAAAAGGCATCTTTGATTTAGAACAACTTATTCAGTCAAGTTTTGCTAAGAATTGTGTTAACTGCATTAATGATAAAAGACTGGTTTGCTTTAATAGTTTTGGAACTTACCCCAGCACATTTTATGGTTAAAAACTTGATCTATATAAAACATTTATGCTTTTTAGACTGAATCCTCTCCCGACCTGCCTCAAGTCAATTTCTTTCAATCCATTCAAACTTAAACTAGTCCCACTTATTACTCTTTACTTGAATAACACTTATCTGAGGTAACCATGGAAAAAAATAGATTAGTTAAGGCAATATCGGCAGCTATAGTAGCGATAACGCTACCCTGCGCTAGCAACGCCCATGAGCAAGGAGACTGGGTTGTACGAGTGGGGCTAGCAGCAGTAACACCCGATGAAAGCAGTAGTACTATTAGCACTACTGCTACTGGTCCACTGCCTGGCACCGAAGCCAGTGTCGATAACGACACTCAACTAGGCCTTAATATTGTTTATATGTGGAGTGATAATATTGGTATTGAACTACTGGCAGCCAGTCCGTTTGAACATGATATCCAAGCCAAAGGGCTGGACCAATATCTGGCAGTTGGCAGCAGCATTGATCTGGGCAGCACCAAGCACCTACCTCCGACCTTAAGTGCCCAATATTATTTCGGCAATAAAAATTCGCAGATCAGGCCTTATGTTGGTATCGGCATTAACTACACCACTTTTTTTGGCGAGGATTTAAGTAGCGATGCCGAAGCAGCACTGGCTGCTGACAATTTAAAACTGGATGACTCAGTGGGGCTTGCCACGCAGGCAGGTGTTGACTGGATCCTTGACGATCAATGGCTCCTCAACGCTTCGGTTTGGCATATGGATATTGATACCGAAGCCAGTTTTGATTCAGCACTTGGGGAAGTGAATGTAGACGTTGATATCGACCCCTGGGCTTATATGATCTCCATCGGCTATACCTTCTAACAAAACCAGAATACAAAAAAACGCCGCAAATGCGGCGTTTTTTTTGTAGTTGATCTACTTCAACTATTAGTCAGTAAAATCCGGAGCTGCGCCCATATCCCATAAAATCACCGAGCCACCCATAATCATCATGAGTATCACCATACAAAACGCAATCACCGCACTGGAAAACAAAAAACCGCGTTCTTCTGGTATCCCCATCACAATAGGTATCCCCAGATACAATAAATAGACTGCGTAAGACACTGCCGCCACACCAATCAATAAGTCCAGCCCGTAAACCGGGATAAAACCAATCACCCCGGCTAAAAACAAGGGAGTTGCCGAAATACCAGCTACCGCAATCCCTTTTGCCGTACTGGAATCAGTGCCATAAGTTTTCGACATCCAGTGAATCATATAACCAATCGCACAAATGGAGACCACCATAGTTAAATAAAACAAGATGATAATCACTATCGCACTCTCACGCGTCAATTTTATCACTTCGCCGTCACCCACTTTCCAACCAATCGCAGTAGTCCCATAAAACCAGGCAATCGCCGGAATACAGGCTAGCAGTGCGGTATAGAAGACCGACCCGATTAATGGAAAACTTTGTCTATCTGCAATAGACTGCCACTGGCCTTTCGGGTGAAAAATCACGCCAAACATATTTGCAATCATGATCTGCTCCTCTCGCTGACTTTTATTATAGTGCGTCTAATCACTAATGATGTTGATGTGGAGCAATATCTGCTCCTGCTTTAATGGTGCGATGGCCTGAATGCTGCAGCGGTGCTACCAACGTTAATACGCCAAATATCATAATCAATACGCCAGCAGCCCAGCGAATTTTTTGCTGTCTAAACTGTTGCAACACTTTTTCACTAATAAACCCTACCGACAACATGGCGGGCAACGTCCCGACGCCAAAGGCCAGCATAATCAGCGCAGACTGTCGCCAGTCTGCTGTGGCTAAGGCCCAACTTAGTGTCGAATAGACTAAGCCACATGGCAGCAAGCCCCATAAAATTCCCAGCTGCAAGGCCTGCCGATGATTACTAATGGGTAAGACCTTAGCCGCTAAAGGCTGTATCATTCGCCAGAGTTTTGCTCCGGCCCGCTCTAACTGAGTTAAACCCATCCACCATTGGCTCACATACAAGCCCATAGCGACCATCAATACACCCGCCAGCACTCTTAACAACACCGTAAACTGGGGCTGTGCCACCAGCAGTTGCTCACCTAGCAAACCCGTGACCGCCCCGATCAAGGTGTAAGTTACTAAACGGCCACAGTTATAGCTTAACAAACGGCTAAAACGATTGTCGGATTGCACTCCAAGCACTGCAGCAATACCTCCACACATACCCAAACAATGAGTACTGCCTAAAAAGCCGATTAATAATGCGCTGACCAAGCTGAGCTCAGTCATCAGTATCGTCCGATTCTGTGCCAAGCCCCTGCTTTACTGGCGGCTTCACTGGCGGCACTTCCTCTTCAAATAAAATACTGTGGGCAGCCGCATCCAAATCATCATACTGCTTATTGTCCACCGCCCAAAAAAACGCTTTAACCGCCAGCGCGACAAAACATAATGCGATAGGAATCAAGATATATAAGCTATCCATTATTCTCTACCTGACGATATTTCTGTAACCGTAGCGCATTAGCAATCACCATCAGTGAGCTTAGCGACATACCCAACGCTGCCAAATACGGCGCAATCAATCCCATCACCGCTAACGGAATAGTCAAAACGTTGTAGCCCAAAGCCCATAAAATATTTTGTTTTATGGTGCTCGACGTACGCATTGATAATGCGATCAGCAGTAACACCTGACTTAATTGGCCAGACAATAAAATACTGTCGGCTTGCGTTTTCGCCAGGTTGGAAGCATTGGTCATTGCCACTGAAATGTCGGCGGCAGCCAGCACCGGCACATCGTTTATACCATCACCCAACATCAAGACGCTGGCGCCGCGCTGCTGTAAATTAGTAATGTAATGTAATTTTTGTTCTGGGCTGGCTGCTGCTAAAAAATGATCCATCCCCAATTGATTACTTAATTGTTCTACCGCTGTAGAACTATCGCCACTTAACAAGTGGACGGTTAAACCTTGTTGTTTCAACTGCTGAATAAACTTGGCGGCATCATCACGCAATGTATCCTGTACTTTAAACCAGCATAATGGTCCTCTGCTACCACTCAACAATAGCCATTGCCCATCCTTGCCAGGCTTTGCGACGGAACTGCTTGCATGGAACCCATTGGCAAACGCATCACTGCCGAGGCAATAACGTTCACCCTCAATGCTACCAGTGATGCCCAAGCCATGGTGTAATTCAACGTCCTCGGCAAAAAGTCGGGCCTGATTTGAACATCGACGAGCAAACGCTGTCGCAATCGGATGTTCTGAATAATGCTCCAACGCAGCGGCAATTGCTAAAGCCTGGTCACTGCTTATATCTGTTACAGGATATATTTCGGCGATAGATAATTCGCCCTTGGTTAAGGTCCCGGTTTTATCACAAACCACATCACTAATCGTTGGCATTAACTCCCAAACATCGGCATTGGTCACCAGCAAACCCTGCGCGCGCAAGCTATTGGTTGCCGCTGTAATTGCCGCAGGAGTAGCTAACGATAATGCACAGGGGCAACTCACTACCAGCACAGATAACATTATCCAAAACGCATTATGTTGTTGCTCTATCGCAATAAAATACCAATAAGCAAACGTCAATGTGGCAATGGTAAGTATCGCCAACACAAAGCGGCTAGCTAAACGGTCGACCCACTGTGCTTGCTTGGGTTTTTGCAAGCGGGCCTTATGCAGTAACTGATTAATCATTTGCAGCTTGAGCTCAGCTCCGGTAGCCGTTACCGCCATAATAAAACTACCATTACTATTAACACTGGCAGCAATCACTTCATCATCTGGCGCCTTACGCTGCAAAGTAAACTCACCGGTCATTGCCGACTCATCCACTTTGCTGGTCCCGGAAACCACTACGCCATCAGCGGGAATCACCTGCCCCGGCTTAATCAACAAACGATCCGCCACCTTAACTTTAAACAAGGGGATTGATTGCCACTCGCTCTCACCACGCTGACACTCCACAAACGCTGGCAACACACTATTGAGATCGGCACTCAAGCGACTGGAAAAATGACGCGCCCGCATTTCGAGATAACGACCACCCAATAGTAAAAAGGTGAACATCGCCACGGAATCAAAATACACTTCGCCAATGCCAAGCACCGTGGCTTTGACACTGGCTAAATAGGCCAAACCGATCGCTATCGCTACTGGCAAATCCATACCCGGCGCCCGCATTTTTACTCCACGCCACGCTCCAATAAAAAATGGCTGCGCAGAATAAAATACGATCGGGGTAGCGACTAATAAACTCACCCAGCGCATCAAACTTCGATACTCGGGCTCCATACTTTGAATAGCACCGGCATATAAGGCAATGGCAAACATCCCCACTTGCATCATGCCAATACCAGCGACGCCTAAGCGACGCAGAGCTTGATGATTTTCACGCTGCTGCATTAACTGTAAATTATCGGGATTATACGGCTCGGGCTGATAACCCAGCTTAGCTATCGCCTGACAAACCGCACTTAACGATAATGTTTGTGGGTGCCATTTTAACAGCGCTTTTTGTTCACTCAGGCTGACACTGACCTGGACTACACCAGCCAGCTTTGATAGATATTGTTCCAGCAACCACACACAGGCAGCACAATGAATTCCACCGACTAATAATTCAATACTCGCCAGTTCATCATCACCAGTAACATAGCGCTGCTGAAAATCGGCATCATCAAACGCCACAAAACACTCATCGAGTAGTTGCTGACCGGGAGCTTCCAGCGCGGGCGTCCTGTATTGATAAAAAGATGTTAAACCATTTGCGGCAATCAATTGCGCAACTTCGCGACATGCTGGGCAACAAAAGTGACGCGACTCACCAGCCAAATCCGCGCAGTAATCTGCGCCGGCCACAACACCAAGCCCGCAGTGGTAACAATCTAATGGCTTAGCCTGTACCATTTGCAGCACTTAGTCCTCCCCTTTCGCTGCCAGTAAAAACTGTTGCGGCGAATCATCTGCCATGTCTGACTTTATCAGTACGGCCTGTTTTAAGCGCCATGGCTGTGGCTGGGCTGCGCTCAATTGAAGATACCAGCGACCACTCACTCGCTGAGTTAATTCTGCGACATAAGAGGCTGTGCCTTCTTCGTTACGCGCTGTCTTTTGCAACGTAATTGCAAAGTCCAATGCTTGATCTGCCGGGTGCGCCCACAGCAAGGTTAATTGATCGGGGTAGCTGGAAAATTGACCTTGTAATTGCAGATGCAATTCGCCCAGCACATCATCCAGACTGAGTTCGGCAGCAACCGCCAGTGACGTAGCGGCCTGATCCTGAGCTAATAAGCGATTAATGCCTAAACCTTGCCGATAATAATCATCTGTCACTAGATGATCAGCACCATCTATAGCGATAAACACCGTAACTATACCAGCCACTACCACAGTGGCTGGCAACGCAAAGATAAACCACGGCCAAAACTGACGGTACCATGGTGTAAGTTCTTGCGCTGATGATTCAGACGTCATAATACACTCAACTATAAATGAAGCGTTAAATTCTAGGACCGATGAAACGGCTTTCTGCATCTGCAGCAAGCTCACTGTCATCAAGGCTTTGTACGGTAAATAAAATGGTGGTATTGGTATCAATTAAATCCGCAGGATCGATAGTAACCCTGATAGGCAGTTCGCGTATTTCACCTGACGTTAATTGCACCCGGCTTTCGCCAACAATTTTCCCACCCTCCAGGCCCTGCAAACCGATTTGGTACTCATGCGGTTGTTGATCCATATTAAGAATTTTCAGGGTGTAACTATTTTCTATCATACCCATGGATGTTTCATAATACAGCCGGCCTCGATCACGCACCGCATCCAACTCCAGTGGAGTCCTGACAACAATGACACCAATAAACAATGCCACCATAAGCATCACAGCCAGTCCATAGCCAATGATACGCGGCCGTAAAAAACGCGAAGGATTTCCTTCAAGCGCATGCTCCGTGGTGTATCGAATAAGCCCTTTTTCATAGCCCATTTGATCCATCACGGAGTCACAAGCATCTATACACAACGCACAATTTATACATTCATACTGTAAGCCATCCCGAATATCGATACCGGTTGGACAAACCTGCACACAGATCTGGCAGTCAACACAATCGCCTAAGCCCAGTTCCTGTTTATTATCTTTTTTTTTCTGGCACCGCGACTTTCACCGCGGCGATAATCGTAGGACACAATCAAGGTATCCTGATCGAACATCACCGACTGGAATCTGGCGTAGGGACACATATACATACACACCTGCTCCCGAAGCCAACCGGCATTGATATAAGTCCCGCAAGTAAAAAACAATATCCATGCGGCCTCCCACACACTCAGGCCCCACCACTCAAGCTCCCAGTCCAATAAGGAATGACTGAAATCAAATACAAATAAATTTAATGTCAACTCGCGAACAGGTGAGAAATATCCAACAAACGTTAAACCTGTCAGAAAAGCAAAACCCAACCACATCGTATGCTTGCTGAATTTGCGAAGCAGTTTGTTCACCGACCACGGTGCTTGATCCAGTTTTATCCGCTGATTACGGCTGCCCTCACACCATTGCTCTGCCCACATATAAATTGCTGTCCAAACCGTCTGCGGGCAGGTATATCCACACCACACTCGGCCCAACCAGGCAGTAACCGCGAACAGAGAAAATGCTGCGATGATCAGCAGCCACGCCAACAGCGAAAAATCCTGCGGCCAGAAAGTAAGAAAGAAAATATTAAATTGACGATTCGGCAAATCGAACAATACTGCTTGCGAACCATTCCAATTAATCCAGGGCAGCAAAAAATAGCCTAGCAATAATGGCCAGCCGGTATACACACGGATACGTTGATAAAAACCAGTTATTTTACGGGTGTAAATTTTCTCACGCTTTTGATACAAATCCACCTCGGTAACACCGGGGGGTGGAATACTTCAACCGCGTCGATCGCGACTACGGGAATCGCAGTATTTTTTTCTGCGTTGAGTTCATCAACAGTATCTTTCATGTCTTAGCCAGTGATTGAACTCACCTGCTCCTTATTGAGCAGGCGATTCTTGAGCCAGTGACAGCTGGTAAATATAGGCCGTCAAAATATGGATTTTATCGGCGCTGATTAAATTCTGGTGACTCGGCATATGGCCATTGCGACCATTGCGAATAGAACGCTGGATTAAACCGGGCGAACCACCGTATAACCAAATATTATTACTCAAGTCGGGGGCACCAAACGCTATATTGCCTTTGGCATCAGCACCGTGACACGCTACGCAAAACATCTGGAATTTTTCACCACCCCGAGCAGCCGCATCGGCATCAACTTCACGACCACTTAAGGACATTACATAATTACTGACGTCAACCACACCCGCTTCGCCCAGTGCTGCAAGCCAAGGCGGCATAGCGCCATTACGGCCATTGATAATGGTCGCTTTAATTTGTTCTGGGGTACCGCCATACAGCCACTCCTCATCGGTTAGATTAGGAAAACCATAACTGCCGCGCGCATCACTGCCATGACATTGTGAACAGTTATTCGCAAATAATCGCTGCCCCATCTTCATCGCTTTTTTATCTTTGGTAATGTCTTCGACAGACATATCACGATAGGCAGCAAAGATGGGGCCGTAGCGTTGCTCAGCTCGCTGCTGCTCCTTTTCTAATTGATTCACCTGCGTCCAACCCAACAAGCCCTTAAAATCCCCCATCCCGGGGTAAGCAAGCAAATATAACAAGGAAAATACAATCGAAAATACAAACAAATAAAACCACCAGGCTGGCAAAGGATTGTCGTATTCCTCAATGCCGTCATAGACGTGCCCAGTGGTCTCATCCGGCCCGGTATTTTTGGTTTTGCGATTGGCAAATAAAATCCAGGTAATACCCACGATGGTTATCGTGGTTAAGATAATGATCCACAAACTCCAGAAGCTGCTCATTTATTGCCTCTCACTTTTAAACACGCCATGCTAATGCAGGCAGCTATTTTTTCTGTTCAGAACTTACCGAATCAGGCTCTTCATCGGCAAAGGGTAAATTGGCGGCGTTATCAAAATCCGGTTTACGCTTGGCGCTATATGCCCATAGACAAACACCGACAAAAGCCACCAGAGCGAAAACGGTAGCCAACCCCCTAAGCGTATTAATATCCATCATCTATACCGATATTGATTAACGTTTATGTTGCAACAAGATGCCTAAATTTTGCAGATATGCCACTAGCGCCTCAATTTCAGTCTTGCCTTTGACCGCACTACTGGCACCCGCAATATCGTCATCGGTATAAGGCACACCAACTTTCCGTAGCGCTTGCATTTTCTTCGGGGTAACCGACTCATCAACAATATTTTCAAACAACCAGGGATAAGCCGGCATATTGGATTCAGGAACAACACTACGCGGATCCATCAAATGTGCGCGATGCCAATCGTCACTGTAACGAGTCCCAACGCGAGCTAAATCGGGCCCGGTTCGCTTGGAACCCCACAAAAAAGGATGATCATAAACCGACTCGCCGGCTACGGAATAATGCCCATAGCGCTCAGTCTCTGCCCGTAACGGCCGGATCATTTGCGAGTGGCAGTTGTTACAGCCTTCCCGAATATAGATATCACGGCCTTCGAGTTGAACGGCGGTTAACGGTTTCAAACCATCAATGGGCTCGGTGGTTTCTTTAAGAAAAAACAAGGGCACAATTTCTACCAGACCACCAAAGCTAATTGCCACGACAATCAGCACTATCATCATCCCAATATTTTTTTCGACAAAATCATGATTCATATAAAATCCTCAACCTGAGCAATGTGGTGTCAGGCCGTTTGAGCTTCAGCAGTTAATTCATTAGACGCGTCATTGTCTTCACCCACTTCAGTTTGACCCGCACGCGCCGTCATCCACATGTTATAAAACATCACTAACATACCGGAAAAAAACATGGCACCACCAATCAAACGTACTAAATAACCGGGATAACTAGCCTCTACAGATTGCACAAAACTGTAAGTCAAGGTGCCGTCAATGTTGTATGCACGCCACATCAACCCCTGTAAAATTCCGTTCACCCACATTGAACTGATATACAACACCGTACCAATAGTCGACAACCAAAAATGCAGGTTTATCAAACTCACGCTGTACATTTTCTTTTTACCAAACATAATCGGTAACAAGTGATACATCGCACCAATAGACACCATTGCTACCCAACCCAAGGCACCGGAATGCACATGACCAATCGTCCAATCGGTGTAATGCGACAAGGCATTTACGGTTTTAATCGCCATCATCGGGCCTTCGAACGTCGACATCCCGTAGAACGACAAAGACACCACTAAAAATCGCAATATCGGATCAGTGCGCAACTTATGCCAGGCACCACTGAGCGTCATCATGCCGTTAATCATGCCCCCCAACTTGGCGCCAATAAGATTAACGACATCACCATACCCAAACTTTGCGCCCAATCAGGCAACGCTGTGTAATGTAAATGGTGTGGGCCTGCCCAAATATAAATTGCAATCAGCGCCCAAAAGTGAACGATGGACAAACGATAAGAATAGACTGGTCGCTCAGCCTGCTTCGGCACAAAGTAATACATAATGCCCAGAAAACCGGCGGTTAAGAAAAAGCCTACAGCATTGTGCCCATACCACCACTGAATCATGGCGTCGGTAGCACCAGCATAGGCTGAATAGGATTTAGTAAAGCTCACAGGTATTGCAGCACTATTCACCACATGCAACACAGCCACTGTGACAATAAACGCGGAAAAGAACCAGTTCGCAACATAAATATGGCTGGTCTTTCGCTGGGCAATAGTGCCATGAAAGAGTATTGCATAGGCCACCCACACCACCGTAATAAGAATATCAATAGGCCACTCAAGCTCAGCGTATTCTTTGGAACTGGTATAACCCAAAGGCAGTGAAATAGCCGCAGCAAGAATAACCAGCTGCCAACCCCAAAAAACAAATGATGCCAAAGTATCCGACATCAGTCGCACCTGGCAGGTGCGCTGTACTACATAAAGTGATGAGGCAAACAAGGCACTACCACCAAAAGCAAAAATAACCGCATTGGTGTGTAATGGCCGTAACCGGCTGAACGTTAACCAGGGCGTATCAAAATTAAGCACCGGCCAAACCAGCTGCGCGGCAATCAATACACCGACGCCCATGCCGACAATCCCCCACACCACGGTCATCACCGCAAATTGACGGACTACTCGATAATTATAAACAGGATGTTCAAGGGGTTGGCTCATAGTAAAACCCGTAATAAATAAAAAACTCTGTACAAGAGGATAGTATTAATGATGGCCAGAACAACAGCCATGACTTGAATCAATTCTAGTGCCAAGGCAGCGGAATTGAAAATTACTTTGCCCGATATTCGTCATAGATTGAATTGATAGTGTGAGTGCCAGACGCACACTCTTTACCAAGAAAAGACAATGGTACCAATTAGGTTTAATCAACTTATTGCTACCTTATACAAATAGCAACATACAAAATTTATGTGCTCACGCTAATACTAGTCACTGATTCAAAAGTCTGTTTTCACATTGGCAATGTCTTTCAAACCATCCAAATCCAACAAGGTAATCTCCTTGCTTTCTACGTCCACCAGGCCCTGCTTATTAAATCTGCTCATGACCCGGCTCACCGTTTCTACCGTCAATCCTAAATAATTACCGATATCGGTGCGAGACATCGGCAAGCGAAAACTGGTTTTGGATAATTTTCGGCGGGCATTACGCGCGGAAATACTGATCAATAACGAAGCAATGCGCTCCTCTGCGCTATTTTTACTTAGCAGCGTAATTAAATGCTGATCCGTGGTGATCTCCTGACTCATCAGCTGGAAAAAATGACGCTGCATGGTCGGCAGCTGCGTACTTAATTCCTCCAACCGGTTAAAGGGTATTTCACAGACTGCAGAAGTTTCCAATGCTTTTGCTGAACTGGCATATTTATCTTTGCTAATGCCATCCATACCAATAATTTCACCCGGAAAATAAAACCCTGTGACCTGCTCCTGACCGTCGCCGGTTAAACGGTAGGCCTTAATGGCCCCGGACCGCACAGCGTAAACAGAAGTAAACGGGTCGCTTTCACGATAAAGGTGCTCGCCTTTTTGCAGTGGCCGCCCCCGCTGTACAATCTCATCGAGCTTAACAACATCATCATCCTCAAGCGCCAACGGTAGGCAAATAGCCCCTAAACGGCAGTTACCACAGGAAATGGTCTTATTATGCGGACAGCTGTGTTGTGCATCTTCAAGCTGCGTGCTGGTACTGCTAATAACCATTGGCCAAAACTCCTATTACTAAAAAATTGTGGCCTGGCTTTCTCACCTTCACCACACTCTTGCGCTTTGAATTGATAGCGCCATGCCACCCAAGCCGTCACCCTACCTCGTGAATACAGCTACTGAATAATCACAAGGTCTGTGAAAACGATGCTGTTGCCCCTTGCGGCAAATAACGATCGAAGCACATACAGATGTTTCGCAACATCGGCCTACCCCGCTCATGAATGATAACCTTATCACCCTCACAAGACAGCAAGCCATCATTTTCTATCAACTGCAAGGCCAATAATTCCTGACTAAAATACTCGGAGAAATGAATAGCAAACTGTTTTTCAATTGAAGCAATACTCAATTGTAAATTACAGATAAGCTGAACAATGATCTGCCGCCGGATTTGATCATCCACGGTTAACTCAACACCTTTGCTTATCGGTAACTCGCCTCGATCCAAGCGCTGGTAATATGCGTCTAAATCTCGTTCATTTTGGGCATAACTCGCGTGTAAAGAGCTAATCGATGACACCCCCAAACCTACCAGATCCTGCGCCAGGGATGTTGAATACCCCTGAAAATTACGCTGTAACTTTCCCGCCTGCTGTGCCCGCGCCAACTCATCCTGCGGTTTAACAAAATGATCCATGCCGATATGCCGATAGCCTGCCGCCGTCAATTGTTCGGCAATCAATGCCAGCATGGCAATTTTTTGCTGTGCCGAGGGCAAATCCAGCCGGTCGATAGCGCGCTGCGAACTGAATCGCTGTGGTAAATGGGCGTAATTATAAAAAGCGATCCGATCAGGTGACAAATCAATAACTGTCGCCAGGGTCTCCGCCAATGAAGCGGGGGTCTGCAAGGGTAAGCCATAGATCAGGTCATAACTAACCGACTTGAACTGGTATAATCGTGCCGTTTCGGTCAGCGTCTTGATCATAGCGACTGACTGGCGGCGATTAATCGCGCGTTGCACCTGCTCATCAAAATCCTGCACCCCTAAACTGAGCCGATTAAACCCCAGCCCTTTGAGCAATGCCAGACTATCCTGGGTTACCGTGCGCGGATCGATTTCAATACTATATTCCCGCTGCTCCGAATCGCTAAGGTTGTAATGACTCGCCAACAGATGCATCAATTCTGTCAGTTCAGCACCATCAAAAAAAGTCGGTGTACCTCCCCCTAAATGCAATTGGGTAACCGGGCGATACTTACCGACCAATTCAGACTGCAAGCTGATTTCTTTATGCAAATAATCAAGATAGGTACGCGCTACTGAACGATCAGCCGTAACAATTTTATTGCAGGCACAGTAATAACAAATATTCTGACAAAAAGGCACATGCACATACAGTGATACTGGCGCGATACCCTGCTTCAAATTGACCTGTGCCTGCTGTCTATAAGTTGCTTCGGTATATGTTTCAGAAAACTGTAAAGCCGTTGGATAAGAGGTATATCTCGGCCCCGACACATCGTACTTACTAATCAGGTCAGCATCCCGGCAACTATGATTACTATTTTGCGCGGCTGGCTCAGTCGCAATTATTGCAGCTGAGCCCGACCTGGAATCAATGGCCATCGGCTCGGACACTGGCGTTGTACTCATTATCACATTCCTAAGACATCAGCTGATAAAGCATCGATCAGAGCAATATCAGTTTAAAATTGGGGTGCAACTGAAATCAATGAGCCGTGACTGCACTGCTACTGGCTATGGATTGATACCTTGAACGATAAATATCAAGTCCGGACTCTCCGGATACCGGCTGTAAACTTTTTAGCTGCACGTTAATTTGAGCCCAATCCTGCTGATCAACATACTGCTCAATCAACGGAAATAAACGCCGCTGCTCTTGCTCCATATGCTGTAGCTGGCGATTAATATAATCACCTGTAGCTTTAATAAAACGGGTTCGGACATGAGCAACATTGGCAGTATCGGCAGACACCAGCTGATTGATATAAGCCAGTAAATTCTCAGTAAGCAACTCCAGCACTTCATGCTCAGCAATAATATCGGCAACTGCCTCAGCCGCTTTGGCTTCTCGCGCCACTAATACCTGATAAATAATATCCTCGGCAGGGTGGTGCCAAATTTCTGGATAAACCTGAATATAATCCAGAATATCCAGAATTTTCTCTACTCCAGCGCTCGCTGGTGACAGACCAGCATAAGCTTTCACTTCACGCTCCAAATGATAAAGAACCCGTACCAGTTGCCGGTGATCCGACTGTAATTGCTGCAAGATAAGATTCATTGCCCGTCGCCATGGTGCTTACGTTGGCCTGTATTGTAATTAGCCCCGATGAAGCATCGCTTGATACAGATCAACTATTACCGAGTTATCAGTAAACCGCTTTAACTCGACGCTTACGCCCACCCAAAAACCCGATAGCCCACCGCCAAATACTGATCTATATCAAAAAAATCTAAATTAGACATATCTAATTTAATAAATACTAATATAATAAGTAACCAGAACTGGATTACCTACTTTAGATATCAATAACTAATCAGCTACCAAGGAGCGCTCACATGTACTTAAATTGGAAAATTGGCGGGTTACTACTGGGACTCATCTTTTTATTAACCGTCGCAATCGTCAAACCCATAGGCGTATCGACTCAATTTGTCATTCTGGACGGCATTGTTGCATCGTGGTTTTACCCGCAACTGGTGCAGGAAGATAGCAACAGCAAGACAGGTTACAGCAGCTCCAACCCCTACCTTGATAAGTCAGGTGGCAAGTATGCCCAAGCCGCGGCCAAACCGCAGAACTATGGCATGTTATTTGTCATAGCAATGGCGCTTGGCGGCACGCTCAGTCACCTGACCCTGAAAAAATCTAACCCGCCTCGACAACAAATACCGCATTTTCATCAGGCGCGCTTTGGCAGCAACAGTAAAGTTTCACGCTACTCGCTGGCTTTTATTGGCGGGGTACTCGCACTGTGGGGCGCTCGGCTGGCCGGAGGCTGCACCAGCGGTCACATGATGAGTGGGATGATGCAAACCTCTATCAGCGCCTATTTGTTTACCTTAGCCGCGTTTGCAGTCGCAATCCCAGTGTCTATTGCACTTTATCGCCGACGCTAACTTAACAACCATCTAAAGAGGAATTTACTATGGAACTCATACTCGCCATTATCTTCGGCAGCTTATTTGGCTTTGTCTTACACCGGATCGGCGCAGCTGACCCGGATAAAATTAACGGCATGCTACAGCTTACTGACCTTAGTTTGATGAAAACGATTTTACTGGCCATCAGTATATCCTCAATTCTACTTTTCGCAGGCTTGGCGTTAGAGCTAATACCCAGCGCGCATTTAAGCGTAAAAAAAATGTATTCTGGCGTTTTGATTGGCGGCGCCTTATTAGGCGCGGGCTGGGCAATTGCGGGGTATTGCCCAGGTACAGGCTTAGTAGCCCTCGGGAGCGGCAGAATAGACGCTATATTTTTTGTACTGGGAGGACTGGTTGGTGCTGGAATTTTTATACTTAATTTTGAATCCCTTGCCACCACAGCAGCTTTTAACCCCCTGCTGGGCGGCGAAATAACCATAGCCGCCAATGACAAAACAGCATCATTACTCCCGGTAATCAGCGGATTTATTACTGCGGCATTGATTGGCAGCTTGCTAATTGCAGCCGCGTTTTTTATACCGTCGAAACCTCGCGAGTAATGGCTTTAGTGGCAAAGTAATGAAGCTCGCAAGGATAGCTGGATGCGTGATGAAATATTAGATATTGATTTATTAGTAAAACTAATATAATACCACCTCCACAACCAACAGAGTTAGCAGTGTGAGAAAAACGCCAAAAAATACTAGCGATATGCAAAAGCATGCGGCAGATGCCGCCGCTTTATTAAAACAATTAGCGAATGTAAATCGCCTAATGATTTTATGCACCCTGATAGAAGGCGAGATGTCTGTTGGCGAATTGAACAAACTCATACCGCTGAGCCAGTCTGCGTTTTCACAACATTTGGCAGCTTTACGCGAGGCTAAATTAGTAACAACGCGAAGGGAATCACAAACTATTTATTATCAGCTCAATGGCGACGAAGCCATCCGGGTTATTGAAGTTTTGCAGGCTATTTACTGCAGTTAATAGTGAGAAAGCACATGTCACAAGCCGTCATCAATGCCACCACCTTTTTAGAAGATATTTACCCTCTAGCAAATACTTTGATTATCGACGTACGGACACCGGCAGAATTTAAATCACTGCACCTGCCGAACTCTAAAAATTTTCCACTCGACCAGTTACATGCTGATGCCTACGCTGAGCTACTATCAACAGCCGCTGGCACCACCCTATACCTCTTATGCGGCACCGGAAAAAGAGCGCAACTGGCCAAAGAAAAACTAAGCGACCATATGGATAACCCGATAATCATTATCACCGGCGGCATCAACGAAATAGCGCGCAGCAACGTAGTGCTTAACAGCAGTGACGGCACGACCATATCGCTGGAACGTCAAGTTCGGATTGCAGCAGGTGCATTAGTAGTGCTCGGCGTTGTCTTGAGCATCACGCTTAACCCCTCGCTATTAGCACTATCCGCCGCTGTCGGCCTGGGGTTAATTTTCGCCGGTATCACCGATAGTTGCGGCATGGGGCTAGTGTTATCAAAAATGCCTTGGAATCAATAAACAGCAAAGGAGCTTTCGGCAATGCTAGTCATAGATTATTTCAGCGATGTACTCTGCATCTGGGCCTGGATCGCGCAACGGCGGATAGACGAACTCAATAAACAATTTAAAGACCAGATTAATATTCGCCATCACTATATGGATATTTTTGGCGACGTTAATCAAAAAATCACCACCCAATGGCAACAAAGAAATACTTATACGGGATTTGCCGAGCATGTACTCACCTCGGCACAGGGGTTTGAAACGGCACCTGTTAACCCCGAGATTTGGAATACAGTTCGCCCGACCACATCAGCCAGTGCCCACCTCTTTATTCAAGCAGTAAGCATCGCTCACAGTGAACTCGAAGCTATTGCCTATGCTCGATCCCTTAGAGAAGCTTTTTTTATCAATGCCATCGATATCAGCCAACAAGATGAATTAGTTAAACTACTTGAGCAGCAAAATCTCGATAGCAACGCGATATTGTCGATAATCAGAAACGGTCAGGCTATAGCGGCCTTAATGAGCGACTACCAAAGAGCCAAGCAATTAAACTTAAGAGGCAGCCCCTCCTACGTCATGAACAATGAGCGGCAAATTTTATTCGGCAATGTTGGCTATCGAGTACTGAGCGCCAATATTGAAGAAATACTAAAACACGTGAGCCACGAAGCTAGCTGGTGTTAACGATACAGACCGCATTCAGGATATCGATAATGGGAAAAAATGATAAAGAACAAGACCAACCACTCACGCTACTTGAGGTGGCCAGCAGTGTGTTAGCCGCCGCCTTTGGCGTGCAATCAAAAGAGAAAAAGCAGCGAGATTTTACTCATGGCAAACCACTGCAATTCGTCATTGTTGGAGTGGTTTTTACACTGCTTTTTTTGGTAACCGTTATTTCAATTGTCAATATAGTGCTGAAATAAAATGCGTAAGCTCTAATCCACCTTCAACGTCTTCAGCTCGGCATCCAGATTTGCCACGATAATACGCAGCGAATCACTGACTTTATCCAAATCAGTTGCCTGATCACTAAGCGACACTGCTGAATCACCAATATAAGTTACATTCTTACTAATATCATGACTCACCGCACTTTGCTGCTCTGCTGCAGTTGCTACTTGAATAGCGCTGGCGGTAATATCATTAACTCGCCCGGTAATTTGTAATAGATTTTCAAGGCTGGCCTTGGTGTCATTCACTGTCGAAGCAGCTCGCTGCTGACTCAACTGGATTTGCTCTACCGCGCTGCGAACATCGTTTTGCAAGGCACCAATTAAGCCATTAATTTCTTCAGTAGACTCCTGCGTTCTTGCCGCCAAATGTCGAACTTCATCGGCAACAACGGCAAAACCTCGCCCTTGTTCACCAGCTCTGGCCGCTTCAATGGCCGCATTCAAAGCCAATAAATTAGTCTGTTCTGCAATACCTCTAATTGACACCAAAATGCTGTATATATTTTCACTTTGCCCGGAAACTCTCTGGATTTGCTCAGTAGATTCATTCATCTGCTGCGCTAGAGATTCCACGTCTCTTACGGCATGCTGAAATACCTCCTGGGTATTACTAACAAACTCTGAAACTTCATTAGCCGCAACAGACACATCACTCGCTAATCTCGCCACTTCTGAGCTGGTCGCTGATAATTCCTCAACGGCCACCGCCACACTGTCAGTTTCTCTTTTCTGGTCATCTGTGGCTTTACGAGTGGCTGAAGCAGACTCCATCAAATGAATAAACTCTTCACTCAAGGAAGTGGACTGTGACTTGATAGAGCGAATCATTACTTTTAACTTTTCAGTGAAAAGATTGAAACTGTTACCCATTTCAATCAATTCCCTATGATTATCAATCTCTAAAGTCTTGGTCAAATCACCATCGGCCGAAGCCAACGCATTGAGCTGCTGCGTCATACGTGCCATGGGGTCAACCAGTGATTTGGCTAACAATAAAAATATAATCACTGACACCGCCAATATGAGCACACCTGCAATTTGCATTTTTTGCAGGGCATTACTCATGTGATCATCCATTTTGTTGGTCATTGCATTTAGCCCCGCCAACGCGACCGCCTTATCTTGTCGAATTAATAAATCCCACTGCGTGGATGACGCTTCAATATTCACACGACTAAATGCTATTAAATATTGAGCGTCATCACTATTTGAAACCTCCCGATCACGCCAGACTTTATCCATTTCCTGATCAACTTCGGCTAACGCCAAATGTAATTTATCGGGGTAACTGGTTGAGGCAATAATGCGACCTTCAGCACTTAGCAAAGTCATTTCAACACCTTTTGCTGAAGTGCCAGCCACAATATCCAATAGCGTTTTTTGCAGTACCGGCAGGTTGATATCCAGCCCTACTTGCCCAAGGAAGGTATTACCGGATAAAACAGGAACCGAAATAGTGGTCATCAGAACTTCATTGCCAGGCGATATTTCGTACAAATAAGGATTGAGCGTACAGGTTTTTTTGGCATCGTAAGAACAAAGATACCATTCGGACTCTCTTTGTCCGTATTCGTCCAATTCAGATAAATATTTTTCCTCAGCATCTTCTACTGGATAGTATTCCAATTTACCGGCGTCTCTGACCCAGTAAACCTCTAATGTACCGGTTGGGGTACTATGATCCCCCTGATCTATATTGTTTTTATCATTGCCATCATAACCATTCACTTCAAATTGACTATACATCGCACTGATTTGCGGATTAGCTGCCAAAAAATCGCGAGTCAATTCCTTTACTCGTTCCCTTGATAGCGGGTTACCACCATTGGCACTAGCACTCACGGTCAGTACCTCTGCCAACGTAGTCGCAACGGCTGCTGATGAATTCAGATAGGCCTCAACCATTTGCGAACTTTTATTAGCTGTTTGCTGCAATCCAACCAGAATTGCCTGATTAATTTCCGCTGAAGCCAGACCTTGCACGTCGACACTTGATGATTTCATGCTGCTAACCCCAAGGTACATAAGCGAGCTGATTGCCAGGATCATAATCAGCATGGTCCCAACCACCAGTTTCACTCTTATACTTAATGTATTAATCACGTACTGTCCCTCAACATAGAAGAATAACTAAATGAGCCTGCTTCATGTATCGGCAGGGATTAAACCAAATTGAATTAATAAGCTGAATATAGCCTAACAGCGTTATTCGTTCACGGGCACAGCTAAAATCAGCACAGCAAGTGTATTCACGTCGAAGACAACCTTGGATAATAGTAAATAAAGAGCAAAGATTGCTACCTCACTTGTCATTTGCTTAATACTCAGGTTAGCCTTAGCCCAAATAATGACGTATTCCAGCAAGAGACCTTATAACATGAATACCGCCAGTCAACTCACCGCCCATGTAATCCAGCGTATCCAGCAGTTTGAAACCCTTACCCCAATCCACACTGACAATAACAGCAACGTCTATGCAATACTGATGCACCCCCAATCGGGTATTGAGGTTGGCAGCATTCGCGTCTACCAAGGCTCTAACATTATCGATAAGGTGGTGGAAGTGAATCTGCGTGCCGATGAAATGGCAATGGATGCTTATATGGTGATGGCCTTTACTCGCCCAGGGAGCCTTTACCCACATCTGGCTTTTGATACTGAATTACAAACTGAAGACTCAGCTTTTCATATTGATTTACTGCACAAGCGTGAATTCTCTACCGACATTGCTTATATCCAATCAGTTATGCAACCACTCAGCAACGCTTTTAATGCCGCCAATAACAACCCTGACTTTCGTTTTAGTGAAGCGACTTTATTAATGAAAGCCCTGCTCAACCCCTGGATGGCATCCTATCATTGTGCGCCAGAGTATTTACCTGATGCACAAGTGACCATCGATGCGTATCTGGATCACTGGCTGTCGCTGGCAAAGCGACCGGCAGATGAATTTCAGGTGAATACTGATGACTGTGATACTGTCGCAGCTTTTGACCGCGCCCATAGAGCTGCCATCTTTGACCCACAAGTGGATATACTTTGGGAAATGATCAGCAATCTTATCGGTACAGAAAGTCGCGATTTAATTTTACGATTGGTCAGGGGAACTAACGAAAAAGCCCCGCTCGCAACTCACGCTCGGGGCAATACAACTTAAAAACACTATTAGCTGATACTGTTTAGCCGGCCTTTTTAACCGATTCCAAACCCGGCGCAGCAATAGTAGGGACAGGATCAAACACCCAACCTTTTTCAGTACGGCGACGCGGTGATGGAATAGCATAAACGACTTCTAACTCATCACGCTTAATCGCTGCCGTGTCAATTCGCCACCCCATAGCATCCCATTGCTTTATAAACTGACGATAGCCATAGATCGCCTTATCAGAAGGCAATAGCACTTCGCTGGTCATATCATTCGGCGTTTTAACCGGCTTTATCCCTTCCAACACGGTTACATCTTCTTCAGCAATAGAAGCATTCATCTCCTTGATTTCATCATCGTCAGCGACGTCTTCTGGCAAGAAATTACAGATTGAAATATTAAAAGCCGTGGTGTGAGATTCATCCACCGGTGTTTCAAACAAATATTGATGCATCCAGTTTTCTGGCGTGATATGAATATATGTCCACACTGAATTGGGCCCTGAATGACCGGCACTGACATTCATATCGCCTTCGCCATCGCGAGCACTTTCACCTTTATACATCACATCGTGAGTACTGGCTGGCGCATAAAAACGATGCCAAAAACCATTGCCCCAGTCATGCTCTACTGGTTCTAACTTATTAACTTTATAGGTCTCTTGCCGATTACCCATAAAACCGTGGGCACGGTGTACATATTCATTATGCGACGGGTCAATACCATTCTCGACACAGCGCTCATAATTGGCATTAATCGGCCAGCTCATTGCAACCGCCCGCCAATCCTCTTTAGGATATTGATAATCTTGTGGGTTCCAATCCGGCGACATCAATGGTGGCCGTTCTTCCTCAGGTAGATCACCCAAAAACGCAAACACCAGGCCATATTTTTCCTGCACCGGATAAGAATCAATTTTTGTTCGGCTCGGGATTTTTTGATTTTCGACACCTAGCGAAGGAATATATTCACAATCGCCCGCACCGTTAAATTGCCAGCCGTGGTATGGACATTCAACCCGCCCCTCGCGAATCCGCCCTTCTCCCAACGATCCGCCGCGATGCGTACACACGTCATGCAAGCAATGCACCACGCCTTGCTCATCGCGAAATAGCACAAAGTCCTGCATTAAGCGACGAACCTTTACTGGCTTATCCGCCGTGATATCTTCAGCCAAAGCCATTGCATACCAAAAATTTATATACATGTTTTATCCTCTTATTCGCCTTTAACTAGAACTTGATGCAAACCACTACGTATCAACGTTGTTAGTAGCAATTTGTAGCGATTATGAATACAGCACCTGATAACAGTTTTGATGCAGATCAACATTTGTCAGCAACCTAACAAAATTTAAATTTCTTAACAGAGCCTTAAACTTAAGCTTAGGATGCCAATTTCGCTATTCATACAATGCTGGTCCAGCACTAAAATTGGACATGTCCACATATCCTTGCTATGGTCGCGTTTCCGATATTGAATGCAATAACAGTAATGAATCATCCAATTAATAAAAAAAGCCCTATACCAAGATATTTTCAGGTAGTTAAATCACTGAAAAAGCGTATCAAAAAGGGGGAATTTCGGGAGGGCCAGGCACTACCCTCTGAGCGACTGTTAACGAGTGAATATGACGTCAGCCGAATCACCGTTGTTAAAGCCATGGACGAATTAAAAAATGCCGGGATTGTAGAAAGCCAGCAGGGCCGGGGGACATTTGTAAAATCTCAATCCGTTATTAATCGATCTACTTTTACCGCGCATCAGTATTTTTTCCAACAAGGTGACAAACACCGCTGGGAAGTTAAAGAAAGAAGCTGGCTTACTTCTCCGCAAGCCGTTATTAATGCGTTTGATTTATCCAGCAATGAACTGCATTTTCGAGCTACCGTCTTGTTGAGTATTGCCCATGAGCCAACCGCAATCTATATGGCCCATATCCCACGGCGTATCGCTATGACCAATCAGCTGGAATCCCAATCCAATACCGGACTTTTAACCTTGTTAAGAGACAACAAGCTGGTTACAGATAACACCGTACAACAAAGTATTGAAGCCGTTGCCGCCAATAAAATATCGGCAAATCTATTAAATATACGAACAGGCAAACCAATGCTGGCAATGGATAGTCTTTATCTGGATGCGACAAAACGAGTCGAGCAATATACACACACAGTTTTTCGCGGTGATCGATTCCGCTATCAATGCTAAGAGGTTAATTTAACTATGGTCGATACTACAATGTCAGGAAAAGTTATTTTGCTAACCGGCGGGAACTCAGGAATAGGCTTAGCCGCCGCAGGCCAACTAGCTCAGAAAGGTGCTCAGGTCATAATCACCGTGCGTGATGAAGAAAAAGCCAGTCAAGCCAAGCAAGCCATTGCAAATCAATATGATGCCACAGTGGACACACTGCTATTGGATTTAGCCGATTTCAATTCAATTCGCGCCTGTGTTAAAGAATTTAAACAAAAGTACGACCGTCTTGACGTGCTCATCAATAACGCTGGATTAAATCTTTCTGAGCGACGGGAAACCCCGCAAGGTTTTGAGTATGTTCTGGGCGTTAATCATGTCGGCCCTTTTTTGTTAACCTCTTTGCTTCTGGACTATTTGAAAGCCAACGCTCCCTCGCGCGTTGTCTGCTTAAGCTCTGCCGGGCATATGGGCGCACGTAAAGGAATGACGTGGGATGACTTACAGCGACAGAAAAAATATGGCACCGCCCCTTATTGCGAGGTAAAGCTCGGCACGATTTATTGGGCAAAAGAAATGGCCAAAAGGTACAAGGAGTTTGGCATTACTGCTTATTCAGTAAACCCTCGCCTGGTTACGACTAACTTTGCTATGGATGGCGATACCAGTGGTATCCAAAAACTCTTTTTTACCATTGGAAAATTCTGGATGCTAAAGCCTGATGAAGGCGCAAAAACGACGGTATGGTGCGCTTCTGAGCCGGGCATAGAGGATCTAAGTGGCCAGTATTTTCAGGATTGCGCACCAAGAAAACCCTCCAGCTTTGCCGAAAATGAAGAGTCAGCTAAACGCTTTTGGGAATTAAGTGAG
The DNA here is from genome assembly GCF_900120175.1 of Oceanicoccus sp. KOV_DT_Chl. Classification (NCBI taxonomy): domain Bacteria; kingdom Pseudomonadati; phylum Pseudomonadota; class Gammaproteobacteria; order Cellvibrionales; family Spongiibacteraceae; genus Oceanicoccus; species Oceanicoccus sp. KOV_DT_Chl. Next base: position 667,261 of record NZ_FQLF01000002.1, read on the forward strand.
GAGTGGATAGCCAATGAACACCCGTAAACTAATTTTTACTTTAAGCCTGATTTTATTTGCTTTCCCGGTATCAGCGCAGGTAAATGACCCAAAGTATAAAGATTATTTTTTGATGGGGCGTTTCGGCGAGGTCTGCACGATGTGTGAAATCATTGTGCTTTGCGAACACGGTGAAGTCATACCAAATTATGAGAGCATACCCGGCTCAGGTACTTTTACGCTCTATCACATTCAAACCAGAACGTTTTGGTCTCAAGTCTCCACCATCTGGGAATGGTTTGTAAAAAATTTCAGTGAAGCAACTCTTGCAGCAAAAGGTCATACCCGGCCCGTTTACCGCTATGTGGTTACTGAAAACCAATGGGCTGAGCAAGAAATTTTACAGGCTCGAATAATATTAGAACCCGGGCGACTCGAATTTGGTGAGCACACGATTGATAGGGTTGAACAATCCTGGTTAGACAATAGTAGCGGTGAACAACTTGGCTACTGCCAACGGTTGCCGCTATGGGATTCACTGGAGCAGATTAATGCCCAAACTAAAGGGGATAGCCAATGAGTTTAGCCGCAAGGGAATACCAACAAGTCTGGACCTGGTCGTGGATAAAATCACACCCGGTATTGTTTTTCGGTATTAACACCCACCTTCTACTTAGAACATTGTTTGGCATTTTTTGGCTCGCAGCAGGCATTAATAAAATTAACAAAGATTGGCTCACCAGTGACATTCTAAAAGATATTTTTCTTGATAGACTGACAGAGATGCCGCCAGATGCATTTGCTTCCCTGTTCCTGCAGCACTTTGGAATTCCACTTTATATCCTCGTAGCCTGGGTAATAACTTTCGGCGAAATATTATCAGCTGTTGGCTTGCTATTGGGCTTGTGCACCAGACCATCGGCGGCTATCAGTATGTTTATTTTACTAGGTTTTGCCATTGGTGGTTACTACGACGCGTCATTAATTCCCTTCTTTATACTCAATGCCGCTTTTCTATATTGGCCTTCTGGCTTATGGCTGGGGTTTGACCGCCATCTTAACCAGCGTTACCCAAACCCTGGATATTTCCGCTAAGGTGTTCGTAACTGACATGGGCCGACCCAAGCCATCATTAAAACCTTAAAGGTGATGACAGTTCGACCCAAAGCACAGCTAACGTCATAATTCTCCGCGGCACATTACGGGGTCGGACCAACAGTTTGCAAATTTTGCTCTACCCCCTGACCATTATAACCAACCAACGGTAAACTGGCTTCGACAGCTATCAGCCTAAAACCACTTCTTCTACCCATTGCAACCCTCTGCCGGGTGCTGTTTCAGATTATTGCATTGGCAACCATCCGCAGTCTCAGCACCACATCCCTTAGGAAGAAAGAACGGGCACATCCAGCTAATTTTACCGTCTTCAAGCTCTCATCTAGCTGCATGCCAAAAAAACATCAAAGCCTATGTAATCAGACGTTACCTATAGGAAAGAGCACTCTGAAGAGACTAATTTAGAAGGTGATAATTCAGCTCAAACCACTGCACCAAAACATACATAACAATTGATATAATTTTTCCGATATGCTTTCATTCACTCACTCGAACCTGGCGACTTTATAAACCGCTCCAATGGAGGCAGCGCAGCCTCGTATTAGGGCACACAAAATAACAATCAATCGCTCGTTGAATAGGTTAGCCGTGGATACCACCAATATTACATCGACAGTAAAAGGGATAATCCCACTGTATATGGTGACCTCAGTGGTCAACCAACTGGCACTAATGGATTTTGAAATACCCACTTTACTCACTCACACGTCGGTCTCGTCAGATCAACTGAATGTAGACCGTAGCTGTAGCCAGATTGTCCCCTTCGCGGATTTAATTCAGGTATTTCACAACGCGCGACAACACTCGAACATAGCAGACTTGGGGCTGCAGCTAGGTCGCTCATACAATTTGGGAATTTACGGTGCCTTAGGCTACGCCATGATGTGTTCATCGACGGATATTGAGGCTGTTAACCTCGCACTAAAATTTCACAAGATCATCCTTGGTAGTCACATTGGCATATCGATGACCATTGAGCAGGATCACGGCGTCACCCGCATTAGCGACAGCCTGCCTAAAGGACCTACTCGCATACTTTATATAGAGCAATTTTTATCTGGTTTTTTCGGTTTTAACAATTCACTACTGGGCACCGACAACCAGCTATTCGAAATCCGCTTTGACTACGCTGACCCGGGCTATCGCCAGCAATACGAACAGGCCTTCGGCTGCAAAGTTGTATTCGATGCGCCCTTCAATGAAATTGTTTTTGATACTCTGGTACTAGGCGTCAAATTACCCAACGCCGATTCAACGACTGCGCTGGCTTGTGAAGCTATCTGTGAAAAATTATTACACGCCATCAATAATGAAAAAGTATTCACCAGTAAAGTAAAGCACTTGATGCTGACCCATTGGGACCAACAACCCAGCATGGAAACCATCGCCCAGTGGTTATCCATTGATGTGCGCACGCTACGCAGAAAATTACTGCAAGAAGAGAGCAGCTATCGACAAATAAAACATTCTGCCTGTAAAGAAATCGCCCTCGACTACTTGAAGAAAAGCGATCTCAATATACAGCAGATAGCCGCGCTTACTGGTTACAACGATACTGGCAGTTTCAGAAAAGCGTTTCACAAATGGACGGGGAATTACCCTAGCCACTACCGCTCCTGATTTTAGATTTAACTATCAACTCACCATTAATGAACAAAATTTAATGTATTTTAGCAATTTATTTTCGGACAAAATACTATGGGATTACCGTCACCGTGTCCGAAAAACCTACGATTAAGTTACCAATCGGACACTCTCCATGAGATAAGGAAAAACCCGTTTTTTTTAATCAAAATCATCCTCAATAACAGCTCTGCTTTATGATTCCAATACAATAAAAATGACGCTAACCTCAACCATCAACACTTCGTTTGCACACGAATAAACACTGCACTCTTAGTGTATAAAAAAGTAAAAACGGCCAATTCTTATTGGTTAATGCTGCACCCTGGTGGTGTGAACAATACGGACATTGATTCCTGTCACCGTTGGGGAAAAAACAATAACTAACCCTTGGAGAGCACGACGATGATTCAAAAAAAGTTTTTGGCCACAGTACTCGGTGCTGTGATGGCCAGTGCATTTAGCTTGCCGGGCAGTGCTCAGCAATGCAATGACGCATGGGGGCGCTCAATACCAATGCATGGCATTGCCGTAACGGCGACTGCCAGGCAGATGAGTTTGAAAACGCCAGCAACTGTCCTGAGGACTGTGCCGATAAAGGCACAACCGTGATGGCCTATTACACACAGGGTATGGTATGCGAACCCACTACCATCCATGAACCGGATACCGTTTCGGAATTACAACAAACCATTCGAACCATTGTCAGCTCTGGCAAGCGCGTCAAACCCGCTGGCAGCAGCCACTCCGCCACTAGCATTATTTGTGGTGACGGCGACGCTGAAGTAGTTCGCTCTAAAAACCTGAAAGACATTGGCCCCATTGAACCTTTTGAAAGCCACAGCGCCACCGTTGAATTTGAAGCCGGTGTCGAAATGGACGAGCTGGGCGAGCACTTGCACCAGCAAGGTTATGCCTGGGGCCTGGCCGCAACCGGATATGGTGGTATCTCTATCGGTGGCGCGGTGGCTACCGGTGCGCACGGTTCATCACGTAACGGTTCCGCCACAATCTCCAACTATGTAGTAGGCCTGGATGTGATTGGTGCAGATGGTGATTTAACCACGTATACCGAGGCGAGTACTGGGCAATCCGACCCCAACCTCTGGAAAGCGTTAAAAGCCAACTTGGGATTATTAGGTTACGTTGCTCGCATTCGTTTAAAACTGGAGCCGCAGTTCCGCATGAACGTGCAAGTCCTGACCATGGATGAAGCCACCTTTGTCGCCGATGGCGGTGTTGAAGCCGCTGTTGGTCAATGTGATTATGTGTTCCTTAGTTGGTACCCGGTAATGATCTGGTGTACTACCTTTGCGGTAATCGCACCACCGACCCGCTCACCAGCCCAACCGCCCAAAACCGTTTATTCACACCGGACCTCAGTGGTATAGAGTCAGCCTTTGCGGTACCCACCATTCAATCCGGTATCTGTAATATGGGCACCCGCTGCAGTACCGCAGCAACTCGCATCAGTAAATACCTGAATGATCCACCGTTGGTCACAACCGATAATTACAGCTCGGAAAATGCTAACGTCACCAGCCGCAGTACCGATATGACTGGATACGCCCACCGTATGATTACGCTGGACAGCAGAGTCTTTGCCAAACAAAAAGGCTTTTCGCAGTTGGAATATGAAGGCGGCATGCCGATGAGTGAAATTCAGGGCGCGGTCCAGTACCTCAACTCTGTCTACAACCGCGACGGCATCTGTCAGCCATTGATCGGCACCATTATGCGCTTTGACCGCGCTGATGATGGTACGCTGATTTCCGGCAACCATGTGCGCCAGGGCCTAAACCAAGGCGACCCCATGGTTCATTTGGAATTTGTTGAGTTCTGGGGCTACGACATCAACCAGGAAACCTTCGATAACTTTATCGATGCGCCATACCACGAAATCATTAGCCACCTTGCCGACAACTACAACTTTAATCCGCACTGGGGCAAAAATGATGAGTGGGTATTTTCTCACCCGTCCATTAAAGCGCGTAATGCCGCTGATCGAGCCACCTTCAATGCGCAAATTGCCAAGCTTGATCCTTATGGCGTATTTATGAATGACTTCTTCCGCACCGCGGATTTGCAGCGCCTAATGACGGTCAGAATTTTGCCACCGCGATTTACGGCAACTGTGCGTCGCAAGATAGTGATGGAGACGGCATCAGTAACTGTACTGATCCCGATATCAATCACTTTAACGGCATGTATGCTCGCATTGATGACATGGGCTTTGGCGATGGCTTTTTCGCCGACGGCAACTGTAACAAGGCGGATGACTGGAACGAAATGAGAGTCGGACCCGAGCGGCAGCAAAATATTAAAGCCGGCTGGGATTATGAGTCCACCAATCATAAATACCATGCGAGTAACTTCAACTGGTCACCTGGCTTTAGCAGTAGTAGCAACAACCGTTCATGGGAGGCACAGCTATCCGCTGAATTTACTGCACCCACTACAGGACGCTACTGCTTCAGCAAGGACAACGGCACCACCGGTACCGCTATAGTTCCAGGCTGGAACAGCTGTTCCTCGACCTGGATCAACAAGCAGCGTATTACCGAGGTTGGTTATGGCGCCAGCTGGAAACCTGTTGGCTGTGTTGACCTAAACGCAGGACAGACTTACCGGTTAGATCTTTACAGCCGTCATCACAATGCCAATGTATCGCGTAGCTTTATTTCCAAGCCACGTTATTGCTTCGGTGGCGATGCCGACTGTACGCCAGACATTCCTATCCAGCAGCGTGATGTTAGAGCCATTTCGGATACTAATAATCGCTAAACGCTAACGTCGTTATAATCCCCGCCTGGTGCGGGGATTTTTTTTGACTTTACTTTTTCGAAAAGGGGGACGGCATCAGGGTGGCATTAAGAGTATTTTTCAAACCCGTAAAGTTTCTAACAACTTGAAGATAGGCGCGGCCTGCGCTTCGCGCTTAGCCATCGGCACATGCAATAAATTTTGTGCAGCACCAATAATTAAATCAAAAATCACACTAGCAACATCTTCAGCTGAGACATCAGCACGGATTTCATTATTATCTTGCAGACCCTGAATCAGCTCGGTAATCCAGACTCTTAAATACTGCATTTTTTCCTGCTGCTCTTGCAATTCATCAACATTAATTAACGTACTCGCATACAGTGCAAACCGCACCCGCCAATGCATATCCGTTTCAACATCAAAGGGTAACGCTGCTCTTATCACCGGTAGAAAATCATCTATGGACAGCTGATCACTGACCGCTTCCGCGATGCGCTGATCTATACGGGAATCTGCCCAGTTAAAGGCAGCCAGAATAATCTGGTTTTTATTGGAAAAATAATGGGACAGCACACCGATAGTGCATCCCATGGAAGCTGCCAGAGCCCGTGTGGTTAAAGCCTCCAAGCCCTTATAGGCAATAAATTCGGCCGCGGCGGCTGCAATTTCATCGCGTCTAACGGCATGGTTAAGCTTTCTCAATGATCAATCCTATAGAGTGGCTTATTAATTTTCTCCCGCACAACTGACTAACAGTTTTTTAAAACGGGCTAATAACTAACTGCCCCGCATTATTTCACTAAGTTATGCCTAGGGGAATAGCCATCAGGCTTCAATAGTACTCCCCTCTGCCACGATAAAACACTCAAAAACTCACACGCAGGCCTAGCTCAAGAGATCGCCCCGCCTCTGGTGCAATATCACGTAAATAAGAACTGGCATTTCGAATTTCTTCATCGCTAATATTTTTCGCCCGTAAAAAAACTAATGCGTCTCGACCTGCTGACAAGTCTAGCTGATATTGCAGCCCGGCATCCCAGCGTTGGTAGCCATCAGTTTCCTCTTCATTCTCACCGGGATTATTCTGATCAGCAGCATTAACAAACGCAATATAACTCGATAGATTGCCCTGCTCAAAGTTAATCCGGCTACCGATACGCCGCGGTGGTAAACGCGGCACATCACCGGCGCGATCCAGTTCACCACTAATAGCATCACCAAACAACTCCAGCGACAGCATACCGCCCCACACTTCCCCAAACTCAACTCCACCTCAAATTCTGCGCCGGTAAACTCGGCGTTTTCTTGTGCATATTGCAACACCGGTGTTTCGCCTTGTTCCGTTCCCGTATTTTGTAAAAAAACATAATCCTGAAAATCGTTATAGAACAATGTTAAGTACGCATCTATCACAGCGGATTTTATAATTCAATGTAAGGTCAATGTTATTGGCCTGCTCACGCTGTAACTGTGCATCACCCACCTCAATCGATCCAGTGGCAACATGCTCGATATAACCTCCTAACATATTCGCGCTGTTGGAATATAACTCTTCTACGACCGGCGCACGCTCCGATTGAGACAGTGCAACCCCAAGGCTCCATTGTGTGCTTATTTGCCATAAAGCAGATGCTGACAAACTCACACTGTTAAAAGATTGCTCCGCCTCACCTTCTGGCGATAACTTTTCGTAATCCACCCGCGCGCCCAATTCATACAGCCAATCACCGCGATGAAAATCCTCAACCATAAAAAAACCATAATTTTTAATCGTGGTTTCCGGAATATAACTTTCATCACCCACCGCAGAAAAATCTGTATTTTTGGTTTGCAGCCCAACCACCCCATGCCATCCAGCAACGGGTTGATGTAATACCTCCACTCGATTTTCCCAACTGTCATTGCGCCAGCGAGTTCCTACCTCTCCCCCTTCCAATTCATCGTGTTTATAATCGCTATAGGTAGAGTACCAACGTAGCTGATCAATTAACGTAGATTGCGGATGATAATCTGCGCGCAGATCATATCGAGTTTGCTCCAAATCGATACGCACAGTTTCTTCTTCCTCATACTCATCTTCATGCTCATCTTCATGCTCATGTTCATGCGCCCCCGCAGGAATACCGTACTGGTTTTTTAACCGGCTAACCGCAATACCAATAAATCCATTCTCAAAAATATAACTTGCACCCGAAGTAAACGCGTGAGTTTGAGCATCAGTATTAGCGATAAAACCAGTGACTTCATCAGCATCATGCTCAGCATCGGCATGTGCCGCACCAGAAATTTCCAGATCATTGCTATCCCGATACATACCGTCCACATAAAACGCAATATTGTCGCTGCCTGTCAGCACCTTAAATACCGCCGTGTTTTCATCATTTACCGAACCGTGACGCAGCTCCATTGCGCCAGTAACAGCTTCAGGAACAGCCACCGGTATACGCTGATCTATTACATTCACTACTCCGCCAATCGCCCCGCCGCCATATAACAGCGTTGATGGACCACGTAGTACTTCTATCGATTCCGCTAATACCGGCTCCACACTGACCGCATGATCAGCACTGATATTTGAAGCGTCAGCACTACTGGTACTGTTCGACAACACCGTTACCCGCGCGCCCTGTTGTCCACGAATTACGGGTTGGCCTACGGCAGGACCAAAACTGGAGCTGCTTAAACCCGGGGCGTAGTTCAATGTTTCGCCGATCGTGCCAGCGACTCGTTGCTGTAGTTCAGCACCGGTTAAAATGGTTACGGGCAAAGCGGTTTCTGCTTCGGTGCGATGCAGTGGCACCGACACCAATACATGCTCCAGAGCGGGTTGGGACTCAGCGAATAACGCCGTTTGAGACCACGGCCCCACGCATAACAACAGGCTGCATGCCTGTGAAAATAAATTTTTCATGATGTTTTCCTAAGATCATTAACCAACGATAGCCAGTAGAGCTACCGCGAAAGTTGAAATTGTTAATACTTAGGGACAGGTGGGGCGCGAATCGATTGCTGTGTGATTACGGTGGCGCAGTACTCTCCCGCAACTATACCGGGTAAAGCAATATAGCCATCACAAAAGGAAAAAGCCGGTTGCAGCGTAACCGTAACATTCAGATTATGTTCGGCAACACAGCTAATACAATTAAGCGAGTGAAAATGTTCACCATCCAATACTTCAGCGGCATGAGCACCAAAGCTCCACTGCACAACTAATATCCATAGCACCAACGCTGGCGCTAACCGGCTCAGCAACTGCATATGGTGATGGATACGCGTAAACATAGAGTGAAAGGGTTACATCAATAAATGGCGAAGAAAATTAATACCAGCGCTAATGTAACCACCCGTTGCGCCGATTGCAAGCTCGCCAATCGCACGATGCCGTCTACCCTCCCTATATTGTCGCAATAAAAAAACGGCATGCATCAACATTAGCAGCGCCGCAAACCAATAAGCTATACTGTGACTTGGTTTATCTCACCACTAATCATAATAATCATTCACCGACCACCTTTAAGGACACCATGAAGCCCCCCAAGCGAATCCTCCCCCTGATCGAAGATGGTCTGGTCGATGAAGTTATCCAACAACTGATGAGCGGTAAAGAAGCAACGGTTTACACCGTGCGCTGCGGCGATGAAATTCGTTGCGCCAAAGTTTACAAAGAAGCAGCAAAACGCAGCTTCAAGCAAGCAGTGCAATATCAGGAAGGTCGCAAGGTGCGCAACTCCCGCCGCGCCAGAGCGATGGAAAAGGGCTCCAAATACGGCCGCAAGCAGCAGGAAGAAGTGTGGCAAAACGCTGAAGTCGACGCCTTGTATCGCTTGGCCGCCGCTGGTGTGCGCGTGCCGCAACCTTATGGTTGTTTTGATGGTGTACTGTTAATGGAGCTGGTTACTGACGATGAGGGGCGGGTGGCACCCCGACTCAATGATGTCTCTATGACTGCCGAACAAGCACGGGAAGATCACGCCACCATGATGCATTACGTCAAGCTGATGCTGTGTACAGGCCTGGTACATGGTGACCTCTCAGAATTCAACGTATTGGTTGATGACTATGGCCCAGTGATTATTGATCTACCCCAGGCCGTAGATGCTGCCGCTAATAACCACGCCGAATCCATGTTGGCCCGTGATGTCCGCAATATGACCGAGTACTACGGCTTGTTTGCCCCTGATTTACTTAACACACGCTTCGACAAAGAAATCTGGGCACTCTATGAGGACGGCGACTTACACCCCGGGGTTGAACTCACCGGCCTTTTCGCCGACGACAATCAGGCTGCCGATGTCGATGCCGTATTATTGGAAATCAAAGCGGTCTATGCCGAGGAGCAAGCGAGGCTGGAGCGTTTGCGTGATAATGAGCAACAGGAATAACACCCTGCTACTCAACAATAGCCTTTTATAGCGCGTTTAGTGTTGACCTAACACCCCCGAAACGAGTAATTATTGAACAATCGCCCTCGACATTTGCACCATAAATCTTTATAGTGCGGCCCGCTTAAACAGGTTCTTACTTCCGCACTAAACTCGTGGTACACAGCCTCATTTTTCAGCCGCTATCTCTCTAGTTCAATAGCTCAGCCATACACTCGTTAATTCGCAGGACTCTATTCTTGATTACTACCGCTAATATCACCATGCAATTTGGCCCAAGCCGCTGTTTGAAAACATCTCTGCAAAATTTGGCGGTGGCAATCGCTACGGCCTGATAGGGGCCAATGGCTGTGGTAAATCCACCTTTATGAAAATCCTTAGCGGTGAGCTGGTGCCGACCGCTGGCAACGTCGCCTACAGCCCTGGCGACACTATTGGTACCCTGAGCCAGGACCAATATGCCTTTGAAAAATATTCGGTTATCGACACGGTCATCATGGGCGATGTGCGCCTGTCTGAAATCAAGCAAGAGCGCGACCGCATCTATGCCATGCCAGAAATGTCAGAAGAAGACGGCATGAAAGTCGCCGAACTGGAAACTGTATTTGCCGAGCTGGATGGCTACAGCGCCGAAAGCCGCGCCGGTGAAATATTATTGCAAGCCGGTATCGATCAGGACTTGCATTATGGCCCGATGAGCGAAGTGGCTCCCGGCTGGAAATTACGAGTATTGTTGGCGCAAGCACTGTTCGCCAACCCCGATATTTTATTATTAGACGAACCGACCAACAACCTCGACATCAATACCATTCGCTGGCTGGAAAGTGTCCTCAACGCCCGCGACAGCACCATGATAATCATCTCTCACGATCGCCACTTTTTGAATGCTGTCTGTACCCATATGGCCGATATTGATTACGGCGAACTGCGGGTTTACCCCGGCAACTACGATGATTTCATGATGGCGTCGACTCAAGCCCGCGAGCGCCTGCAAAATGAAAATGCGAAAAAGAGCGCGCAAATTTCCGAGCTACAACAATTCGTTAGCCGTTTTTCTGCCAACGCTTCAAAAGCAAAACAGGCGACATCGCGCGCCAAACAAATCACCAAAATAAAACTGGAAGATATCAAAGCCTCTAGCCGGGTCAGCCCCTTTATCCGTTTCAAACAGGATAAAAAATTACACCGTCAGGCATTGATACTGGAAAACCTCGGCCACGGTTTTGATGGCGAAACTTTATTTAAAAACGGCAATTTAATTTTGGACGCCGGCGCCCGCTTGGCGGTTATCGGTGAAAACGGTGCCGGTAAAACCACCTTGCTGCGCTGCCTGATGAATGAACTGAAAGCCGAACACGGCGTAGTAAAGTGGTCAGAAAATGCCAGCTTGGGCTACTGTGCACAAGACAGCACTGCCGACTTTGAATGTGATTTGAATTTATTTGACTGGATGAGCCAATGGCGTAACAGCAGCCATGACGACTTAATTGTACGCGCTACCTTGGGCCGCTTATTATTCAGCGCCGACGATTTCAAAAAACAGGCAAAAGTGTGTTCCGGTGGTGAAAAAATCGACTGCTATTCGGCAAACTGATGATGCAGGATCCCAATATCCTGATCATGGATGAACCCACCAACCACCTGGATATGGAATCGATTGAAGCGCTAAACCTGGCGCTGGAACATTACGATGGCACGTTGATTTTCGTCAGCCACGACCGCGAATTTGTGTCATCACTCGCCACCCGCGTGATTGAAATCAAAGATCATCAACTGCATGATTTCCAGGGCACTTATGAGGAGTATTTGGCCAGCCAAGAGCAAGCAACAGCTACCGCTACCGCTACCGCTTAAGCGATATGACTGGTCGCCTTGCTGCACGTAAGACGTATTCGCTCAACAGGCCAAAATCCATTGGTAAAATCAAAAAAAGTCCCCAATAAAGTGGTGATGTAAAAAAACATCCTCAACATTGGGGCCTTAATGGTTTAGCTTTTCGATTTACTTCTTGCGCTTGAGGCCAGCCAACCCAATCAAAGCTGAGCTGAACAACCAAAATGCAGCAGGAACGGGCACAGCCGAATAATTATACGTTAAACCAACAGAGCCTTCGAAGGTACTGTCGACAAAACTGTAACCTGTATTTAACTGAAGCAAGTTGCTGACCTCAGCCTCTATAGCGAGCATATTACGCCCCTGAAAAGATCCATCCCCTATAAATAAAATAATATCTTCACGCTCAGATAGAATACTACTAAAAGATGACTGGTCACTTCCAGGCGAAGGGTGGGAGAAGCCCGTAAGATTCATCTCGTACCCACATGGATCACAAGAATGCGCAGCAAAACCTGAAAGTGTCCGAGTATTTTTAATGAGCTGATCCGTATCTGGAGGAAGATAACCCGGAGGAATAAATGGAGACTGGGGGACATCCGTACCTAAATTCATTTTAACTATTCTAGAATGATAAAATAACACGTTGTTAAAAGGATCCTGTGACTCATCACTATCAGCACCAATCAATGTTGAGATGGTTAGATCAAAATCAAGAATCACTGAATCGAGCCGACCTAAAGATGCGTCAAAATAATCAAAATCAAAGTATTCAATAACTGTAGACTGCTCACTCACACCATCAGCAACACTATCTATAACATAACTATTTAAAGAAAATACATAGTCTTGGTATACAGCAGAAGAATGTGCAGGCACCGACATTAACACTGCAATAGTTGCCAAAAGTATGAGTCTTGTAAACACGATAGTGCTCCCTTTATGTTTATTATATTAAGGTTTAATAACCAAGAATTATATATGAAGAGTAGAAGATGCAAAACCTGGTATAGAGCGTATGTACTATAATCCCCTATAATTTATGAATTAGTAACAGAATGCTCTCCATTTTATAAACCAATCACCGCCCTCTCGATGGTTATGAAATAAATCCCGATTACAATGGCGCTGATGCGACGGTTAATACCTGCGGTTTTCTATACTCGGCCAAGCAGCAATCTATGGGTCCGGTTTCGGAAGCAATGAGAGAAAATGGCAAGGTGATTGTCACTGACTGCATGGGCAAAGGCGCGGGTGCCGAAGCAACCAAGGCAACTAACCTGAATATGCTGAGTATTTCTGACCACCCCGGTTACGACAACGTGACGGGGGCGATAAGTTAGCCCCATAGATAAACTCTATAATTTCTAATTCAACATCCCACCACGCCGCCGCAACCAAGCCAGCAAACCCAACACTCCCAACAACACGGTCAGCACACCGGTAATGACTACCAGAGCTTTATAAAGCCCTGGCAAACCATAACTGGAGTGAAGCGGATAAAAAGTATTGAGGATTTTGCGTCCCGCTGATGCATCTTTTACATCTTTAATTTTTATCGCACCGCTGGCAATATCAATCATCATATTGGTCTTGCCATTAACATGCCATTCATCCGCCGCACGCAGTCGCATACCTAAGTACGGCTTGGCAGCGGTGGGCAATGACAACATGGTGATTTGGCTATCGGGCAATCGCTGCTGGGCAGACTGTAATAATGCGTCCAATTGCGATAGTTCAAACTCCAACGTTGCTACTGTTGCCGTCGGTTCTGGTTCTGGCGCTGCCACCGATGTAGTTTCAATAAAAAAACCTATTGCACTTTGCACGCTCATACCGGCGCCGGTCAGTACCGACAACAGTAATAACGGCAAACAAATAATCGCCACCGCGCGATGCTGTCGCAATGCCGGCCCACGCCTTGCAGACATCGCCCACAAATGGCTAAGCCGAAAACCGCTGCGTCCTGGCCACCAACTGATTAGCCCCGCCAGCATTAAAATCAAACAGCCAATGCCCAACAAGGTCAGCAGCGTAGTACCTCCATCGTGCAATAAAAGCTCGGTATGAAATTCACCCAACCAATATAACACCGGCAACATCAGCCAGTGGTCCGCAACCGGCGCGCCATTGACATCGTAAAGAAAAATCTCATCACTGCGCGTGGCCAGCCACCAATAATCCCGGCCCTGTGTTGGCGTTTTAATGTAGTACACATCCTCCATTGAGTGATGCTGCAATAGCTGCTGCAAACCGCTGGATAAGCGATCGATACTGTACTCGGAACCATTACCCGACTCAGCACTAACCGCCGGTAAATTCAGCTCAATGAGGTTCTCTTTGAACACCAGAACCCACCGCTGAATGCGATGAGCAGCAACCACACGCCCAGCGACAGGCCGAGTACTTTATGCCATTGTCGCCAGCGTGCAGTACTCAATAGTCAATACTCCACTTCAGGCTTAATGCACGACCTTGCGCACGATAAGCAGTCGCCACTGAGGTGCGCGCATTTTCCTGATTCACCTGCGAGGACGCTGGCGAGTAATCTTTATTGAGTAAATTGCGCGCTGATAAACTTACAGTACCCCAACGCTTTTGCTGCAAATCGTAACTCAGCAACGCATCAACAGTGGTATAGCCTTCGATGGGTGACTCGTAATAGTAATAGCCACCCGTATCCAACTCATCAAACTCATCCCGATCGCTGACACTGAGTACTTGCAAACGTGAAGACAAGGCAGGCGTTATCTGCGTTGCGATATACGCTGTGAGTTTCTCCGGAGTGATACGGGTGCCGTTCAGCGGGCGATCGGTGCTGCCCACTTCGTCGTCGTACTCGCCTTCCGAGTAGGCGTAAGTGCCACCCACGGTCCAGTTATCGTTGATTGCATAATCCAGAGTCGCTTCGATACCGTAGATTTCTTCATCCGCGTAAATCAGGAACTCCAAAGGATAAGCGCCATCAGAAGTTTGACCATAGTGCGCCGCATCATCGGTGCGGGTCTGGAACAACGCGACACTGTAGTTAACACTTTCAGTTTGGCCGCGAACACCCACTTCGATATTATGTGACTTGGTAGCAGGCAAGTATTGCTTCATACCGGCCACCGAGTCTTCTACCGGGCCACGTAAGCGGCGCAGATCATCCACCGCATACCCTTCGGAGTAACCACCAAATAAGTCGATATTATCGGTCAGGTGATAGACCAGGCCGCCGTTGAAAGTCGTCTCGCTGTAATCCAAATCACCACCTTCAATGGTTTGACCGGAAAGCGGACCACGCACCGAAAGATAGCTCGGCACATCGTAGTTATAGCTTTCATGACGCACCCCCAACTGCACTTCCAACTCAGGCATTACCTGATACCAGACTTGTGCAAACGGCGAGGTCTGCGTTTTAGTCACATCACAAATCCAGCAGCTACTGTTATCGCGCTGTTTTTGCGTGGTGTTATCTTGTTCGAAATCAATGCCGTAAATAACCCGCAAACGTTCGTCATCACTTTGATAAACCAATTGCGGTACCAATTTATATTTTTTGGATTCAACCAAGGTGGTCGCGTAGTTATAGGTGTTATCACCCACCGATGCTTGCAAGGTAAAGGTTTGACCTAACACCTGCTCGCGAATCCATTTAACCGTAAAAGAGCCAACTTCATTGGAGGGATCTTTGCCGGTATAAGGACTGCTGGTATCAATCACCGTAAAACCGGTAACCGGATCAATCATTCGCTCATAGGTCAGACCGTTATTCATCTCGTAACTGTGTAAGGTCATGTCGACGGTGTCACGCTCACCGCGATAACCCAGCTTTAACAAAATATCGTATTGATCGCCGTTGGCGTAACCACCCTGGCCACTTTGATCTTCGGGCAGGATATCGCCATCAGCATCGACAAATTTGCCGGTGTCTTTGTAATTGAAATTAGCCACGTAATTCCAGCTACTACCTAGTGGCCCGCTGAAACCCTGATTAACACCCCAACCAAAGGTATCGCTATTGCCATCCGGCTGGAAATTCGCTTCTACCGATGACCATGCCTCAGTGGTATCGCTGGCTTTACGCGTCACAAAGTTAACCACCCCACCGGCATAACCATTGCCGTACAAGGCTGAACTGCCGTGGATAATTTCAACGGTCTCCAGCGCTTCTGGCGCGATAGTCATAAACTCTCTGGAAGCATTACGAATCGGGGTGGTTTGCAACACGCCGTCGATCAAGACCACCGCTTTTTTACCGCGAAAGGTTTGACCAAAGTTGGATGCCAACTGGTTACTGGGGGAATAAGCCGGCACCAGATTCGCCATCATGTCGGCGATATCATGGGAAATACTCAGCTGCTCCAATATCTCTTGCTGGCCGATCACCTGAGCGGCACCAGGAATCGATGACAACGGCAATTCAGCGCCGCAATCCCGGTAATCACTAATTCTTCTAGCGGCTTTTTCCTGGCAGGGTCGGCAACACTGTTACCAGCAGCCAGCGCCGACATAATTGCGACGCTCAATAATTTGCTGTAGTTCATAAGCACTCTTTCTATCTCTGATGATTGAAAGAGCGCTATTGTACACACTAAATGTAAATCTTCAACTAAATGATAATGATTTGTATTTAGATTAATGATTATTGCTTTCCGATACGCCTACTCCAGAATAAACGGGATGAATTAAAGGCCAGTAAATCCCTGTCACCAAGCCCATAAAGCAACATTAGCGTACAACCTGCGCAAATATTTATTTGATGTACGACTAACGATTTAGAGATAAAGGAAGGGGATGACGCTAGCGGTAGCTCAAACTCTAATAGTAGCAGTGCAAGTTTCGTTAGCCTCAGCTATCCCAAAGCATAGAACCTTATACAACTTGTAAAAAAACCCCGCATCGGCGAGGCTTAAAAAGGTAAGCTAATAAAAGCAGATAAAGACACTTTACTCCAAACGACTACTTCTTACAGAATAAACACTAGCAGTACCAATATAATTCCCTTTATCTTGCATCCAAACAGTTAATGCCCGCCCTTCACTATCAAAGGCAATTTGCATCTCAGAATTGCCTTCTAGCTCGGACTCCTCAATCACAACTGGAGCTAACCAACCCTCACTCGGAATATATCGAACAGCAATAAAACTCGTTACTCCAGAATCAAAAGCTGCTGCTACGGCGATAGCATTGCCATTATCATCAAAAGCCACTTGTGCATCATCATAATAAGGAATAAACCCACCTTCAGGCCTACCAATTGAAGCCCACCCAGAATCAAACGAGAATTTATATCCACTGAAGCCATTGGAAACTGCAATTACATTATCACTTTTATCAATAGCCAAATCAGAATGATTACCTACCGGGCTTTGTTGAGGCGCCCCCCAACCGACGCCGACAGTATATTGATTATAGGCTGAGGAGTGATTACTACCGTTCCATTGCCCCCAAGTTACCAATGCATCACCTTGACTATTAACCACTAAATTCATTTCATAAACTGAAACGGCATCAACACTCAATTGACTAGGAGTCTCCCAACCTGAACCATTTTGTTTACGGCTCCCCCAGAGAAGGTCATTACCAGAGCCATCATCTTCAGTCCAAATCACCAAAGAATTATTAAATGAGTCAATTGCCAATTTAGAACGGTAAATACTGTCGGGAGCAGGGGTAACAACCCATTCAGAACTATCACTGTCAGTTTGAGGAGAATAAGTTGTAATACCCACCCCTATAGAGTTTGACCAAGTAAGAATTACCTTGCCGTAATTATCAATAGCAATTTGAGGCAAACTTGAACCCGCTGCAATAGAAGCCAAAGTCTGTTCGCCCTTCCATCCAATATTTGCAATATATTGATTTAAATAAATTGTGCCATTATGTGACCAGACCACATAAATATTACTATTATCATCACACGCAATTACAGGTCGATGAACATTACCAGGAGGGTTTGACTCGATGAGTACAGCATCCTCCCAACCTAAGTCGACATCATAAAAAGCAGCCCAAACATTTTGGCCAGTATCAGAGTACTGCCTCCATGTAGAAATAGCATTGCCATTTGGATCAAAGCAGATACTTGGGTCTTCACCCGGCCCTGGCGCCCAAGAATTAGTATAGACATTGCTATTAGCAATTTCGCTTGCAGCGCTCCAGCTTCGGTCCTTGGTTCTAAAACTCCAAGTCACATCATCACCAAGGGTAGATGAGCCTGCTCCGATCGATTTATCTATCACTACGGTATAAGAAGTTAAAAAACTCAAGATATCTGATGGCTGTATAGTCACTGTAGAACCACTAACACTGATGGCTGTATTGATGTCACCATGGTCACTGACAAGAGTGATTTTGCCGCTTAGCCCAGCTGAAGAAACATTCTGGTTAAAATTTGCGCTCAAAGGCATATTCAATGCCACATCATCTGCGTTATCTTCTGGTATCGTGCTCTCGAGCATTAAAGAAGGAGCTGAACTACCTCCGCCACCGCCACCGCCACCGCCACAAGCAGGTGTTAGAAAAACCGAGAAAGAAATGAACAAATAACAGCAAGAACGTACAAATAGGCCCCTCATGAAAGTAATACTCCATTGAATTAAATCTTATTATTAGTGATTTTGAATGCAGCAATACTACAGATTTCTTCTAAATATTTCAGTAATAACATCTACAGATAATTAGTTGATGGACTACTAGTGCTGTACAATCAGACGTTATTATTCAATTCTCGAAACTTCCATGCAAAAGAATCAAATCAATCAAAAAGTCGGTTTTATCTCCCTCGGATGCCCCAAAGCTTTAGTAGACTCCGAGCGCATCCTCACCCAACTGAAACTCGACGGCTACGAAATCAGCCCCGACTACGATGGCGCCGATGTAGTGGTAGTTAACACCTGTGGCTTTATCGACTCTGCCAAACAGGAATCCATGGATGCGATCGCCGAGGCGATGAAAGAAAACGGCAAGGTGATTGTGACTGGCTGTATGGGAAAAGGCGCAGACGCTGAAGCCATCAAAGCGGCCAACCCCAATGTATTGAGCATTTCCGGTCCCGCCGATTACGATAGCGTGATGGGGGCTGTGCATGAGTTTATTCCCCGACCCAAGACAAAGACCACAAACCCTATCCCGACTTATTGCAAACGGCGGGCATTAAACTCACGCCGCCGCATTACAGTTATTTGAAAATTTCAGAGGGCTGTAACCATCGCTGCACGTTTTGCATTATCCCTGCCATGCGTGGCGACCTGGTTAGCCGACCAATTGCAGATGTGGTTGCCGAAGCCAAGCAACTGGTCGCCAGCGGCACGAGAGAACTGTTAGTTATTTCCCAAGACACCAGCGCTTACGGCGTTGATGTAAAGTACAAACTGGATTTTGTTGAGGGCAAGGCCCTTGAAACCCGCATGCAGGATTTGGCTGTAGCCTTGGGCGAGCTCGGCGTGTGGGTGCGATTGCACTATGTTTACCCCTACCCGCATGTGGATAAAGTGATTCCGTTAATGGCGGCAGGTAAAATTCTGCCGTACCTGGATATTCCATTTCAACACGCCAGCCCTAAAATTCTTAAACTGATGAAACGCCCTGGCAACCAGGAAAAAGTGTTAGAGCGCATCAAAGCCTGGCGAGAAATTTGTCCCGAGCTGGTGATTCGCTCAACCTTTGTAGTTGGCTTTCCCGGTGAAACCGAAGAAGATTTTCAATTGCTTTTGGATTGGTTAGAGCAAGCGCAACTGGACCGCGTTGGTTGTTTTAAATATTCACCGGTAGAAGGTGCTACCGCCAATGCCTTACCTGATCATGTGCCGGAAGACATTCAACAGCAACGCTGGGAACGCTTTATGGAAACCCAGCAGCGCATTTCCGCCCAGCGCTTGCAACAACGTATCGGCCAACAAATGGAAGTATTAATCGACGAAGTCGATGAGCAAGGCGCGATTGGTCGCTGCTATGCCGATGCTCCGGAAATTGATGGCAAAGTTTATCTGGACGGTTTTACTGACACCTTCGCCGGTGACGCTCTACTGGTCACTATCACTGACGCTGATGAATATGATTTATGGGCCGAGCCAGTGTACGAAGATGACGAGTGAGATGAACTGTGAACGTAATCCTGTTTACCGATGCGGACAAAACGACTAACAATACCATTGTGTTGCGCGACCAGCGCCATCACCAAATTTTAAATATTCATGGCTCACAGGTCGGCGATAGCGTTAAAGTCGGCGAGCTAAATGGTCTAATCGGTAGCGGTATTATCGAGGCAATCGATCAACATGCCGTTACTTTAGCGGTAGACCTGTACCAAACGCCTCCGGTGAAATTGCCACTCACTATTATTCTCGCCCTGCCACGCCCGAAAATGATTCGGCGTATTTTCCGCACGGTTGCAGAACTGGGGGTAACGCAACTAATCATTATTAATAGCTATAAAGTAGAAAAAAGTTTTTGGCAAAGCCCGGCGATTAATGAAGACAAAGTACGTCAATATTTAATCGATGGCTTGCAGCAAAGCAAGGATACCGTACTACCTGGCATTGCATTTAAACCACGATTTAAACCGTTTGTAGAAGATGAGTTACCCGCCATAATAAAGGGCACAAAAGCACTGCTGGCCCACCCCGCTACCGGTCAACATTGTCCGCATCAACTCGATGAAGCGGTGACATTGGCCATTGGCCCCGAGGGCGGCTTTACCGAATATGAAGCAGAAAAATTATTGGCAATAGGGTTTGAAGGTATTCATTTAGGGGAGCGCATCTTAAAAGTAGAAAATGCGTTAACTACGCTGGTGGCAAAGCTCTATTCGTAAACCGGAACAGCAACACATCCTGCCACTAACACGCGATGATTTATATTTAGCTACAACTCACACCCGTGCCACCCAAACCACAATAACCACCAGGGTTTTTGGCCAGATATTGCTGGTGATACTCTTCGGCATAATAAAATTCTGGGGCGGCAATGATCTCGGTAGTTATCGCATCAAACCCCGCTGTCGTTAAACGCTGTTGAAATTTCACCCTGCTTTCTTCAGCCAACTTTCGTTGGGCATCGCCAAAGTAATAAATTCCTGAGCGATACTGAGTACCACTATCATTACCCTGACGCATACCTTGGGTAGGGTTGTGACTTTCCCAGAAAATGGTCAGCAACTGTTCATAGCTAATTGCACTCGGATTAAAAACAACTAACACTACTTCATTATGGCCGGTCATACCGGAACAGACTTCCTGATAACTGGGGTTGGGAGTAAAGCCAGCCGCATACCCCACCGCCGTAGTATAGACCCCTTCTGATTGCCAAAATTTACGCTCAGCCCCCCAGAAGCAGCCCATACCGAACATCGCCTGCTCAAATCCGGCTGGTAACGGTCCGCGCATAGGGTTGGTATTCACGTGGTGCTTAGCTGGCACAGGCATCCGCTCATCACGGCCTGGCAGTGCCTGATCTTTACTCGGCATGACCGACTTTTTACTGCCACTCAATAAATCGAATACGCTCACTCTCACCACCTCTATGCTGTTTTACTATCCAGTAAAAAAAACCAAAAAAATAACCACGACACTAGCGGCTACGTTGCAGCAGCTTACTTGGATTAGGCTGGGGATTCAAAGCAGAAAAAACATAGAAACCGAGAGCGTAAATTCAACTCTCGGGGAGACGGACTAAAATGTTGCGACTCAGGCTTGCTTGCGACGAATTGCAACCAACCCCATTAGCGCAGAAAAGAATAACGGCAGTGCCGCAGGCACGGGTACTTCAGAGATAATTTGAACGTTGTCGCTAATCGTCACCGACCATTCGCCAGTACCCGATAAAAAAGCTATATCCTGAAACCCATTCACTGCATGGTTATCAAAAAACAGCACTTGTCCAATTGCGATTAAATAATCGTTACCGGCTAATACATTGTAAGAAAGCGAATCGCCATAATAGCTGGAGTCGAGTTCTGCACCACCTTGTAGCAACATGATTTGCGAATCGAAACCCGCTGTAATATCTATAGTCACCTGACCCGATGCAGCAGCGGAGAATTCTACCCAGGAAATAGAAAGATCATTACTACCACCCGCGCCATCACCATCCACAGCAAAGATCTCACCACTAACAACAGCAGCCATGCTGGACAGTGGAAGTAGTAGTAGAACTAACAGTGCGATTATATTTTTTTGTACATGCAACATTACTGATTCCTCGAGAGAGAAGTTGTCGTCAGTGTGACCTACCATCACCATGAAGGACCCTTCTCATTATTATTTTTTAAGATTTAACTATGTCAGCACGCGTTGAAACCCGCTGGCAATCATACTAAACCGTCAAAATATATTGCTGAAATAGAGCAGCACAAAGTTTAATGCAAAAAGCGTGACAATTTTTTAACACCGCGTATTAACGGCCTCGCAGCTAGTTAATGGCGATTAAACAGGGAGGCAATGTAAAGAAACCCGACAAAAAAAATACGTCCTTAAATCTATATTGATCATCACCTCTAGCCGTTTTGCCCGCTAAAGCCTGAGTATTATTTTTTTTACTACTACCCATTATGTGAATTGTTTACAAACAACAGCTAAAACTACAAAAGAACTGCCAAATAATTACATTTTTTCGCCTCTTCACCCTATATATTAGCTACTGCCAGCATGTCGGCTTTTTTGACACCCGTCGCATTAAAGAACATTAATATGAATAATTAATCTTTGATATCAACAGCTTACACAACATGGCATATAGCATGCTATATAGAACCCAATAACAGAGAACAAAAAAATGCTGCACTAACAATAAATATACTTACTGGTCATTACCAACCGGGACAACCCGCCAAGTTAACCACTTAGTAACACCGTTAGTCTGCACCCAATTTATCTCGCTTGAGCCACGCTTACTGGAAAGGTTACCGCTACATGATGGAGCTATTGATAATGTTAACAAGGCTGTACCGATGCCCTATGCACAAGCACAACAGTGCCAATATATTTACCAAGCACTTGGCTATCAGCACGTTAGTCGCTAGTAGCTTATTGACAACTCTACCCTCTTACGCCCAAGTTGGGGCTGTTAGCCCTGGTGCAGTTCAGCCGCAATTAGATCGCCCGCAACTGCCAACCACTGTTGAAACACCTGAATACACCGTTCCACCTGTCATCGACCGCCCATTAGGTATCGAAGAAGGCCCAAGTATTGAGGTTAAACAATTTCATCTGCGTAGCGAAGACATGCAACCGCCAGAGATAGACCAGTCCGCTGTCACCGCCATTCTCGATCGTCAACGTCAAGCTCACGCCGATGGCTTTACTATTGGCCAGCTGCAGCAAGTTGCTAATGAAGTTACCCAGTACTATCGGCAGCAGGGTTTTATATTGGCTCAAGCGTATATACCACAACAAAATGTGGAGAATGGCCTGGTAACCGTTAGTGTATTAACCGGTCGTTTGGGCGAGGTCACTTCGGAAAAGAATACCCACTTCTCGGACCAGCTGATGATTAAAGCACTGGACTTTCCTTCCGGTAGCGGCTTGCAGCAACAGCCCATGGAAACTGCACTGCTACGTCTTAACGACTTACCCGGGCTTAAAGCCAGCGGTATTTTCCGCCCCGGCAGTAATATCGGTGAAGCCGATCTGATCTTGAATGTAGAGGAAGAAAACGTCTTTGATGGCTATGTACTAGCGGATAATTATGGCGTTGATTCAACCGGTAAAGAGCGCTTATTGGCTAACGCTAACTGGAACAACCCGACCGGTCGCGGTGACCGCTTAACGGTTACCGCATTACAGACCTTTGATCCTAGTGACTCCCTTTACGGCGGTTTTCGCTATGAAACACCATTGTTTAGCCGCGCCTTCACCTTAGGCGTGCAATACAACAATAATGATTACACCATCGGCCAGCAGGCTTTCAATATTCTGGAACTGGAAGGCGACACCGAGCAGACCTCAATTTATGGTCGTTACTCGATCGAGCGTTCTCGACTTGCCAATACATCCACTACCATTAGTCTGACACGCAAAAAAGCCGAACTGGAAACAGCCAACCAAGCTGTTGGCGAAGACAATCTTACTGTTTTAAAAGTGGCCTATAATTTTGATTCAACCGATACCAGTGGCATTCATCGCGCATCAATGGCTGTGAGTAAAGGCTTTGACGACTGGCTTGGCGCCATGGATGACGACGGCGATGACAATTCCCTGCGTATTGATAAAGATGGTAATTATGTCGGCGGCGACTTTGTTAAGCTCAATCTCAATTACACCCGGTTACAGTCATTAGCAGCTAACCAATCGTTGCTAGTGCGTTTTGAAACCCAACAAACAAATGATGTATTAAGCTCATTGGAACAGTTTTCCATGGGCGGCCCCAACTCAGTAAGAGCCTACCCCGTCTCTGAATACATTCGCGACAGCGCGGTATTCACCAGTATTGAGTGGATAATAAATGCCCCCGGCTTTGCCAACACACCTGCCTTTGGTGGCCGCAATTGGGGTGAAATTTTAAAAGTTTCCCTATTTGCTGACTACGCCAACGGGGATTTAAATAATGCGCCTTCTGTTATAGAAGATGAAATTGAAATTTCTGGTGCAGGTATCAGTGTAGATTTACGCCTGGCCGATAGTTTTTTTGCGCGACTGGATGTAGCGACGCCATTAAGCAGCCGCGACGCCAGCAATGATGATGACCCACAAGTGTGGCTCACCACTGGCTTTAATTTTTAATCATAGATAAATAACGAAACCTATACGTTGTCGAAAGAGGGTAAGTAGTAGCAATGAATCAGCACGCTAACAAAATGCAGTTATCTGCAGATGGTTCAACCACCAGCCAGGGTTTGATCGCTAGATCCAAACCTTTGCCATCCATGATTCGACAAACAACCGCTCTACTAGGAGTGATGGCTTTTGCCAGCCAGGTAATTGCTTTGCCGCAGGGCCCAAGTGGCCAGCAAAATATTCAAAGCATTGTGTCAGACGACACAACCCTCACCACGGTGACCCAAAATGCTGCAAACGCGATTGTAAACTGGACCAGTTACAACGTGGCAGACGGCCAAACAGTACAATATGTGCGTGACGGCGGCGGCAACTTTGCCATTTTAAATCGTATCAACGACACCTCAGCCAGTACTATCAACGGCAACATCACCGCCGTTGGCGGTCAGGTCTTTTTACTTAACAGCAACGGTATGATTTTTGGCGAAACGGCGAATATAAATGTGGGTAGCCTGGTAGCCAGTAGTTTAGACATTGGTGACGCAGATTTTTTGGATGGTGCTAACTACACCATGCAAGCCAGCGGCGAAGGTGCGATCATTAATAACGGTAATATCAATGCGTCCAGCGCCGGTGTTGCTTTAGTAGGTAATAGCGTAGCCAATAATGGTGTCATTGTTGCCAATCTCGGTTCTGCTAACCTGATTTCGGGCACAGTGGCCACCCTAAGTTTCGATAACGGCTTAATGTCATTTGCAGTAAACACTGGCGTTAGCAGCAATAATGCAGGTGCTACTGATGCTATTGCGAATACTGGCAATATTTCTGCGCAGAGAGTTTTGCTAAATGCCATCGATGCAGCTGACGTATTCACTAATACGATAAATAATAACGGCATCATTACTGCGACTAAAATCAGTAATATCGGTGGCACCATCCGCCTGACAGGAACCGGCGATATAGTACTTGGCGAAAACTCCGCACTGACTGCTAATGGCGCGATCGCTATCCAATCAGCTGACGGCAATGTGACGAATGCGGGCTCGATTACTACTGATAATGCCGTTCAAATCAAAAGCGGTGGCGATATTATTAACCGCGGTGAAATCAGTGGCGACAAACTAGTTTCTCTGGACGCCGGTGGTGACATTGATCAGTTCGGTGCTATTACTACGGCAAAAGAAGTGATGAAAGCCGGCGGTAATATCGAGTTTGACGCCGATGGTGATGGAGTCGGTGATGACAGCGATGCCTTCCCTAACGATCCCAATGAAAGCGTAGATACCGATGGTGATGGTGTTGGCGACAACAGTGATACCTTCCCTAACGACCCCACTGAAAGCGTAGACACAGATGGTGATGGTGTTGGCGACAATAGCGATGCCTTCCCTAATGACCCCACTGAAAGCGTAGACACAGATGGTGATGGTGTTGGCGACAATAGCGATGCCTTCCCTAATGATCCGACTCGATCAGAAGAGGAGCCTACTGAACCTGAAACACCTGCGCCAGAACCTGAAACTCCAGCACCTGAGCCTGAAACACCTGCGCCTGCGCCTGAACCTGAAACCCCAGCACCTGAACCTGAAACCCCAGCACCTGAGCCTGAAACGCCAGCGCCTGAGCCAGCACAAGTGCTACCTGAGTTTGACTCTACCCTCAATGCCAGCGCCAACACCGGCAATAGCCAGCAGGCTGCCATTGCAGGCACTAACAGCACCGCGCTAGGCTTATATGGTGTCGAAGGTACCGGTATCAAAATGCCAGCTGATCAACAGAGCGAAATGGAATTTATTAACAACTGATAACTCGCTTTATTCATAGCCATCCCCTACTAGCGACCTACGCTAGTAGGGGTTCTCTTATCAGCTCTCCCATATCACCAAAGTTTCAAATCGCTGTCATATCTCTGCAATATTTCATGGCGACAATAGCGGCCATGACAAACAGAGATGAAAAAGACAATGATGCTAGAAACTGAAAAAACTCAGCCCAATAACGCTCTACTGAACAACAAGCAGACGCTAAGGTTCGCCCCCTTTAAGCAAACCAGACGCGATAATATTCTTGACGTTAAAAATTTATGCAGTAGGAAATTACTGGAATTGTTAAGCGCTCATAGCGACGCCCCCCTCACTACGCAACAACAAAATAGCGTACAGCAAGAGCTACTTAACCGCCGGCACTACCTGCAAGAGCTGGAAAAAATTCTATTATCGAAGCATTTCCCAGTCGCCGACTCAGGCACTCACTAACAGTAATAAGCACAACACGGGTAGCAACGCATAAACCAGCAAGGGCAAAGTACTGGCCCAAAACCACAGCTGTGCTATATACGCGTGATAAACGGACTCGGTAATTAGCGCCTGAGCATCGCTAGCGGTAGCAGTCGATTTATCCAGCTGCGCTAACTCAACACCCGCAAGCATTCCGTTTTTTAACAGTGCCTGTGATAATTTATTACCGTTTGCAACCGCGTTATGCACTGCTAAAAAATCATCCACATAGTTCACATCAGGAATTTTTTTCGCGGCTAATTTTAATGACTGCAACAAGGGCAAGCCCGATTCAATACACTGACTCAAATTAGCCAGAAAATAATACCGCTGCGCCAGCGACAAGGTAGTCGCAATTGGAGGAATATAACGATAAAGCCCAAGCGGTTGATAGTGACGAAAGCGCGACACACCATGCTGAATTAACGCCCCCAGCAAATAAAATCCCGCCGCTGTTAGCGCCAAGCGTAAAACGGCACCACTCACAGAAAAATAATTTTGCTCAAGCAACCATAGTAATAAGCCCATCACGATTACCGTCAGTATCAACAACGGTAATTTCAAATGCTGCTTAACCCGAAAAGCTAGCTGCTGTTGCAATAAATAATGATCACGTAAACGCTGATAACTGCCACGAACATTACCGGTAGCCAAGCCCAGCTCGATTAATTTTAATTCCCATGGTAAAAACTGACCGGTTTTTTTTAACCCTTCCAGCACCACCGTCTGCCCTTGTTCCAATTGCTCGGCCAACTCCGGCAACTGTGCCTGCTCAGCCACCCGCTGCCCTTGATTTAACAACTGAAACACCTTATCCCAACCACCTTGCTGGTGATCAAGCTCCAGCAGTGCTGAAAATAATGTTGCCCGATGACTGGCGCTAAGTTCAAGCTTGGTCATTTTATTATCGTTAATAGTAGAAAGGTAAAAACATCATAGCAGAACTCACCGTCAGGTTTCCTATCACCTGCAAATCCCTCTACACTATATGCAAGCCCATACCGACACTCACAACCAGCTCTATTTTTATGGCCGACGATAAACTTCCAGACAAAGCTGCTTCCCGCCAAGTACTCAGTGCGTTCCTTGATTCGGCCAGCCAACTACCGCAGCGGGTGGACAGTGATAGCCGCCAAACCGGCCGCCTGATTTTTGCCTTGGACGCGACTGCCAGTCGTCAACCAAGCTGGGACCAGGCCTGCCAATTACAGAGTGAAATGTTTACTGCAACCGACAGCCTGGGCGGGCTGCAATTGCAGCTTTGTTATTATCAGGGTTTCCATGAATTTCATTACAGCCCATGGCTAAGCGAAAGCCGGTCACTTCGGCGCACCATGAATGCGGTGCAATGTCTGGGCGGATACACACAACTGGGACGAGTGTTAGAGCACAGTTTAAAACAACACAAGCAACAAGCGATTCAGGCGGTGATCATTATCGCCGACGCAATGGAAGAATCCGTAGATGTCTTATGCGACAAGGCCGGACAACTCGGATTGTTAGGCGTTCCCTTGTTTATGTTTCAGGAAGGTAATGATCCCGCAGTGCAACGCTGTTTTCAGCAAATGGCCACCTTGAGCAAAGGTGCCTACGCCACGTTTGATGCGCACAGCGCGCAACAACTGGCACACATGCTGGCCGCCGTAGCGACTTATGCCAGTGGTGGGTTTACTGCGCTGCAACAGTTACAATCGTCGGCAGCACGACAACTACTCACCCAACTTAAGAGCTAAGCCACCCGACCATGATCGTTCGCCTGATTTTATTAATCGCCTTTGTAGTGGTGGTATTGACGCTGATTAACAAAGTCAAAAAAACACCCAAAGCGCAAATGAAAAAAGTGTACTGGAGCTATGGCTTGGGGGCCGCGGCGATTTTACTCATTCTATTGGCCGCCACCGGGCGTATCCACTGGATAGGGGCGATGATTGGTGCCGCCATCCCGTTAGCCAAACAGGCCCTGCCTTATTTGATTCGGTATTTCCCCTACATTCAGCAACACCTGCGCAAACCGGCAGCCGCTAGCAGCAGTAACAATGGCAGCAATCAATCACAGGTGAAAACCGCTGTGTTAACCATGACCTTGAATCACGATACCCAACAGCTATCCGGTGAAGTCAACCAAGGGCCACTGGCCGGACAACAACTGGATGCACTGGAGTTATCGCAACTCCAGGCCTTGTTAGATTACTGTCATCAACAGGACAAAGACTCGGTTAAGTTATTGATGAGCTATCTCGACCACCGCTTTGGCAACCAGTGGCAAAGCCGCCCTCCGCCCAACAACTCCGGAGAAATGAATGAAGATAGCGCCTATGCCGTACTGGGGCTTCCCAAAGGCGCCAGCAAACAAGATGTGATTCAGGCTCATCGTAAAATGATGCAGAAAGTCCATCCTGACCGCGGCGGCAGTGATTATCTCGCCGCGCAAATCAATCAGGCCAAGGATCTCTTACTCAGTCGGCTTTCCTGAGTTTGTGCTAGCCTGCCCCAATAAATCACGTTAAAATCTTCGCGGTAATTTCAGCAACAACGGGTATTTTTTACAGATGAGTAAAGTTTTTGTCGTTCAAAATCAAGACGGTTATTTTGCCACCAAACACAAGGATTGGGAGTGCGGCCGCGACCCTAAACTATTATTTCGTAGCCCCACCGCGATGAAGCTATAAACCTGGTATTTGAACTGAGTTCTAAAGATATCTATCTACGAGCGGA
Source organism: Oceanicoccus sp. KOV_DT_Chl (assembly GCF_900120175.1). Lineage (NCBI taxonomy): Bacteria > Pseudomonadati > Pseudomonadota > Gammaproteobacteria > Cellvibrionales > Spongiibacteraceae > Oceanicoccus > Oceanicoccus sp. KOV_DT_Chl. The sequence goes on from NZ_FQLF01000002.1 coordinate 696,649, forward strand.
AGCAATCAGCGTTGACATGGATGAGAAAAAAAATCCCATCGTCGAAGTCACCGCAGCGCCTAAACCCAAACCAGAATTGGTCGCTGAAGTCACTGGTGATGAGCCGCAGGCTGAAGACAGTGAAACGAATAGCGAAGCTCTGGCTGACTAGCCCCCGCAATCGCTTAGGGCAGGCGCTACTGCCCTTACTCCTTAAGCTCTTGAAACTTATTTCCCTCACCCCCATCTAATAGCCAGCTTTATCCGTATCAATGGTTGAACGGATAGCTCACTACAAAAGGTACTGCACATCATGCTACGCATCGGTTTATTTTTGATTACCAATATGGCGATTTTATTGGTTGCCAGCATTACCCTCAGCTTGCTCGGCTTTAACTCAATTATGGCGTCAAACGGCATCGACCTGAATTTATCAGCGCTGCTGGTGTTCTGCGCGGTATTCGGTATGGGCGGATCGTTGATTTCGCTAATGCTCTCCAAGTGGATGGCTAAACGCAGTATGGGGGTCAAGCTCATTGAGCAACCTGGCAACAGGCAGGAACAATGGCTGGTCGATACTGTTGCCGAACTGGCACAAAAAGCCGGTATTGGTATGCCTGAAGTGGGTATCTTCCCCTCGCCACAGGCCAATGCTTTTGCCACTGGCTCTAACCGTAACAAAGCACTGGTAGCCGTCAGCGCCGGCCTGCTTGACCGCTTTACACCTGAAGAAGCAAAAGCCGTCATGGCCCATGAAATTGGCCACGTCGCCAATGGCGATATGATTACGCTGACCCTGATTCAGGGTGTGGTGAACACCTTTGTTATGTTCTTCGCCCGTATTATCGGCCACGCCTTTGATCGCATCGTGCTAAAAAACGAGCGTGGTTTTGGCATCGGTGCCTGGGTTGCCACCATGGTGGCTGAAGTGATTTTAGGTATCCTCGCCTCCACTATCGTGTTCTGGTTTTCTCGCTGGCGGGAATATCGCGCCGATGATGCCGGCGCCACCCTAGCCAGCCGCAGCGGCATGATTGCCGCACTGCAAAGGCTGCGCAGTGAACAAGGTCTGCCTAGCGATATGCCCGGAGAAATGACCGCCTTTGGTATTAACGGCGAATTGAAAGAAGGTTTAGCAGCATTGTTTTTAACCCATCCGCCGCTAGAAAAACGTATTAGCGCATTACAAAACAAAGCCTAAGCACATTGCCACTGGATTAATTCAGTGGCAACTCCATATAAATATGGTCCACAACGTTGCCAAAGGCAGACTCTAACGAGCTTCGATAAGTGGCTCGCTCAACAAAGCCCATCTTCGTATACAAACTCTTAGCGCCTGGATTCGTTACTGCTACATCCAAACCCGCTATAGACAGGCCACGCTCTTTTACTTTCAGCAACAACTCTGCCACTAATCGCTTCCCGTAACCCTTGCCTTGGTGCTGCGGTGCAATGCCTAAATGATAAAGAATTCCGACATTTTGTTGCGGTGGTCGAATAACCCGCTCAATCGCCAGCCCTCTGGCAATGACACCGGCACAGGCCAGCAACGGATAAAATTGATAAAAAGAATGGACAGCTGCCAGCATAAAGCCGGTGGTTTGTTTAGCACTTCGCACCGCGCCAACACCAATCAACTCGCCATCTAACAGTACCGCTATATGTTGCTGAAAACCAAACTCCGACTTCCCCCGCACAAATTCCTGACGTAAATACGCCTGCGCCTGATCGGGTCGACGTTCACAAAACACATAATCAAAGGCTGCCGGACCGGAGCTGTATATCAGCGGTACCGCCAAATCTACATCTTCAGGCACACAATGTCGGAAGCTCAACTCAGGCATGTATCACTCTGTGGCCATTGCTTCAGCCCGCTTTTTAAGCGCCGCACCATTGGCAGTAAAACCCCGTAATATTTTTTTCCCGTAGGTCAATTTCAACAACCAACCTAACGGACCAGCAATGCGCTCATAGGTTTGATAACGGGTTTTGCCGTCGGCCTGCGAACAAATATATTGTGAACGCTCAGCCGCAAAATAGGGCTTTATATCGGCGTAGGATAAACAACAATTCTCCTCCCACACGGTTAATCGCTCTCTATTCACAAACCCCGCTTCCGGCAAGGGCTCTTCATACGGCCCCCAACTGGGGCCAAAGGTCACGCTCTCACCCGCTTTAGCTACCGTATCCAATTTGAAAAAACGGTTCATGGGGTTCCATTCCGGGTACTGATCAAAACCCGTCATGATTTGCCACACCAATTCAATGGGGCATCGATAATAACTGGCTCGGCCATAATAATTGACCCCATAAAACCCGGTATAGGCTCTGGCTGCTGGGGATTAAAATGACCAAACGGGTCAGAAAAAAGTGTTGGCGATTGAGTCGAATTCACTGCGTGTCCCTATAGTAAACAACAAAAGAAAACAGCATAACAAAAAAAAGCCCCGTCACCTTCGTACATTCGGGTGACGGGGCTGATGCTTTAACGCTAAAACTACTTGGTTAATTGCAGCATGTATTTAGCCACCGCTAACCGCGCCTCTTCATCCAGATAATTCTGTGGAGGCATTTCCGGATAGTCCTCACGCTTTTTCACTGGCTTGGCAATATAATCCGCCAGCCCTTGTGGATTATCCATATATAAAGCCTGAATCACCTGTACTGGCGGGCCAATCATCCGGCCAGTGTAAGTATGGCAACCGGTACAAATTCCCATATAAGTCAGTTTGCCCTGCTCTGATTTAACTATTTGCCGCGGCGGTACTGGCTCCGCTAACAAGTAATCCTTAACATCATCGGTATTGGTAAACGCACACTCGGCAAAGTCATCTACACCGACGGTGATGTACTGATGCCGATTGATAATACAGCTATCGCGACTTTTACCCACACGAATAATATCGGGGTTACCTTGTTTCAACTCCGTTAACATCAACGCTTTTATTTCATCAATGGTATCCCAACCATTGTTCAGCATAATGTTATTCAGAATTGAAATTTCATCGGCATTCGGTTCTGACTCAGGATCAATCGTTACATTACTCGCACTGTAATGATCCGTAACAAGAATCCCCGCCGTCTTATTATTACTAATAATATTATTCTCGATGATCACCTTATCAGCGGCCATCACCAGAATACCGGTACCTGCTGGAATACCGGCAACGGTAGAACCTGGCGCACCAAAGTTCTCAGTATTATTGTTGACCACAAAATTATTGCGAATAATAACGTCATAAGTCGTTTTAATCGGTAGGCCCGGGGTAATAAACGCCAGAATGCCGCCAGTATTATTGTGGGTGTAATTATTTTCTACGATCGCGTGACGGGAATTTTCAATTTCAATGCCGGCAACACTATCGAACACTTCATTGTGCGCCACATGAATATTGTCAGACATCCCCACATAAATTGCCGCGTCTTCAATACCGGAAATAACATTATGTTCAACCACGCCATTTTTACCCAGCTGCGGGAAGATACCGTAAACGCCAGTATCTACAATCAGGTTATTGCGGATAATAAAATTATTGCCCGCCTGCCCCATAATGCCATTGCCTTTATAGTGAGTGATTTTGAAATTCTCAATAATAATGCCATTACCGGAATACAAAATGGCATCGTTTAATCGAGTTTCACCTTCCAGAGTTGGCCACTTACCTTTTTCAATCACACCCAACATATGGATATTGTCTTTATCGATATAAACCGTTTCGACATAGGTGCCAGGCATCACCTGAATGGTATCGCCAGGCTGAGCTGCAGTGACTGCCGCCTGAATCGACTCACCATTTTTAACTACATGCACTGCACCTTTAACCACGGGTTGCGCTGAACCCGAGGCTGCTGCATCCGCATCGTCAGCGGCGTTATAACCGCCACTAAAACTAGCTCCATCACTACCGGTAATGACCGGCGCTGGACCCTCACCACTTTGGCCAATATAAATACCGGCGCCAAATGCGGCGAGTGCCACCACTATTGCTACCACTTTACCTGCGCTCATCTGCTTTCTCCTTCGTCAGGTGTGACTTTTTTGGTTTGTGTTAACTGTATTTTTTCTTCTGTTGTTACTGTATGACTGATAGGCGTTAAACCGGATGGCACCCGCGAAGGTGTTTGCGGTGTAAAACTTTCATCGGTCAGTGTTTTAAAAAGGCGACTAATAAATCCAATTCATGTTCGGCCAAATTGGGCTCCCAAATATGCCAATGCAAATTCATTTCGACACCATCCGGCACTGCATGACCTCGACCTTTGTTATAAAATTCCACCGTGTCGCGTAAATTATCAAAACGCCCTGAGTGCATATAAGGCGCTGTTTTTTCAATGTTGCGCAAGCTGGGAACTTTAAAACCGCCTTTTAATTTAGCGGCATTAAAGGTTTTTTCAGCACCAATATCCAATGGCAAACCCTCAGGCTCCGGCGCACCAATCACCGCAATTTGCTGATTAGTAAACAAAGGCGGCTGATGACATTCCGCGCAGCGCGCCACAAACGAACGAAACACATTTAAACCTTCAATTTCTGTTGCGGTTAATGCTTGGTGATAACCGTGTGCGTAGCGATCGTAGCGACTATTTAAAGAAATCAATGACGTTTGAAAAGCAGCAAGCGCTAAATAAATCTGATCCAGCGTAATATCGTTAGTTGCTTGAGCCGCAGGAAACGCTTGCTGAAACATATCGCGATAATCGGCATTAGCATTCAATGTTGCTAACAGCTGTACCGGTGTATTGCCCATTTCTTTCGGGTCATACAATGGGCCAAGCATTTGCTCTTCCAAACTACTGGCTCGTGCATCCCAAAAAAAACTGGTTAGAAATGCGCTATTCCATAACGTCGGTGCTGCCCTGCCTACATCCACTCCGGCGACACCGACACTGCGCGCGCGGCCATCACTCAAGCCCTTGTCAGGTTGATGGCAACTGGCGCAGGACATACTGCCATCGCCGGATAAGGCGGGATCAAAAAATAAATAGCGTCCCAAATCGATTTGTTCTGGGGTAAAGCCATCACGTCTTGGCGGTAATGACGATTGCAAACCACCCACTCCACGCCCCTGCACTGAATCATACTGGTCATATAGGGTATGTAATTTACACACACCCTCCCCGGTTTTTTCAAAACTGGGCGGGCAGCGATCTAACAAAACGAAACGATCATTTTCATTACTGTGAGCAACCGCAGAAAAACTTGTGATCAACAGAGCAGTAACAACGGAATAAACTAAGCGCTTCACAGCAACAACCTACCGCGCTATTTATTGTACTGGCAGCGCGTGTAAATACGCCGCCATATCCAATAAATCTTTATCCGAGCGCACGGTATTCGCCATCAATTTCATCTGCCGGCCAAACCGGTCCATTTGGTGAGTACCGCGAATACCCTGTTTGAAATTATTGATCTGCCTGATCAGGTAAGCCTCATCCAAACCCGCCAATCGCGGTGAATTCAACGCCTGATTGCCCTCACCCTTACCGCCATGACAAGAACCACAGTTGCCTTGGTAAAGGTTATTGCCATTGCGCACATCACCTTCAATTTTAGTAGCCACTGCAGTCACCGGCAGCGAAGCAATATACTCAGACACATCGGTAATCGCCTGCTTATCCGCCAGTACAGCAGTCATAGCGCGCATTTGCATGCCCAAGCTATCCTTGGCATCAGCGCCGCGGATACCGTCTTTAAAGTGATTCAGTTGACGTGCCAGATACTCAGGGAACTGCCCATTTAAAGCAGGGGCATTCATCGCAGGGTTGCCTTCGGCATTGGCACCGTGACAAGCGACACAGCTGCTATACAGGGCCTTGCCAGCAACAACATCGGCCGAGGCTAGCATGGGCGCTATCAATAATGAAGCGAGTAATAGTATTTTGGATGTAGTGAATCTTTTCATACGAAAGACCTTCAATAGTAATAAACTCAGTCCGAATTCCTGTGCCACAACATGCCCGACAGGAAAGTTACCATCAGAATAGTGACTGATTATGGTGATTTATCCTTACTAATCTCCTGTATTTCTGCAATCCGTCAGCTTTTGTTTAACTATTTTTGCTTTAAATATAAAAAGGGCTGAAAACCAGCCCTTTGTTATTTTACCTTCCTTTAAATGTCGTCCTTAGAAGTTGTATTTAAACTCAACACCGTAGAGGCGTGGATTATCACGTGTATAGGTAGGCGAGCCATCGGTTATTGACGAAGACAACGAACCACCTAAACCACCTGGATCCATAACATCACCGTGCTCGTCGGTCGCATTAAGCACATACGTCGCCACTTCCCAATCACCCGAACCATCCATATAAGTGACTTTAAGATTCAGCAACTGTCTTTCAGGCTGATCAGGGCAGCTACTTGCGACAAAGTCAGGCTGGCCAGCGCCACCATTAATCTGCTGAAAGACGCCATCAATGGTGTCAAAACCATAGACAGAAACCGAGCCATCGGTATTTTCCTCAACAAACTTACAAGACTCCCTTGAAACACTGTCTTTATAGTTATAGGCCGCATTAAAGTTCAGCTCAGCACCGGAATCCATGAAATAGGCGTAGTTGATACCCAAGCTGTAATTAAGGTCAGGGGTTTCAGAAAAGGACTCACCTTTTTCATCAATATCAGTACAGCTACCGCTGATATCTTTTTCAATAATACGACGGGTGTATTCTGCATCAAGATTACCGGTATTAAAGCTCAGGGTTAAACCTGAGACAGGAATCCAGATCGCCGATAATTCAAAACCCTCACCCTCAACATCAAAGGTATCAAATTCATAGGTGGTAACACCATTGGCCGTACATGCCCCAGTCTTTTCTTCAAGCTTTTGCAAGTTCTCATATTCATAAAGGAAAATGGCACCGTTGACTCGCAAGCTATAATCTAACCAGGAGGTTTTAAAACCTAACTCTAAATTTTTAACATTTTCAGGGTCGAATGAGTCGGCCTCCATATTGACACTGTTAAAGCCACCGGCTTTATAACCTTCTGAGTAACTGAGGTAAGTCAGAATATCTTCGGTAATCCGGTAATCAACAACCGCCCGCGGTGTCACTTCTTCCCATGCTTCACTTTGATCGTACCAACCCAAAGTGCCATTAAAGGGATCAATAGCGTTGGTGCCGGCTTCACGGGACAAATTACCCGAGGCATCTAAAATAGATTGTACTGGGAAGCCGAAGCCTATCCCAAAGTCATTAAATTGTGAAAATCGCGAAAAATCTTTTTCGTCTCGCGTCCAACGAACACCCAGCGTAACATCCAGATCCTCAGTCGCCGCATAAGTCGCATCAGCAAAAGCGGCATAGGATTTATATTTACCACGCACTTTGAATGACTCTTTAAACTCATCAGCCATTAGCGCTTCAGCGCCACTGGCATAGATTCGATCAAACTGCGCATAGCCACTAAGATCGTTTGGGCCTGGCGCAAGAATATAGGGAATAGAGAAGGCCAAATCATAACCAACACCCTCATTGCCCGCATAAGGGGATCCTAAAACTGTTTCCCACAGCGCTTTCTCAAATGAAGTGGGACTGAAGAAAATAGAACTGGTTTGCTCGGCATCTTCATAAGAATAATTAACACCGACAGTAAAGTTCAGCGGCCCGTCTGTAGTAGTATTAATACGCAATTCCTGATTCCAGGAGGCATTATCTTCAAAATTTTCATCACTGAATTTATATAAAGGGTCCGCTGAACCGTCACGCTCTTCGCGATAGGCCGATTCAAATTCACGGTAGGCCGTAATCGAGGTCAATACATACTCCTCGAATTCCCAACTTATATGGACTGAAGCACCAAATAATTCGCGTGTTTGATACGTATCATCATCGGAAGCGACTTTATCAAAATCACTGCGTTTGCCATCTCTGGGGCCAACGGTGGCACTATTTTGAGCACGAGCACCGGTATCCAGTTCGTCGTACTCAAAGCGGGCGATAATTTCCAACTCATCCTTGGGATACCAAGCTAAAGAGGAGGTAATCGACCAATTATCCTCACCATTAAACGTATCAGGACCCGCAGGGCCGACATTATCCACATCACCATCACGTTCATTCCATAAAGCGCCGGTACGTAAATAAAGATTATCGGCAAGTGGGATGTTATAAACCCCTTCCAATTTACGCTTGTCATAGTTGCCTAGCGTCGCTTTTACCCAACCTTGCTCCTCAGCGATAGGTTTGTTGGTAATATACTGCACAGCACCGGCCGCAGCATTTCGACCAAACAAGGTTCCCTGCGGACCGTTTAATATCTCAACACGCTGAATATCATTGAACGCGACTTTAGACGCGCCTGCCCTACCTATATAAACACCATCGATATAAACACCCACTGCAGGGTCAGCACCTACCCCAAAGTCCCGAGTACCAATACCACGAATAGTGTAGCTAGGCTGGTTAGTGGAATTCCGACTCAAGTCAACATTGGGCGCAAACTCGCCCACATCCGCAATATCCTGCGCCACCAGATTATTCAAATCACGCTCGGAGAACGCGGTCACTGCAATCGGTACATCCTGCAAGGTTTCCATCTGCTTCTGGGCTGTGACGATGATTTCTTCAATCGTATTTTGGGCTTGCGCGGCTGTAGAAGTTAACGCGAGTGTAACTGCGGTCGCCAGCACGCTGGCCGCGCTATTTACTACGCGTGAACCTCTGAAACTGTGTTTAATCATTTTGATCTCCAAATGTTCATTATTTTTCGATTGTGCTGAGCAAAACGCCCCCCAAACATCCGTATATTGACCACTCCAGTAACTGCTCGCACCCCGTTTGGGCCCCTAGCGAGTCAGTTGTATCGATATCTCTCATAATAGTAAGTTTTACTGTTAAAGAAAGATAAAGCCTTAAAATTGAGCTGACACATTTAATTCTGCGAACAAGCCTAACCTTTTTTCAAAATACTCATTCGACTCTACTCCGCCGGCAGTGATCGACTCGGTAAAATTAACCCGGTCGGTTTCAACGGTATTATCCAACAAGTTTTTCACATCCAGCCTGACATTCATCTTGCTGGGCAATTGCCATTCAACATAGGTATCCAGATAACCATCACTTTCTGACACGGTATTAATTTCATCAATACGACGATTTTGATAACGGCTTTTATAGGCGTATTTCAAACCAATACTGAGTGGCACTGACAAATCCGGATATTCCTGCTTAATTTCAGCCGTCCAAACATTGTGTCTGACACCACTGATCTGACGAGTGTCTCCGTTAAAAGGGTCGGTGACTGAGGTATCAATCAAATCCAGCTTTAATGTGCCGCGGGTATTTTCCGCCAGTGAAGTATCCAGCTCCACGGCAATGCCATGACGCTCACCATCGCCGATATTACCCAACACCGATTCAGTCGGGCTTACCGGCATTTGATCAACCACGTCTTCGATATCGTGGTAATAATATTTGGCTTTAAGATTGCCGCCATTATTGGCTAATATACGTTCGTACTGGATACGTATTTGCCACGATTTTTCCTGTTCCAGATCAGGATTAGAGGGCCTTAATTCATCGCTATCACTATCAACACTATTAGTGAAATCCGCCAGATTGAGCTGATTCACTTCCCGATTGATACCCAGCAGCCAAGTTTCAGCCGACGATAATCGCCAGTTTAATTCCAGTTGCGGCTTGGGATAGAAAAACTCACGTTGTTGGCGCAGATCACCGCTCTGCCTGACATTGGAATATTCTGCTGAGGAACCTATATCCAGCTGCAATTCAGGTAGTAATTGCCACTGTCCAAACCAAAACATAACAGCGCGCTCCTCTACAATGCGTTGATCACTGTCCTCTGCAACGGAGCTGTCCTCAACCAAAAGCAGTTGTTGATCAATGAAGTTATGCACTAACTCAAGGCCACTTCGACTACTAAAGGCGTCATTGTGGGAAACAAATAAACTCACTTTGGCAATGGTCTCACCGTTGTGGGTTTGTTTCTGTTCCAGGCTATTAAAGTCAGGGCCGCCCGCCAAAATAAACTGGTCATTGATAGCACGCTCAAAATCACGGCTGCTGCGATTTTGAATCCATTGCCACTTCAGCTGCGCGTCCGAGTCCAGTGACATGGCATAGTCTGCTCCCAGCTCCCAGTTGTAACCTAAATCCTGTTCTGACAAATCTCTGAGTTGATCCAACTCAAGCCGCCCAGCTGCTCCGCCAATTGTTGCTGATCCTTGCTGCCCTGATACTGGATATCTTCATACAGCACATTCAGCTGTACATTATTGCTACTTTTGTCGAGCCAGCTCAGCGTTGAACTGAGCTTGCCACTCCAGCCCGCTTCCTGCAGGACACGATCGTAAGCACTCTCAAACTCCTGCTGCGGAGAATAGAGCCACTGCTGCTCAAATTCCGGCTTGCCGCGATCGAATAACTCCAACCCAGCTATCCAGTTACTGCTACCCTGTTGCCGATTGAAAAACAAGCCACCATTGACTGCCTGATGACCCTCTTCATAGCCCGTGACTTTGGCATCCCAGGACAAATCCAGACTGTCCTGATCGCGCAAGACCAGGTTAACCACGGTCTCGCTGCGCTTGATATTTAAACCATCTACGCCACCGCGAATAATATCTACCCGCTCGACATTCTCGGCCGCAATTCTGGCCAGGATCGTTTTGATGCCATTACTCTTTGCAGATACCGGGCGACCATTGATCAACACCAACTGACTATTCTCGTTAAAACCACGGCCACCAGTATCGGCCTTATCAACAACCACCTGGGCACCGGGCACCCGGCTCAAAATATCTTCCGCATTATTGGGGGTGTAAGCCATATAAAAATCTTCCCCATACTGCTGTATCGATTGCTCGGCATTTACGGGGGTAGATATCAGCAGAGCACACAGCAGCAACCAGCCAGGGATGGTTTGATAGAGGGGGAGAACGGGGGGAAATGTCTGATTAATCAACGGCATCAAATAACTCTAAAAAAGGATTGAGTTTCCACACAAGTATTAAAAAATCCTTCTTTAATGGCCTGATCGTGACGGTGAAAGCAAGCATGACACGAAACGCGTCTGTTAGTAGTCGTGGATAATGCCTATGAAAACCGCTAATCACCTACGCATTTTGAAAATCCGTCAGCTTTAGTTCACAAAATCCGTATTTTTTAGAGGATTGTTGGTCAAAACCTATGCCGGAATGGCTAATCAGTTGACCTGTATGACTGAGTCGATAGTTTATTCATCAGCTCCCAGCTGCTGGCGTCGATAAGCCGTGGGGGTAGTGTGGTAGGTATCTTTGAAGGCCTTATTAAAAGAACTCAGCGAGCGAAAGCCAATATCCAGCGCGATGGTTAACACGGGTAATTCTTTCTGTGCCGGATTTGCCAAGCGCTCGGAGGCTTCGGCGATGCGATAGCTATTCAGAAAATCGTTAAAGTTGCGATAGCCAAGACCGGCATTGATCGTTCTACGCAAGCGATATTCCGGAATCTCCAGGCGATGGGCTAGCTCTCCGATAGTCAGTCCCATCTCGCGGTAGACACCCTCCCCTTCAATCAGCGCTTTCATACGGTCCACTAATTCCGGATCAACCTCATCGGCGGATGCTATCGCCGGCTCAGGCGTAGATGGTGCTACTGCCCTATCCACACTTTGCTGCACTGGATGCACCACCAGCTGCTCTGCGGGCACTAGCAAACCCCGCTTGTACTGCAGCAAGATCGCGTTGGTCGCCAACAGAGTGAGCCCCACCGGGAGGTATTGCAAGGTGCCTAACCAATCCGCATCGGCAAATAGCAACTCGCGAAACAAAATCAGTACAAAAATATAAATGCCATTAAAACCACAAAACCACAAGCGCAAGCGACGTCGGGACTCAATCAAATCCACCCGCCAATATCTGGCAACAACCAATAGCGTCAAGCCCAGTAATATGAATTCCAACAACTGTGGCGCGGTAATAAATACCCATTCCACCCACGCTTGATCAAACCCACGGAGCAAGCGTCCAATAATAGGCAAAAACACGGTAGTCGCTACCAGCGCCACCTGCCATCGGTGCAGACGAAAGTGATCATCAAATAAACTGCAGCTAAATAACCAGAACATACCGGGCACCGCCGTTGCTAATGCATCCGCCCAGTTCACCCACACCGAATTTGTCAATGGCGTAATCAAATAAGCAAATACCGCAACCAGCAGCAAGGCAAATAAGCGCTGCTGAATTGACCAGACACCGCCGCCGAGTAACAGCAGCACACTAAGCACTAGTTGAGACATAGCAAAGGCGATCGCAGCGACCAGTAAAGTATCCATAATTCTAATTATCTTATCTGATGAATTGATCCGTTATGGCTGCGAATAGTAGCCAGCTATCCAGAGCAATTCAAAGAATCCCACACAAAAGCTGACGAATTTTAGAATAAACGCAGCATTTGCAACTGAGGGGCGGCATACTCTGGCGAATTCGACCTGAAAGGCTAGAGGCTAGATTCTAATCACCTCGTATCTCGCATCTATAAAAGGAGACATTATGCAGCGCCGATCTTTAACCCAATGGCTGAACGAATACAGTGAAACTCATCAGCACCCAACCAATAAATGGATTCATTTTATCTGTGTGCCGGCCATACTGTTCTGTACGCTAGGGCTGTTGTGGCAGCTACCGACGCCCAACTTTATGCAGGCAATCAGCATCACCAATTGGGCGCTGCCATTGATAGTGGTTTCACTGGTTTTTTTACTGCTCCTTATCCATTGCCTTGACCCTTGGCATGGTCGTTATCGTCGCTGCTTGCGGCTGGGCCTTTGAAGCCTATATCAGCTATGGCCCAACCGAACTGTGGGTGTTATGTATCACAATCTTCACTATCGCCTGGATATTGCAATTCGTTGGTCACGCCTATGAAGGCAAAAAACCATCATTTTTCGAGGACATTCAATTTTTGTTAATCGGGCCGCTGTGGATACTGAGTTTTATTTATCAAAAATTACGTATACCTTATCGCCAAACTGATTAATCGCCCCCCATACACAAGACACTCTTTGCCACCTAACCGAGCACCGGATACCGCCATCATGTCACCCAGCTACAGTTCAGAAGTTCAAAACCTGCACCACTATCACCAACAGGGTCATTGCCACCCCTTAGAGTGGCGCAAGCAACAACTGCAGCAGTTAAAAACCATGCTACTGGAAAACGAAGCAGCGTTTTTACAAGCCCTGAATGACGATTTAGGCAAGCCAGCTATGGAAGCGTGGTCAATGGAAATCGCCTATGTGACCAATGACATTGATCACTGCATTGCCAACCTCAAACGCTGGAGCAAACCGCGCAAAGTGCCAACGCCGCTAGCCGCCCAACCTGCTAGCTCGTTTATCCAACCCGAACCACTAGGCACAGTGCTCATCATTGGCGCCTGGAACTACCCTTTGCAACTCACCCTGGCGCCACTCACGACCACACTGGCGGCAGGTAACTGCGCTGTATTAAAGCCCTCTGAATTAGCACCGGCGACTTCGGCATTAATCGCCAAGCTGTTACCGCAGTATGTTGAGCCGCAAGCGGTAATCGTCGTTGAAGGCGGGGTCGAAGAAACTACCGCGCTGCTGGAACAACGCTTTGACCATATCATTTATACCGGCAACGGCCAGGTCGGCAGAATTGTGATGAGCGCAGCGGCCAAACACCTCACCCCGGTCACGCTGGAACTGGGCGGTAAAAGCCCGGTCTTCGTTGATGACAGTTGCAACCTCAGCATCGCTGCCGAGAGAATTATCTGGGGCAAATTAAGTAATGCCGGGCAAACTTGTGTGGCACCGGATTACATCCTGACCACCGCCAATATGCGCGAGCGTTTAGTGGCTGAGCTAAAAAAAACCATTGTGAGAATGTACGGTGAAATACCGGCACAAAGTGAGAGCTATGGTCGTATTGTCAACCAACGTCACTGCCAACGACTGATCAACTATTTACAGCCTTACCTGAATAGCGAAGCTATCGCTCACGGCGGGGACTATCAACTCGAGGATTGCTTTATCGCTCCCACCATCATCCTAGAGCCTGAGCTGGACGGCCCACTGATGCAAGAAGAATTATTTGGCCCGCTGCTACCCATTATCACCGTGCCGGATTTTGAAAGTGCGGTCCATTTTATTCGGCAGCGGGACAAGCCCTTAGCAGCCTATTTATTCAGTACCAACCCCATCCAGCAGCGGCTTTGGATTCAACAATTGAGCAGTGGCAATCAGGGTATAAACGATACCTTTATGTTTATGACGGTACCTAATCTACCGTTCGGCGGGGTCGGTGCTAGTGGAATAGGACAGTATTGTGGCCCTGGTGGCTTTGAGCGCCTGAGTCATATGAAGGCAGTCATCAAACGTCCTAACTTAAAAGATCTACCGCTGCGATTCGCACCCTATAGCCAGCTTAAATTTAAATTTTTGCGCTGGGTACGCTAAACAAGATTACGCTGCTGATAACAGTTAAGGCTTGCTTTGCTGATCACCACTCGCCGCCAACAACATCACATTGATATGGCGGCGCACGGTATCTTCAATTTTTTCCTGATTGATTTCACTGCCAGCCAAAACCGCTTCCTGCTCCAAGCGCAGCAATACACTAATAGTAATTTGCGCATCGGCTTCCGCTTTATCCGAACCAATTAATTGATAGAACATTTTCAGACTATCAAATTGACCGGCCAAACTTCCATGCACCACCCGTCGTAATTTTTCGCTGCGAGCAGCCTCATGATGAAACGCCAATTCAATCAAACGATCTTCACGGTGCTGGGTAATTTGGTGGCTGACATAGGTAATAGCTAACTCTGAGAAAGTGTTAGCAATATTGTCGCGGAGAGATGTAACTTGTAGCTGCTGTTGATCGAAGTCAGTACCGAGATGTTCTAATATTTTATTTCGAAAGCGGTCTCTATAAATATTGGCACTATGGTTCCAAAAGAGAAATGTTTCGCTGAGGAGCTCTTCAATGTCTTTGAAGTAATAGGTCGTCGAAGCTAACGGGACTTTAGCCTCCTCGGCAATAGCGCGGTGTCGTACTCCGCGTATTCCATCCCTTAATATAACCCTTAATGTAGCTTCTAAAATCTGCTTTCGACGCTTAATGCCACTGGCCCTAACTACTTTACGTAGGCCAGAATTTTCCATGGTCATTTACGAGGTAATCCTTGATAACGCACTAACCTAACTTATCCTGTCGATACTCCAGAGCAACCATGCTCCTGCCGAAATTCGCGGCCTTTATAATTATCAATATAGCCTAACAGGGCTATAAAGGTGCTTTATCATGCACTGATTTTACATCAGTTGCAAAGAAGCTATGATATTGGCAAGGATTCCCATAGTGCCAACAAGAAAACAACGTTAATATGCACCCATAGTAAGCTCAAAGTTAAGCCCAAAACGGACAAGGAATTAACGATGCACTACTCTGAAAATTTGGCAACGGCTGCCAGCTATCTTAAAAAGTCGATCCCCCACATGATGGCCAATGAAGTCCCGGCCAACCCCATAAACTACACGCTTTGGTATAACTACGTTGCCAACCACATTCCTGAACTTAATAAAGCGCTGGATAGCCTGACAAAAACCAAAGGCAACCTCACTCCTCGCCTAAGTGAAGAACTCTATCGCTACTATATAATTAATGAACACCTTGAAGACCACCAAAAAACATTAGAAAGTATAACCCAACTAGCCGCACAATTAGTCAATCATCTCAACGACTCTATGCTGGGTAGTAGCAACTTTGAACTGGAAATTAATGCCAATATCGATCAATTAAATCAAGCCGCGTCGATCGGAGAAATTACCGCTATTATCGATCAGGTAATCAATACCAGTGAATCTATCCGCACCGCCAACCGACACTTCCAGGACAACTTGCAACTCGCCAGCGAAGAAATTAGTAATTTACGACAACAACTCAAGCAAGCTGAAAAACAGGCGTATATTGACCAACTAACCCAGCTTTATAACCGCCACGCCTTTGACCGCCAGCTAGATCAGCTGATCAATACGGAAGGCCTTGCAGAAAACGTATGCTTGATACTGGCCGACCTTGATCACTTTAAATCCTTTAATGATAATTACGGCCATGTGATAGGCGATCGTGTGTTACACCGCATGGGAGAGTTGCTACAGGATTACTGTCCAGACAACGCGATCGCCGCTCGTTACGGGGGTGAGGAGTTTGCGATTATTGTTAACAACTCAACTATTGAAGACGCACAAGCAATCGCAGAAATGCTACGGCATAAAACCCAACAACTCAGAGTCAAAATTAAAAACTCGGATAAGGTACTTGATAGTATCAGCGCCTCTTTCGGCGTTGCCAGATTTCAAACAAACGAAACTGCTGAATGCTTTATCGACCGCACTGACCAAGCGTTGTACCGTGCCAAACATTGTGGCCGAAATCGAGTAGAAGTTTATCAGGAGGGATGGCCGCCAGCTGTCTGATTCCCCAAGCTGGTGGTACTTTGGTACATTTGTTTTTACCGAGGTTTATGACTAAGCTATCCGCAAAAGCCTGTGAGAATAAATCTGTGACTAAAAACTTCCTAGCGCTCATCGCCCTGCTGGCACTAATCACAGCCTGTAGCCAACAAGCCACACTGGACTCGCTGGATACCGGTTCAGCCCAAGCTGGGGCAGGTAAGCAAAAAAGCAAATGGTTATGCAGTAGCGATAGCAATAAACAATGGAGCTGTAAGGATGTCTCCATTGCCGATATCCCTGCAACCACTAATAAAGCTCAATCAAAACCAGCGCAGACAAGTACCTCGCCAACAACCAAAGCGATAGTCACAGTAGCAACCGCTAAAACTATCGATCAAGCCAGCCAGAATAAAGCGCATCCAATGACGAAACCATCGTCTGCGCTAAGCGAATACCCTGATAATTATTATGCAGTGCAGCTGGTGGCCGCCAAACTACAGACCACAATTACTGACTATCTGGCGGCGAACCCGCAACTATCAGACCACAGCCCCATAACCCTAAAATACAAGAGTGACTTGCACTTATTGGTTCTCGGCGTTTACCCTGACTACGCCGCAGCTCAAGCAGCAGTTGATAAAATATCACCCGCATTAAAAAAAGCGCCCTGGATTCGGGCTGTCGGACCACTCAAGAAACATATTCGCCAGTAACCTCTGCATACTATTAACATCAGCCAAACCGCTTTAACTTACTGACTGCTGTAGCTCGCCACCATCCGCAAGCGCCGCCGTTAGATGACACAATATTCATTACTAGGTCACTCAGTTTTCGCGTTAAAGTAACCAATACTTACTGACTTTGCTTAACTAAGCACATACTCAGTCCGATAGGCGATATGCTCGCTGCTTGGACAAACACATCTTAATAGGAGCCATTGGTGGCTAAACATCACTACCCCATTCACCCTGATTTTGAAAAATTCCCGGTGATTACGCTGAGTTTCAACCGAGTGATAATCGGTTTATTAAACAGCTTTATGAAATTGGAATGTTTTTTCTCCCAGCGACAGCGATTAAAGCGCGCCAAGCAACACACACTCACCAACGGCGACGGCAGCCAGTTTAAGGTTCTGCAGTTCACTCCTCAGCGAGACAGCAACGAAAAATTACCTGCCGTACTCATTTTCCACGGCGGTGCCTTTGCCCTTACCTACGGATCCGTTCATCTTTACTCAGCTGAATATATTGCCGAACAAGCAAACTGCGCCGTATTTTTTGTCGACTATCGCCTGGCGCATAAAGCGCCGTTCCCGGCCGGATTTAATGACTGCTATAGCACGCTGGAATGGGTACATAGCAATGCGGAGCAGTTGAATATTGATACGCAACGCATTGCAGTTCTAGGCGATAGTGCCGGTGGCGGTCTAGCCGCGGGCGTTGCCCAGCGTGCCCTCGATGAAGGAAAGATTAACGTGTGTGGACAGGTACTGGTATACCCAACGCTGGATCATCACTGCCAATCCAACACTGCCACGACCTATGTCGACACCCCACTATGGAATGCCACCAACAATCGTCGTATGTGGCGTTACTATCTTCGCGATTACAATACCTATGCTAGTGGCGAAGCAGGAATCGCCCCAAGCTATGCCGCTCCCGGCGGGCGCGAAGATTTAACCGCACTGCCTGAAACCTACCTGGAAACAGCAGAATTTGATCCACTGTGTGATGAAGGGCTGACTTACGCCCGGCGCTTAATAGCCGCCAGCATAACTACCGAACTCAACGAAACCAAAGGCACCATACACGGTTACGATTCAATTTTAAGCAATGAAATTAGTATTGATGCCTTTCAACGCAGAATTGCGTTTCTCACCCGTGTATTTGAGCGCTAACTCTCTGTGATAAACGCGCTAGCTGACATGAGGGTTACGCACTTCATCAGGAATAGTATAGCGCTGCCGATAAAAATCCAGCCGCGCTGAAACCTCATCTTTACTGAGGCCAAAATCCTCCAAGCTGTATTTATGCGAACCATGCTTGTGCTGATTATTAGTATCCAGCCACCCCTGCATACCGGCTAAAGCCTGTTCGTTGAGATCCATACCCAAAAAATCATAGATACCATTCATCGCCTGCCGCCAATCTTTGGTGATATCGGCATATAAGACATCATATTGATTTGCATTGGGGATCATACTGTCGCGAACCCTTTGTGTTTTAGCTAGCATACTTTCTGTTTTAGTCAGCCACTCATTACCCAACCACTGCGGTGACAGCGTGTCGGTATCACGCACCATGCCATTCCACGCCATGGAACACATTGACCCCATAACTTTTACCGGGTCACGGTGCGGAAAAATACATTTTGCATCGGGGAAAACGTTTACCAGACAATCCAAATCCTGCATATGCTGTGGCGACTTTAATACCCAGGGTTTATCGATTGGGTCATCGCGAAACCATGACACTACTTTCATCAGTGTGGCCATATACTCATAAGCAGGCGTTTGATCGTGGGTCATGATGTATTCAGCAAAACTGGGAACTTTAGTACACACTTCAAAAATCTGGCTGGCAAATGCGTGTTGTAATAAACCCACTTCCTCCTCAATCGCATCCGCTGCCAAGGGGTGTACTGCCGCTATTTGTGGGCTCAGATAAAGCACAGCTTTCAGGCCTTGTTGAATATTGGTAAAACGTGGATCGACTTTATTTTCTGCCCTGGCACTAAAACTTTCAGGATAGGGAACCGGGTTAACCGACTCCCAAGCCTTGAGATTCAGGAAGCGCTTATCAGCCCCCAATAAACGATGCAAACGAGTGGTGCCGGAGCGAGCAAGCCCGACAATGACCACCGGAGATTTTATTTCGCGTTCAAGAATTTGCGGCTCGCGCTTTAGCAAGTCCGTTAGTAGCAATCGATGTTTTAATAACCGCACCAGTGAAATACCGGTTAACATCCGGCCAATGGGGTTTAAGTCGGCCTCTTGCTCCAGCGACTTCAATAACACACGCATGGGTACCAAAAAAGACTCGTCACCAAACTCTGTTAATCCAGCTTGCGCTCTGGCTTTTTTTATCAGCGAATTTTCATCCAGCGGATAACGACCAATACCCATAGTATTGAAGCCACCTAAAACCGTATTTAATATTTTAATTGGCGTGCGATGGTATCGGCTAGCAGCTGGTAGCGTCATTTATTAGTACCCATAAATAAAATCTATTAATGTTATTGTACTGTGATTCACTTTAACTGAATGTCACCATAAGATTACCAAAAATAAACAAACTAAAACTGTGAATGGGCTATAGTCAGCAATATTAAAATGTGGGCACACTGATGAATCTGAATGACCTATTAGTAAATTTAATCGTGCCGCTATCGCTGTTTGTAGTGATGGCTATTATCGGCATGGATTTAACCAAAGAAGATTTCAAACGAATTGCACTGTACCCCAAAGCGATTTTAGTGGGCACCGGCGCACAACTGATTACGCTGCCATTATTAGCCGCGGCCATTATATTTACACTGCAGACAACCACATTTGCCCTAAGCCCCGAAAATATCGGTACCCTTATTATTTTCGCAGCCTGCCCTGGCGGTGGTATCTCTAATATTATGACCGCACTCGCTCGCGGCAATGTTGCTCTTTCCGTCAGTTATACTGCTACATCAAGCATGCTAGGGTTAATCACCATCCCGCTAATCGCCGCCATCGGTTTTGATTGGTTTTTGGCGGAATCCACAACTATTTCTGTCCCACTCGCTCCCATGATTGGCCAATTAATACTCTTGGTCTTCGCGCCAATCGCTGTTGGCATGTGGCTTAAAAGCAACCATCCAAATTGGATAGCAAACAATGAAAAAAACTTTAGCCGGATGACTAATGTACTGATCCTTATTATTGTGTCGCTAAGTTTTATGGTTGATAACGGTATCACCGCCGAGAGTTTGGAGAATGCGCTACCTGCCGCGCTAGCCTTTACCTTTGGCTCTATTCTTCTAGGCTTGATAATCACCAGGTTAGCCAAACTAAATAAGCAAGATAGTATCGCCTTATTGATTGAATTTAGCGTCCGCCACGCAGGCATTGCCACTTTGATTATTATCGTTATTCTACAGCGCTTTGATATGATGGCGCTAATGACCGCCTGCGCTATCATTCAATTATTAGCCGTTTTATTAATTGTCGCAGCCATAAGAGGATTTTCAAAACCCACTGAAGTCGCGAGCGAGTAAACCAACATTATTTTGCCGTTAGTGTTTGTTGAGTAAATCCTTCGCGTCGATAAACTATATAAGCGATAAACATCAAGCTTGCTATAATCAACACACTATTCAACTCGCCCCACAGCACCAGCCCAATAATGGGTGCCAATCCCAAGCGAACTAACTCCAGCCCCCAATATCGCCCTTCAAGTAACCAGCCCAACACCATTAAGCTCAGCACCATATAAGCAAATAACACCGAGCCATTGATCATACCCATAGTTTCAAATTGGTACTTCAGCACGACACCCAAAACCACAGCTAATAAAAATTGCAGTATCACATAATTACGCAACCATGCAGCAATGACTGGATCATAATGAGTGCCAGCTATCACCTCCCCTTTGGTAATATCATCAGGCACAAATGCTGTCGCACCAAACCACACTTTTATTTTGTCGCGCCAGGAACGAGTCAGAAAACTATCGCGAAACATACCTACATAGACATGAACATTGGCCCATATTGGATTCCAACTATTCAAACCCCGGGTAATGCCAAAATCTACAGCAATATCTTTGCGTTCAGGCGTATAGGTACCAAACAAACGGTCCCACACAATAAACACGCCGCCATAATTTTTATCAATATACTCTGCATTGCGGGCATGATGAACACGATGATTGGAGGGGGTTATAAACACCCTCTCGATGAGCCCTAACTCAGGAACAAAACGCGTGTGAACCCAGAATTGATAAATTAAATTGAGGCTGGCGACACTGACAAAAACCTCCGCTGGCATACCAATAAAAAAACACGGGATATAAAACAGCCAACTCAATAAAAAACCCGTACTGGTTTGACGCAAGGCTGTACTTAGATTGTATTCTTCGCTTTGATGATGCGAGACATGCGCAGCCCAAAACAATTTTCGTTCATGACTGATACGGTGAAACCAGTAATAACAAAGATCATAGAGCAAAAAGGCCAACAGCCATTGCCAAATACTAACGTGTTGCCAAACAGGTAGCGCCGTCGTTTGCTGCACTAACGCATACACTTTACCGCCAATATCGATTAATACTAAACCACTGGTCGTACTGATCAAGCCCATACTTAAACTGTTGATAGTGTCATTTGCACGGTAATAACCGGTACCGCGCAAATGATCAAACAACAACTCTAGCAATAGAGCCAGTAAAAAAAAGGGAATAGCATAAACGACAAAGTCCATCGTATTAGCTCATCTAAAATTGGTAAGCCGCACTAACGCCCACGGTACGACCAATAGCCGCAACTGCTATAGCTGCATTTAAATCGTATTTAGCCAAACCACCCGCATCCACCAAATATTCTTCATCTGTCAGGTTTTGCCCAAACACGGCAACCGTCCAATGACTCGACGCATCGGTCCAGGCTATCCGCGCGTCCACGGTACCAAAAGCATCCTGGTATTCATCAGGAGTATTGCTCACACTAAAATAATAATCATCTGACCATGAATAAGAAAGTCGTGCATCCACACTGGCTCCGGAATTCAGCATGGTGTCGTACATCAACGTCGCACTAAATTGTAACTCAGGCGCCAGCGGCATTTGATCACCCGCCAAATCAGTGGCTACATTATCAATCGCAGCAACAAATTCCTTAAACTCGGTATCCAGATAATTACCACTTAACATCAGCTGCCAGTTTTCCGATATTAACCAATTGGCATCAAATTCAAAGCCCTGCCCCTGTGCCTCACCAGCATTACGTAAGACGACTACTGCTCCTTCGATATTATTCACCTGCAAATCTTCGTAGTCGTAATAAAACAGAGCAGCATTTAACTGTAAACGGTTATCGAGCCAACTACTTTTATTGCCCAGTTCATAACTCCACACAAACTCTGGGTCAAACGGGTTACCCGGCGCAAAACTATTAAAACCGCCGGATTTAAAACCTTTGGCGATGGAGCCATAAAACATGTTGCTGTCACTTTGATTCCAGCGCAAAACTAAACGTGGCGTCCAGGCGTCCCAGCTCTCATCATTCTCATCCACAGGAAGATCCTGATATACCACACCGGGAAAATTTTCAGTACCAAAAAACACCAATTTATCCGGCTCAGGGCCACGGCTATCTACCATATGCTCTTTTTCATCCAGGGTATAACGCAAGCCAAAGGTCAGCTCCCAATCCTCGGTGAATTTCCAGGTCGCATCACCATAAACCGCATAACTATAATATTCACCGGCGTTTTCTAAATACTCGTAGTAATCGACACCATCGGGGAAATCAACCGCAATAAATGGAAAGATTGCAGGTTGGCGATCCTGAATGACGTACTTAACGGTTTCGTTGGTTGATTCCAGCAGGGAATCCTGTTCAACATCCTCATAAAAAATACTCGTCCCTAAAAACCAAAACAAATCACCGCCATCATCAAAGTTCAACCGAAATTCCTGACTGTATTGTCTGGCATCCACAAAGATATTGGTTCTTAATCTGGCGTCACGACTGCCAGAACCGGTAGTATCCTTGCGCGATTTATAATCTGTATCACGCACACCTGTTATCGACTGAAACTCATAATCGCCCCAGTCCCATCCCAGATGCACTGACGCATCATAAAGGCTGCGTTTTTCCAGACCGTTATCACCAAGGTCACTATTGATATCGTCATAGAAATCACCATTAGCGTAGAGGGGATTGGTAGATTGAGGGCCGCGGGAAATAACGTCAATTTTGTCGTAATTCAGTTTGAACATGGCATCAAAGCCAGCGTCATTATTGAAAACAGTAGTCCAGCGCAATCCTCTATTGTTTTCATCTTCGACGTCAGTGTTATCAAAATCATTATGTTTCCAACCATCGCGACGGTTGTATAAACCGGATAAGCGCATAGTAACAGAATCGGTCACCGCACCTTCGATACTGGCATCAACACGTTTTTTGTTATAACTGCCGGTTTCCACTTTAACTTTGCCGGCGGTTTCCTGGCCCGGCTTTTTAGTGGTGATGCTGATAGCACCTCCAATAGTATTGCGGCCAAACAAAGTGCCCTGCGGCCCTTTTAGAATCTCTACGCGTTCGGCATCAGCCAAATCTGAAATTGCACCAGAGATCCGCCCCACATAAATATCATCAATAAAAACACCAACACTGATATCGCCACCAACGCCAAAATCATTCGAGCCGATACCACGGATATAAATATTAGGTTCACCCTGGGTGCTGGCCTGCGTAGTCAAAGCCGGGGTGAAGCGAGCGAGGTCATCAATTAATTCAGCACCTACCCCTTCAATAAATTCACTTTGAAATGCACTTAGCGCAATAGGGACATCCTGCAAACCCTGCTCACGCTTTTGCGCTGTAACCGTTATTTCTTCTAACTGGGTATCCGCACTTACGCTCAGCGCAGCACAACTCAGCAATAGCGTTATAGAACGCACCGCCATTTTAGTGAAAGTCGTCATAAAATCCCCCCAGCCATTTTGGCCTATTGTTATCATTGTCTAGTATGGCAGTCGATCACCGATCTACAAATAGAATATTGCGCCAGATAGTAGCTGATCATCACCAATGGCATACTCAAGCTAATAGGATCGACAAACTCATTCCACGCCAAGATAAAATCTGATAGCAAAAAACTACAAACGCCGATCACCCCCCAGTGGTTAATCAGCCGGCTGGTCATGGCTATCAGGGCCATTAATGTAATGACCAGCAAATAACTGGCTATAGCCCAAAACAAGCCACCTGCAGAAGGTAAAATCAACACCGCAGCCAACACCATCGCCAAGATGATGGCAGCAGCAACATACTTTTTGGAGAGGGGGATAATCAGTACAGGGGCGGAACGCCATAACAGGATATAAACGAGATGCCCCAGTAAAAATGCAATCAAACCAGGAATAAAATAACCCAGGGCAAGCAAGGCATCACCACTGGCACCCAGCACTAATGCAAGGATCAAATAAGGCCGACCAGGCGCGGCGACTATGGCCCATGCAATCAAACTTAGCAGAGGTAGCACTTTAAACACTGCCGCCCATGGAGCAGGGGCAGCCGCGAAAAACAGCATATAGACGACCGCTAGCAGCCAAAAAGTGCTACTGCGCGCGACGATATCGCCAGCCACTAGACTATACCTACCAAGCAATAAAACTCATTCGCAAGAGCTCCATCTATAACCACTCAAACTAATTCGGCTAGTTTCACCACCGTCGCCTGCGGTGTTTCCACCTCACCTTCAACCAGAAAAAACCGCCAGAACACCAAGCCAAACAGGTTGTTTTCTGTATCAATCCAGTTAGGGTGTCCCGGGTTTTTATTCGCCAAAATTATTTTAAAACTACCATCATCTTCCAGCTCTGTTTGCGCTCTATTCAAAGACGCGCTGCGATTAACGTAATCATAGGTTTGCTGAAAACGGTTCCATAAACAGATATTAGCAAAGCGACATTCCGGCCAGCGACCCGTGATCACTAAAGCTTCATCATGATTGATAAAAAAGGGCGCCATCGAATAATGCGCATCAAAGGCAGCCAAACCAAAATCCCCCGGCGGAACGGGTGTCGGAAATTGATTGGGGATTAAACCGACAAAGTCCGGCTGAGTTTCAGCGTTAGCCATCGGTAACATTTCCAGAGTACGGGTACGGACAAAATTACTGACCCGGTTTATACCGGCAGCGATACTGGCATCATTAGCCGGCTCCGGAGTATCAATATCGCTAAGACATTCAATCGTCAGACGTGGCTCTAAATCAACACGCTTAGCTGCAGGGGTTTTATGTTCATAATAATGACGTGTTGTTACTCTGGATGCGTTGGCAGATAAGGGCAACCAATTCCGCGTTTTGGGCTCACCGCCTAAATAAATAGTGAAATGTCCATTGCTGTCGATATCCAGCTCAGTGTCGTTAATAACACCACCGGTTTTATTGGCCAGCTTGCCGTCCTCGGCACCCTCCTCAATAGTTACCGAAAAATAGGCCGAGCGCTGTACGGTCCCATGAACCACATAAGTGTAATCTGCACTGACCGGCGCATCAAAATAAATGGCATCGCTATTATCACCCGTGAGTTTACGACTGGGTGTTACTATACGACGAAAATTAGGACAGCGGACATCTTGCTCAAAAAATCCGACCAAGCCGGCTTCTAAAATATGCATTAATGCGCGATGGGAGGCAGCCACATCTTCAGCAGAGTTTAAATTCCACTCAGGCCCAGACCAGCGATCATCTACTTCTTGTAACAAACTGATTAAGTCTTTTAAAGCAGTACGACTTTGAGTTTCGATGGTCATTTAACAGGCCTTATTATGTTATCAATTTCGACCTTACGGTAAATGTTCAGGTGAATCACTGTCAATCAACAAACCATGACAATAAAGCAATCATTCGATTTTTGAAAACGTCCAACATTTTATGATCCTGTAAAAAGCCATCAACAATTTTTACTCTGCGATCATGATATAAATTCACCACTTAAAAACCGTGTGCTACTTCTAATCTGTTAAGCGCTCGATACAGTCGGACTAATCAAAACTATCAACCGCCAAAACGATGCCACCTTCAAGACAATACTACTGACAAGCCCCGATAGTACTTCGAGCAAGTAATACTATCGCTGGAACTATTAGCCCCTACCAATGATAAATCTGACCTGCCGGCAGTTGACGTTAACGTAAAGGTAACTTAGTATTACCCATCTTCCTATAGTGGGGCTCGACTATGTCCAATACGTACAATATCTCGGATCTGGCAGCAGAATTTGACATTACCACCCGCACTATCCGCTTTTATGAAGAAAAAGGCCTGCTCAAGCCTGAACGTAATGGCAATAATCGTATTTACAGCCCCGCCGACCGAGTCGCTTTAAAGCTTATTCTGCGCGGTAAGCGGTTGGGGTTTACGCTTGAAGAGAGCCGCGACATCATCACCATGTACCACCCCGGCCAGAATAATGCTGACCAGCTGCATAGTCTGATCAGCAAGATCCGTGAAAAGCGTGGCCAACTTGAGCAACAGTTACACGATCTGGAAGTGATGATGCTCGACCTGGAAAGCTCGGAAGAGAAATGCCTGCTAGCCTTAGCTGAGCTGGCTCCCACATCCTAATATGCCCTTTTACTTTGAAGCGGCCCGTAACAGGTAACCCCCCATGAACACTAGCTACCCCACCCTCAATTTTGACCTCGGTGAAGAAATCGACATGCTGCGCGACACGGTATATCAATTTTCTCAAAATGAGATTGCCCCTCGCGCTGCACAAATCGACACTGATAACGCCTTTCCCATGGATTTATGGCGCAAATTCGGTGATCTGGGTTTGCTGGGTATGACCGTTGCCGAAGAATATGGCGGTACCAATATGGGTTATCTTGCTCACACCGTCGCGATGGAAGAAATCAGCCGGGCATCGGCGTCAGTCGGGCTTTCCTACGGCGCTCACTCCAACCTCTGCGTTAACCAGATTTTCAAAAACGGCAGCGAACAGCAAAAACAAAAATACCTGCCAGCGCTATGCTCCGGCGAGCATATTGGCGCACTGGCAATGTCAGAACCCAATGCGGGTTCGGATGTAGTCAGTATGAAGTTGAAAGCCGAGAAAAAAGACAACCACTATATTTTGAACGGCAACAAAATGTGGATTACCAATGGTCCCGATGCCCATACTTATGTGATCTACGCCAAAACCGATATGGAAGCTGGCGCCAAAGGAATGACAGCGTTTATTGTTGAACACGACTACCCCGGTTTTTCCCGTCACCAAAAACTCGACAAACTGGGCATGCGAGGCTCCAACACTTGCGAGCTGGTGTTTCAAGACTGCGCAGTGCCAGCGGAAAATATTCTCGGCCAGGAAGGTGGTGGGGTACGGGTATTAATGAGCGGTCTGGATTACGAACGCACGGTTCTTTCCGGTGGCCCTGTCGGCATTATGCAGGCCTGCATGGATATTGTGGTGCCTTATCTCCATGACCGTAAACAGTTCGGCCAAAGCATTGGCGAGTTTCAATTAATGCAAGGCAAACTCGCCGATATGTATACCGACTTAAATGCCTCTCGCGCCTATCTTTATGCGGTCGCAAAATCCTGTGACCGCGGCGATGAATCACGTAAAGATGCCGCCGCAGTGATTTTATTTACCGCCGAAAAAGCAACCCAGATGGCCTTACAAGCAATTCAGGCATTAGGTGGCAATGGTTATATCAATGAATTTGCTACCGGACGTTTATTACGCGATGCCAAGCTCTATGAAATTGGCGCAGGCACCTCGGAAATTCGTCGTATGCTAATAGGTCGTGAATTATTTAAAGAAACCAGCTAACCCGGTAACCGGAAAATCTTTCATCACGGCAATAAAAAAGTGAACGGCTATGAGCATGATCAACAACACCATTAAAAGCAAAATAAACACACGCTCTGCAGATTTCATCGCAAATGTTGAAGCCATGCAGCAGCAAGTGGATGACCTCGCCGAAAAAATTGCAGCCATTAAAAAAGGCGGTGGCGAAAAATACCAGCAGCGCCATAAAGATCGGGGCAAGCTACTGGCTCGGGAACGTATCAATGCACTGGTAGACCCTGGCTCACCGTTTTTAGAAATATCACAACTCGCCGCTTATGACGTTTACGATGAAGAAGTAAATGCCGCCGGCGTTATTGCTGGCGTAGGCCGTATCTGCGGGCAGGAATGCATGATTGTGGCGAACGATGCCACGGTCAAAGGTGGCTCATACTACCCATTGACAGTAAAAAAACATTTACGCGCGCAAACGATTGCGGAGGAAAATAATCTACCCTGTGTCTATCTAGTTGATTCCGGCGGTGCCAATTTACCTCGACAAGACGAGGTATTTCCCGACCGCGAACACTTTGGCCGCATCTTTTTCAATCAAGCCAATATGTCTGCCAAAAATATTCCACAAATCGCAGTGGTAATGGGGTCCTGTACTGCTGGCGGCGCCTATGTGCCCGCAATGGCGGACGAGTCAATTATTGTGAAAGAGCAAGGGACTATTTTCCTAGCTGGCCCGCCGCTGGTAAAAGCCGCCACCGGTGAAGTGGTCAGCGCCGAGGATTTAGGCGGCGCAGACTTACACTGTAAAACTTCCGGTGTAACCGACCACTACGCCCAAAACGATCATCACGCCCTACAGTTAGCCAGGCAATCGATTGCTAATCTAAATCGGGTTAAACCTCAGCAACTAGCTACGAGAGCAGTAACGGAGCCACTTTATGAGAGCAAGGAAATCTACGGTGTGGTGCCTAAAGATAGTCGCCACCCCTATGACGTTAGGGAAATCATTGCCCGTATTGTTGACGGTTCCGAGTTTACTGAATTTAAAGCACTGTATGGCACCACTCTAGTCTGTGGCTTTGCCCATATTTTTGGTTATCCGGTGGGTATTATTGGTAACAACGGCATTCTATTTTCCGAGTCTGCACAAAAAGGCGCACATTTTATTGAACTCTGTGCGCAACGCAAAATCCCGCTTATCTTCTTACAAAACATTACCGGTTTTATGGTAGGCCAACAGTATGAAGCCGGTGGTATCGCCAAACACGGTGCCAAAATGGTTACCGCTGTCGCCTGTGCCAAAGTCCCCAAGCTCACTGTTGTCATCGGCGGATCCTTTGGTGCGGGAAATTACGGCATGTGCGGTCGCGCCTACGACCCCAATTTTTTATTCATGTGGCCTAACGCTCGCATTTCGGTAATGGGAGGCGAACAAGCTGCTGGTGTGTTGGCGCAAATCAAACGCGACCAGAAAGAAAACGAGGGTGAACACTGGAGTGCGGAACAAGAAGCCCAATTTAAACAGCCCATTCTTGAAACCTACGAAAAACAAGGTCACCCCTATTACGCCTCAGCCAGATTATGGGACGACGGCGTGATTGATCCCGCGGAGACCCGGATGGTACTGGGCCTATCATTATCCGCTACCTTGAATAAGCCAATTGCGGACACACAGTTTGGTATTTTTAGAATGTAAGGGAGACAGTTATGAAGCTGGATAAAATTACTTCGGTAATCGATGAACGCGGTATTGCCACGGTCACACTAAATAATCCCGATAAGCACAATGCTTTTGACGATCAAATCGTCGCGCAACTCACTCATATTTTTCTCGACCTGAATGCTAACGCAGCAGTTAGAGTAGTCATTCTGGCCGCTAAGGGTAAAAGTTTTTCAGCCGGCGCTGATCTAAATTGGATGAAGCGGATGGCAAATTACAGCGTCGAAGAAAACTTAGTAGACGCGAAGAAACTCGCACTGATGCTACACACGCTCTATAGCCTATCTAAACCCACCATAGCCCGCGTGCAAGGCGCAGCGTTTGGTGGTGGTGTCGGTTTAGTTAGCTGCTGCGACATGGCCATTGCCGCTGAACACGCAAGCTTTAGTTTAAGTGAGGTTAAATTAGGTATGGTTCCTGCCACGATTAGCCCCTATGTTATCGAAGCCATTGGGCCCCGTGCAGCGCGCCGCTATTTTATGACCGCTGAACGCTTTACTGCTGCTACTGCTTTTCAGCTTGGTCTGGTCAATGAGTGTGTGGCGCAAGAACAGCTGGATGCAAGCATTGCCACTATAACCGATGCACTATTAACCAACGGCCCTGCCGCTGTCACCTCGGCAAAACAGTTAATCAGCGAGATAAAATTTCAAGCCATAGATCAAGCACTTATAAAACAGACCAGTGAACTAATCGCAACTATTCGCAGTTCAGCTGAGGGCAAAGAAGGGCTCGGCGCTTTTTTGGAAAAACGCCAACCCAACTGGATTAATGCTGCAACGGCAGGAGAATAAACTGTGTTCGATAAAATATTGATCGCCAATCGCGGTGAAATTGCATGCAGAGTCATTAAAACTGCGCGGCAAATGGGTATTCGCACCGTCGCTGTTTATTCAGATGCTGACAGTAATGCCCTACACGTAGCGATGGCCGATGAGGCAGTACACATAGGCGCTGCCCCCTCACGAGAATCTTACCTGCTAATGGAAAACGTCATCAAGGCCGCCAAACAAACCGGCGCCCAAGCAATCCACCCCGGCTATGGTTTTCTCAGTGAAAATGCCGCCTTTTGTCAATTATGTATAGACAATGGTATTTGTTTTATTGGTCCACCTATTACTGCTATTCAAGCAATGGGATCAAAATCTGCCGCCAAAACTATTATGGAAAAAGCTGGCGTGCCTTTAGTGCCGGGTTACCACGGCGACAATCAGGATGCGGCTTTCTTGAAAAAAACGGCTACCGCTATGGGCTATCCGGTACTATTAAAAGCCGCTGCTGGTGGCGGCGGTAAAGGTATGCGCCAGGTATGGTCAGCGGACGAGTTTGATGAAGCCCTAGCTACCGCCAAGCGCGAAGCCATGAGTTCGTTTAGCGATGACATCATGCTGGTAGAAAAATATTTAACCCAACCCCGCCATGTCGAAATTCAGGTTTTTTGCGACCAGCACAATAATGCCGTGTATTTGGCAGAGCGCGATTGCTCGGTACAGCGACGTCATCAAAAAGTGATCGAAGAAGCCCCTGCCCCCGGCATGTCTGAAAGCTTGCGCCAGCAAATGGGAGCCGCCGCTATAGAGGCGGCTCAGGCTATCAACTATCAAGGTGCAGGCACTGTAGAGTTTTTACTCGATAGTGACGGTTCATTTTTCTTTATGGAAATGAACACTCGACTACAAGTAGAGCACCCCGTCACTGAAATGATTACCGGTCAGGACTTGGTAGAGTGGCAATTTCGCGTTGCGGCGGGCGAACCCCTGCCCTTCCAGCAGGATCAAATACAGATTGACGGCCACGCTATCGAAGTTAGAATTTACGCGGAAGATCCAGCAAATGACTTTTTACCGGCAACCGGCACACTGTCGTTTTTGGAAACGCCGACGGAAGACGAGCATACCCGTATTGACACCGGCGTGCGCCAAGGTGATACCGTTAGTGTTTATTATGACCCAATGATCGCCAAGTTAATTGTCTGGGATGAAGACCGTCCACGCGCACTAAAACGTATGGCTAAAGCACTGACGGAATATCGTATCAACGGGGTCACTACCAACATTGATTTTCTCTATAACCTCTCTACTTGCAAACCTTTTGTGGATGCGGACTTAGACACCGGTTTTATTGAAAAACACCGTGCGGAGATTTTTCATGACAGCGCCCAGGACATGGCCAGAGATATACCGCTAGCGGCTTTATACCTAATTCTAAAACAGCAACAGCAAGCCGCTATCAACAGCAGCCACCAAGATCCGTCATCACCGTGGAATCAAAGCAATAGTTGGCGCTTGAATGAAGCGAATATTCATTGCCTACAAATACAATGCCATCAAAAAATCCTCGACGTTACCGTTGAAGAAACCAGTGTTGCGAATACGCCACGCTATATGATCCGCTATCATGACACTGAAATTGCGGCTCAAGGCCGATTAAACGGCAACATACTCAGCAGCGATATTAATGGCTATCGTTCACGCGTTTCTATTGCTGAAGAGAGCAGTGTTTTCAGTCTCTACTCGCAACAATCCGTGTTTCAATTTAGTGAAGTACTGCCTGATCTTGGTGACGATAACAGCAGCGTAACAGATGGCGGGCTAACTGCGCCGATGAACGGCACCATTGTTGCTTTGTTAGTCAATAGCGGCGCTGCAGTCAAACAAGGCGATCCGCTAATCGTGATGGAGGCAATGAAAATGGAATACACCATTCGCGCGCCCGGCAATGGCACAGTGACAGAATTTTATTTCCAAGCCGGCAGCCTGGTCGATGGCGGCGCTGAACTATTAGCCTTCGAGACAAACGCATGAGTATTTTCTACCCTAAACAAGTTCATATTGTTGAAGTAGGCCCTCGCGATGGCTTACAAAATGAAAAACAAGCGATTGATACCAGCATCAAAGTCGCGCTGATTGAAAAACTGACTGAAGCTGGTGTGCAGTATGTAGAATCCGGTAGTTTTGTTAATCCTAAATGGGTGCCACAAATGGCTGGTAGCGAAGCAGTATTCACGGAGCTAACACGAGTCAAAGGAGTAACCTATGCCGCGCTAACACCGAACTTGCAGGGCTTTGAACGGGCCCTATCCGTGCATGTCGATGAGGTCGCCATCTTTGCGGCCGCTTCCGAAACATTCAGTCAGAAAAATATTAATTGCTCTATTGCCGAAAGTATTTCTCGATTTGAACCCGTAATAGCAGCTGCCAGTGAACATAATATTCCCGTACGAGGTTATATATCCTGCGTCGCCGGCTGCCCTTATGAAGGTGATATTGCATCGGAAGCCGTGGCCAAAGTCGCCGCCCAACTATCTGCCATGGGCTGTTATGAAGTGTCTTTGGGTGACACTATTGGCACCGGTTCCGCTGGGAGCGTCAGTGCCATGCTAGATAAAGTAATAAGCGCAGTACCTGCCGATAAGTTGGCCGTACACTTTCATGATACCTACGGCCAGGCGCTAACAAATATTTTTGTGGCATTACAAAAAGGGATTAGCGTTATTGATAGCTCAGTGGCTGGTTTGGGCGGCTGCCCTTACGCTAAAGGCGCTTCCGGCAACGTGGCTACTGAGGACGTGGTCTATATGCTTAACGGTCTAAATATCCACACAGGCATTAATTTAGACAAACTCATCGATGCCGGTAATTTTATTTCTGCTGCGTTAGGTAGAGATAATCAGTCAAAAGTTGCGCGGGCGCTGATCAGTAAGCGTTAAATTTGGCTGCCAGCAAAGCTTCACCCAGGCGAGTCAGCCCTCACAAACCACAAAAAAGAAGTTTTTAATTACTTGGAAAGGAACATGAAACTGGCTCACCCAATTGATTAAGCGAACCCTTTCAACTACAAAATAATCAACAACGCTGCCACGACTACCCAACAAATTACACTACGGGATAACAAGCCTTGCAGTGCTAACAATTCTTCTCGACCATATTCAATGCAATGTTCAGGATCTGTCGGGCAAGCACGTTTATGACCACTATTGTTGATAGCGGCAACAGCACATTCATCTAATAATTCAGAACTGGGTTGATTGACAAAAAACTGCTGCCAACACTGACTAAAGCTGTTCACAAAATTACCTGTCAATGAGAAAGACAAAACAAGTAAACGCACGGGCAACCAATCAAGGTAGTGCACCAAGCGTAAAGCAAGCTGCCGCTCCTCAGCGTCAACCCACTGTTCACGGCCCAACAAATAACTTAAACGATAAACTAAAGCGACTACTGGTCCCAACAATAAAAACCAGAAAACCACTGCAAACCAACGTTCAAAACCATCGTATAAATACGCCCGCCGTACATGTTCATGTAGCGATTCGTGATCGGCAATAGCATCGCTTTGTTCAAAATCACCAATTGCCATTGCCTGCTCGTAAGCACTTTCAAAATTACCCTGATTCCAGGCAGTTAAATAATGTGTCAGCCGATCACTGTAATCGCCACGTCCCAAGCTGTATAACAATACTACTACTGTAACAATCAGTAATGGCAATCCAAACAACGCATCATCCAAAATTCCAGCTATAAGAATCAGCAAAATAACTGGCATTACCACCACCGCAATCAAACGGCTATGACCGGCGGATAACCAGCCACTGACTCTGTTATACCATTGATGAAGCCATTGATCTTGCTGCACCGGCCCACCAGAGCCCCATACTTGCAACAACCCTAAAACGATTAATAAACTTAGAAATTCCATTAGCAATCAACACTACAGTTGGTTAAAAAAATAATCCCAGTTAAACGCTGGGCCCGGATCAGTTTTACGCATAGGAGCAATATCACTATGCCCGACAATATTGCGACGGATAATTGCGGGATAGGCCTTTATTATCTGGCGAGTCATTTGCCGCAAAGATTTATATTGATGCTCAGTATAGGGACATTCGTCGGTTCCCTCCAACTCAATACCGATACTAAAATCATTACAGCCCGAGCGTCCCTCAAAACAGGACTCCCCCGCATGCCAGGCGCGATAATTCAATGGCACAAATTGGGTCACCCGACCCAGGCGATCAATAAACAAATGCGCAGAGACTTCCAGCCCCTGCAAACTGGCAAAATCATCTCGCTCACTACAATCGAGGCAGTTGGTAAATAGCTGTTCAACACAATCACTACCAAACTCACCCGCTGGTAAACTAATATTATGAATTACCAGAAGGCTGATTTTAGTATCAACGGGACGTTGATTATAGTTTGGCGACGGCACTTGTCGCACCGCAGGTAACCAGTGTGGTTCAGGTAAATTAATTGAATTCAAAGGATTAACTCTTGCAACAAATACCGCAAGAATAGCTTAAGGCTGGGAAGGGAACAAATACAGCCCCTAAACTGTAGACATTACTAATATTTGGCCAAGATTACACCCTAACCATTACCGGTCTTCATGTTACGTAAATTACCAATGACCGACTCCAGCGCACGATCAAACAATTGACCGTCATCCAGCATCCCGATCTGCTCTTTCTTCATCGCTACGGCTAAAGACATCCGCGTATATTCGGCGACTTTCATTCCAGAACGATTGACGAAAATATATTTATTGGTAGCACGGATAATAGCCGCCAAGCGACAGCGGAATTTTTTACCGTCATCCTGGTACAATTCCATCCAAAGTCCCGTCGACATGGCATCAACCTGCTGTAAACAAGGATCATCTGCAGACAAGCTTTCAATCACTGCACCGGTATCTTCGCTAGCGCCATTCACCACCAGTTTCTCAACAACCCGACGTTCGAGTTTGGCATCAGCAGTCTGAGCTGGCGCTTCAGTTTTAACCATTTTTGGCGTCTGTGGATCAAACTCCTCCGCAGCACTGGCCACTAAATCACCCAGCGCATCAAATTCTGCCAGCTGCTGGTCTAATTCAGCATCCAGCTGCTCCAACGACACTTTACCGGCATCACGGCCATCTAACATTTGGTCCAGCGTTTGCTCAATAGCACGATTTTGCTTGGCAATAGTTTGTTGCTTGGCTACTTTAGTTGTAGCGTTTGCGCCCGACTCACCCTGCTGTTTAAACGACTGCAATTGATTGAGATGAATGACTTCGAGATCGGTAAATAACTGATTCATTTCGAAAGGGTCAAACGAAATTCGGGTTAATCCTGCCCGTAATCTTTCTAACAACTTGGGCATCATGGCTAGCAACTTCTGCCGCGACTCCGTGTTTTCTACCGGCTGCACTGTCCACAGCAAGTCATCGACTACTTCTAAAGCCTGCTGCCATTGGTTAGTTTCTTCACCTTCCTTCAAGCAAATAAGAAACAGTACATTACTCCATGCCTGCTCTAGCAATGTAACCACAACCACGGGTAACTCTTTACCAGCAACCTTTTCATTCAGTACTGCCTGCACTCGGTTGCGAGCCGCTTCAGATTTAGCACGACCATCTTCAGCATTAATTGTACGCTGCTCGACCAAGTTGATACGACGCTGATCCATTTCCTGGAAAGCCATAAAATCAGCAAGTACTTCAGGAAATAAATCATTACTTCCATCGTATTCAGCAACGATGCGGCCAATAACATCAGATACTTTTTTATAGAGCGGATCTCGATCAATATTGGCCGTTGGTACCCAACCTAAACTGGCATTGGCAATTTCATTCAATAATTTTCTGGCTGGATGCCCACCTTTACTGAAAAAAGATTTATCTTGCATCGCCACTTTAATAATTGGAATCTGCAGGCGAGCAATCAGTGCTTTCATTGGGGGGGCGAGATTGCGATCATCCAGAATAAATTGAAATAGCATTGCGACCAAATTAATCGCATCATCATCAATCTGACCAATACTTAATGCCTTATTCGGCATTTTCGCATTGAGGATACTACTTAAATATTGCTGCACATCTAATTGCTGAGGGCCAACACCTTGCAGCGCCGACTGCAACTGATTTTCCATGTTGCCCAGCAACGATTTTTGTACCGCTTGCAATAATTGCAATAAAGTTTCACGGGGAATTTGCGGTGCCTGGCCAGGTGCCACCAAACCACTACTCGCATTAGTATTAGTCACTTGCGGCATATGGTGTAATAAGTTTTGCAAATCAGAAAATACATCGGTATTGGTCGAAGACTGTGCCTGAGCTTGCTCAGCAGCCACTGCATTTGTAGGTTTTTTCGCACCATTATTTTGCTGCTGTTCGATATTAGGCATGATGCCGCCATCGACCAGAATATCATTACAGCATTTATATACTGTCGACAAGCCAGACATGACATAGCGATCAAATAATTTAAACAACACCAGTTTGGCTTTGATATCCAGTTCTAACGACTTGCAAATATCAATAAATGACTGACAAATAACCGCGGGACTAAAAGGATTATTCTTCTCTGTAACATCCTGAGAGATAATCAAGGTATTTAAACGCGTGGTGAGCTGCTTCAACTCTAGCGCAAACTGACGCTCTGCCTTGGCAACCATATTGTCTGATGCGACCAACTCTTCCAGCTCATCATCATTAACCAGTGACCAGCTTTCTGTGGAAATCTTGGCTGATTCATTCAGCACAGGCGGCTCATTTGGACTAGCCAACAGAGTGGCAAATGCAGAATCAATACCTTTGCCAAAAGCCAATTCCATACCGCGGCGCTTTATTCTGACTTCCCGCATCGATTCAAAATACATATTTTGTTCAGCATTAGCTTCTGCACGATCAGCCAATTCAAATAACGCATCGTCGATATTATCGAATAAGGACTGTAGTAATGGCTGCAAGGACTGCTTACCTTTATCCTTCATCTGCGCAAATGGTGCAGGCAAACGAACTAATAACGCGCTCGGGTCACTAGTCTTGGCCGCGTGATCGCTAAGTTTTACAACGTTTTTTGTGTCTACCATGGCAATACCCAAAAATGCTAATACGCGAATCTCGACTATGTACTGCTGGTTGAATAAAGACCTAATCGAGAGTGCTTTGGTCTGATAGTATAACAATCAGCAAGCAGCTGTTATGACTGTATGTAAAGTTCGAGAATTCAGTCACAGTTTGCCCTCTCTACATATAATCTTAGTACAATATCGACCATTTGATCAGTCAGGCACCAAACCTACATTAATGAGTACTCCTACCGAACCGAATGCAAGCAATACCCCTAAAAGAATGGGCCTCGCCATGTTTATTCTGGCCTGGCTGGTTTTGCTAGCCATGCTGATCACCTTTTTTGATGGCTGGATAGACGAACAAGTTAACCCTAATCAACAGCCGCTAAGCGAAATCAGCAGCACCGGCATCACTGAAGTCATCCTGATGCCCAACCGGCAGCATCACTATGTCACCAATGGCTTTATCAACGGCCACAAAGTCGTCTTCCTGCTGGACACTGGCGCCACTGACGTAGTGATTCCCAGCAAACTAGCCGCAAGCATTGGCCT
Source organism: Oceanicoccus sp. KOV_DT_Chl (assembly GCF_900120175.1). Classification (NCBI taxonomy): domain Bacteria; kingdom Pseudomonadati; phylum Pseudomonadota; class Gammaproteobacteria; order Cellvibrionales; family Spongiibacteraceae; genus Oceanicoccus; species Oceanicoccus sp. KOV_DT_Chl. Next base: position 734,671 of record NZ_FQLF01000002.1, read on the forward strand.
GGTTGCTGGTAGAAAACAGCTTGCCAATACTGCGAACGGTACGGTAACTGTAGCCAATACAGAGCTTGATAGTGTACAAATTGGCGGCATCAAACTTTACCGCATTCGTGCCAGCATCAACCCGGGCATGCGCGATAATATGGTATTGCTAGGCATGAGCGCATTACGGGAAATTGAATTTGCCCAGCGCGGCGACGCACTTATTCTTAGACAATAGAAAAGCTGATAGAATGCCCCGCGCAAGCTAATAGCCACTCGAAACCCACGACCAACATGAAAGCATATCCATGAGCCAAGCTAACACCCTCCCTGCCTACGCCCAACAGGACCTCGAAATTACTGTCAAGCGCGCCCTACAAGAAGATATTGGTGACGGCGACATCACCGCGCGCCTGATTCCTGCCGAGCAACAGGCGACCGCTAGAGTAATCACCCGGGAAGCAGCGATATTATGTGGCCAGGCATGGGTCAATGAAGTGTTTCGGCAAATTGACCCCAATGTACAGATAAAGTGGCATGCCGAGGATGGCGCGCAAGTCGAAGCCAACCAAACCCTGTTTGAATTATCCGGATTAGCCAGAAGCCTGCTAACTGGTGAACGTGCCGCCCTTAACTTCCTACAGCTATTGTCTGGCACAGCCACGACCTGCCAACGCTACGCCAATATTGTTAAAGCCACCAAAGTAAAACTGTTAGACACCCGCAAAACCATCCCCGGCTTACGTAACGCCCAAAAATACGCAGTCACCCAAGGAGGATGCTACAACCATAGGATCGGACTCTATGATGCCTTCCTAATCAAAGAAAATCATATTGCTGCCTGCGGCGGTATAGCTCAGGCCATCGCCACGGCTAAAGAGCAGGAACCCAATAAACCTGTCGAAGTCGAGGTCGAAAACCTGGATGAATTAACCCAAGCGCTTGATGCCGGTGCCGATATCGTAATGCTGGATAATTTCACTGAATCACTGATGAAAGAAGCCGTTGTCTTAAACAGCGGCAAGGCCAAACTCGAAGCCAGCGGCGGCATTACCACCGACACATTACTAATGTACGCAAATACAGGAGTGGATTATATTTCTATTGGGGTGCTGACCAAAGACTGCCGGGCGGTGGATTTGTCAATGCGGGTTGGGTAAAGCGAGAAACCAACGAACTAATTAATAAATTTATTTACGGCACATATTCTCGATTAAATCAGCATATTGATTTCCTATAGTCTGCCAATCAAACCGCGCCAAAACAGAAGCACGTGAAGCCGCTTGTAAGCGAGCTTTTAAATCCTGATCAGCTAACAATCTATTTAACGTTTGTCGCAAACTCGCTTGATTAGAAGACTGAAAGAGCAATCCGTCTACGCCATCAGTAACGACATCAGCCACCACAGGTAAATCTGCAACCACAACAGCGCAACCACAAGCCATCGCCTCTACAGTCGTCAAACCCAAGCCCTCCTGATCACCATCGTTAGCTATTTCAAATGGCATCACTGCGATATCAGCCGCATATAAATAATCAGCTATCAGTGTATTGTGAACTGCCCCAAGAAATTCAACCTTTGTATCAAGGTTTAATTTTCTACATAAATCAACAAGCAAAGGCATTAACGGCCCATCACCAATAATTTTGAGGCTCCAATCATCCCTGCCCAGCTCAGCCAATGCCTTCAACAGAGTTGCGACACCTTTCTTATCTACCAGCCGGCCAACAAAAATCATGGCATTGCTAGCACGTAAAACTGGCTGCTTAATGGAAAAACGCCCGGCTATATCCACCCCCATTGGCAATACTGATAGTTTATTAGCTTCAATACCTAGCTGGTTTATACAATAGCTTTGCATTGGACTACTCACCACGGTTATATGATCTGCATTATTAAGAACCCAACATTTTAATTTCACTAATAAATTGCTTTTTAAACTATACAAATCACCACCGTGGGCAGTAATCAGTATTTTCTCTTTTGCTTTGAAAATCTTCTTATAGATAACAGCTACCAAGCCTTGAGGTATTATCCAATGAGCATGCAGGAGATCGATATTGCTATTTCTAGTCATCTTACTCAGCGCAAGCAGCTGCCCTGCCAACAACAAAGGAACTAGCAATAAACGCCATGGTTTTTCCTTTATATTGGCATTAATACCGGCACCATAGCAAAGCTGCTCTAGACCTTTAAAAAAATATCGATAATAAACGACCTTCACCAGACCAACATCAGTATCAACATGTTTATTCATTAGCGAAGATGATGGAGCGAGAACGTTCACATTAATATTTTCTGCTAGACGAAGACAAAGGCTCTGAATAAAATCAGGCTGACAATCCTCTGGACTCAAAGGATATGTTGTCGTCATTTCAACTATAGAAACCGACCCAATTTTTCTCTTACTCTTTTCCAACAAAAAAACCTCGAAAAAACTCTGCAATAATTCCAACCCATTTTGCTATCAACTTCTTACTCTAAACCCCTTAAACACCGAGAAAAATATACAATCAATTAGCTTTTGTTAGCAAAGACTCCAAACACCTCACCTGTTCATCCCAGCCAGAGCCTTTACTCTGCACAGAATAGGGCCGAGTAATAAAAGCCTCTAGCTGCTGCTGCAACGCTTCACTACTACCTGCTGCAAATAATGCCTCAGGGTAATCCTCCAGCACATATTTCGTGGAAGCTGTCGCACTTGCCAGCACCGGCGTACCCGAGGCTAAAGCCTCATAAATCTTTACCGGATAACTGTAATTACCAAAGCTACTATCTTCATTTACTGCAACCAGAACATCTAAACTGCGAAACACATCTACCATACTCTTGTCTTCGAGATAACCTAACCAATGTGTATTTTCCGGCACATTCAATTCAAGATTCTTTCTGCCAGTTAACACAAAATCAACCGCTGGGTTCCTGGCGGCCAGCGAATGGAAAGCCTCAAATAAAACGCTAATACCTCGACTGGAAAATATACTGCCGCAATACCCTATTAATACTTTATCCTTAGGCAGCCGCAAGTGCTCGCGCGCAGCATGCTTATTTCCAGCACAAAACATCGGGTCCGCAGCCATCGCTATCACTTGTGCATTATCAGCATCACGTGGTCGATCTACTGAAATTTTATCTAGCAAACCAGGGCCTGCGGCAGTGAGTGCAGACGCACGTTTTAACGCCCGCCGCCAAAGCCAATGCAATGGTTTTAACCAAGGTATGTAGCTTTCATAATTATCGTAAGCATCTATTAAAGAACGAGCGCCAACACTACCCGCGACACTAACAGCACAAATACCAAAATAGGTATCGGAAAAGCCTAGCAGCCAATCCGTATGAGCTTCTTCTGCAAGCGTTTTAACAAAAGAATAATAAGCAAGAGGGTTCGGCAATAAATTGACCGAGTGCCAGATAATCCCGTCACGCTGTTGCGTAAACTCAATTTGTCGCTTGTAATTAAGCAATACTAAATGAACTTCATGACCCGCCTCGGCCAAACCCTTGGCCAAATTAAAGAATCGACCATAAGGACGTTCCCATAAATCACGGGACAGAGGGCTGCGCTTGGACAAACAGATAATTCTCACTGATTAACCGTCAATTACACAGCTTTCAAACAGATTCAAATACTGTTCAACAACCGCATCAGCACTATATTTTTGCTCTACGCTTTTTCTTGCCTGCTCACCCAATTGAGAACGCGTTGCTTCTTCAAGCGTCCAAGCAATTTCGCTAGCCAACGACGCTGCAGAAAAACACTCTGCCAAAGCCCCATTATGATGATGCTCAATCATATCGGGGAAGCCACCGGTATTGAAAGCCACACACGGCGTACCGCAGGCCATCGCCTCCATTACTGTATTCGGCAGATTATCTTGTAATGAAGGTGCTACAAAGATATCTGCCGCGGAATAAACCAGCGCCATGGTCAGTTCATCATTAAAAGTCCCAAGATAATGTACAGGCAGTGAAAACTCACTCGCCTCCGATGGCTGAGTGGCACCAACAATTAATAATTCAACATCATCAGCTTGAAGCGTTAAACGATTAAGGGCAGTTAAAAGCTGTGAAAAACCTTTACGTTCATCCGCTGTGCTCGATAATGCACCAAACAACAAGTAACGCTTTTCTAAAGATAAGCCTAATAGATTTCTAGCAATTTTTTATCGATGGGTCGAAATAATTCAAGATCAATACAGTTAGGAATAGATCGCACCTTATGATTACGCAGTAAAGCACTCTGCTCTACACACTGCGCTAGCCACACACTGGGCGTCACAAAATTAAACGGCTTTTTACTCCAGTGTTTGAATTTACGTTGCCAAACCCAGCGATCAAGGTCAAATCTTCCCCGGTGAGATTGGGAAGCCGGGTATCCCGCCTTATAGCGTTCTGGCTGGGCAAGGTCATCATAATGTTCAGCCCCACAAAAAGCCCACATATCATGCAACGTCCAGACAATTGGGTGGTGAATTTTAGCTATTTCAGCAACCGACATCATTTCCCGGTTGATCCAATGCAGGTTGACTACATCCACATCCATCGCATTAATTTTCTTATGTAAACCACTAGGAAAAATATTGTAGGAATGTAAATTACGATTAACTGCATCATGCAACCAGTGCAGGGGTAAACTTAAATAATTCCTCAAATCTGCCCATGTATTAGCAGGATTGGAATCGGGCCCCAGTACAGAATAATCACCGCTCATTTTTTTAGCTACCAGCATTTGGGATTGCACACCACGCTGAAGTAAAGCCCGGTGTAAACGATAGGCAGCGCGAGCAGCCCCGCCATGAACATCCGCCTGTGACACCACCAAAACTTTTAAATCAACTGCTTTCATCTGAATATTTATTCTCAATTACCAAAAAATGAATCAAGCTTCTCACAATATCAAACACCACATTTTTCACCGAAACTATTAGGTTTCACCCGGCCTTTACCTGTAAGCGTAATAAGGCCTGCTGAAAATCACTACTAAAGTCTTTTTCTAGTGGTATAACTGGAGAGGGATTTATACCACTGAGCATGGCTTTAAGTTCATCTGCTATATTTTGTGCGGTAATTTCTTCAAGTGACAAATGAGGAATTTTCATTCGCTTAGCCAAAGTACTGACTTTACCTTGGCCCAAGGTATAATCAAGAACCAATACCGGGCTTTGCATTTCTATAGCAAAAACCATAGAGTGAAATCGCATAGCCAACACGGCATCAGCGCCAGCAAATAAAGTGCAGGCTTGTTGGGGCTCAACCTCGTGGGTCAAATAAAAAGTATCAAGACAATCTTTAAAGCTATCAACCAGCGGATTATTTCCGGAAAATAAACGCCGATAATACCAGCGATCATCACCACCATGATGATTAGTACACATTGGAAAAGGAATAATTCGCAACTTCGGATCATCCTTTACCAATAGACCTAATGCAAGCAACAACTGCTCTTCATATTGTTTCTTTAATACCCGCGCCTGCTGCTCTGAATAATTGGAATACTGCTGATGAGGCCATTCCCTAAGACCAAGTATCAAATATTTTTCACCGGTATCAACCTTGTTCACAGCGGACTTTCGGGATCTCAGCCACACATGCGCAGGATCTTCAGTAACAATATCATCACGGGTATTAACGCCTAGCGCTGCGGCAGCGGCTTTTGATTTTTCATCACGATATAAACGTATGGATGACAACGAAAGAATACGCTCAATATATCGGTTATGTAATTTGCTGCCCAAGGGACCAACGCCACACCCCGATAAAATTGTAGGCACCTGCGCACAAGCCGCGCGCTGAAACAATGCCAACATATCCAATATGGCATTCACCGCCATCAATGGACCGCCTCCAAATAACAACAAATCCATCTGAGATACTTGAGTTAGGGCCTCTTGCAAATGGATTACCTTAATGCCTGACAACTCCGGCATTTGCTGGCAGGTAAAATCAGATATATAAGGATCTAAACTTACCAGGCATATCTCAACATCCGGCAATGTTTGACACAGGCTGTGCACAACCCCACCAAGAATCGCTTTATCTCCCAGCGTCTCTGTACCGTACCATCCACAAATCATCACTTGTCTGGGTTCATCTTTGGAAAGCAGTGAAAATGTCTGTGCGGGTTTTGGATCAACCTTATCTAAGCCATAGTTCTTTTGCTGCTTTAATAATTTCGCTTGCCGTAGCACCTGACCTATTGGCACCAGTGCCTCGCCTTTAATAAATTTTCGCAAGGGCAACCCTAGTCGATCAGCCACCTCGATCGTACACTGTTTTAAAAATTCATTTCCTGGCGGAATGCCACCGTAATCGTGTTTACAATTATCACATTTACTCTGCAGTATTTCGTGTAAGTGTGGCGCATTAGAAAAATACAGTTGCGAGCTATCTTGATCGATGACACTTCCCAGCACATCACTTTCAACAGCGCAGTACATAAGTTCACCACGCGCAGAGAGGGTAATACCACGATGCTGCCAGTTACACCCTGCCTTACGTGGCTCTTGGTACATGATCTGATCAATAAGCGAACGATAAAAGAAACGCTGGGGCTCTGACTCCTCATATTCCTGAATCAAATTCTCCAGAAAAATACATAAATCGTATTTCTCTTGAAAATTAAGCGCAAATGGCTCGGTGACATTGTCGGTATACAATCGCTGGTGTGGCACCGCCAAGCGATACTTGATATGCACATCTTGGGCAATCGCGTAATCAAGTAAATCATACAGTCCGTAGACATTATCTTTAATAACAGTACATGCCAATTGATAGCTTGCAACCGCACGGGAATGTTTAGCATGCGCCAGAACTTTCTCGGCATTTTCAAAATTTCCTGGCCTGCCACGCACCAAGTCATGCACATCACCCACACCATCCAAAGAAATCATCACATCCAGATTCCCAGCGTAACGCTGCGCCATTTCACCTACAGCATCGATACTGGCTATGACTTTTTTAGACACCAGCGCATTTGTAATCAAGCTGATGGTTTTTAACTGCGGGAGATTTTTATAGAGCACCTCAACCAACTCAGGCAAATCTTTCCTTAAGGTTGGCTCACCACCATTGAGCCCGACACTTCGAACATCGGTAAATAAATCATTCTTTAAGGCATCGGAAAGCTGCTCAACACTTATCTGGGTATCAAGTTTTTGCTTCCATATTTCACACATTTGACAGCGGGCATTACAGATATCATTCACCGGAAATTGAATGACACGGGGCTTCACCAAAGGCCATGGCTTGGACTGATAAGAACGAACAATATCTTCGACGGCATTAATAATTGAACGCACATCTATCTCCGTAACTGGCAACTCGCATTTGTAATACTTTCAAACTTACTCCTCTTTCAATCATAATGCCCTTTAACATACCCCTCGATTCCAATATTCTGCTTACCGTTTTCCGTACTCCTAAGGAGCTTTAGGTAAATAACTCTTTAAATATCCTATTAAGCCTTGCAAAAAAAGCGCTCTTGTTTTCATAAAAAACAAAGGCCGCATTGCAGCATTAAACAGATCGAATAAATAAAATGCGACAAACAGTGATATTACTGTCGCCATTGCCGCTCCAATTCCTCCATAAAGTGGTATTAGCACTAGATTTAACAGCACATTACATACTGTACCCAGCAGCATCCTGTACAAAGACAATATAATTTTACCTTCAGCAAAAATCCATGAGCCGGAACACAAACCTATTGCTACAGCAGGAAGACACCAGATATAAATCATTAAAATACTAGCAGCTTCGACATATTGTTCCCCAAAAAGTGTCTCGATCAATACAGGAGCAAGTAACATTGTAGGCAATACAATGGCATAACTCATCGCCGCTAATATTAAGAATAGATTCTGCAAGCTCTGCATATAATCATGTTCTGATGTCGCTCTAACGGCAATAATAGCGGGAAAGGTTGTACTAACAATTGCAGCAGGAATAAAGTACCAGGCGTCAGATAATCTTGCCGCAGTAGCGAACACCCCCACCGCTTTAATACCCACCATCTCCTCTAGCATCAGCTGATCTAAACGCATACAAAGCATTGTACCTACTCCTGCCACAACTTCAGGCCAACATTCTGCGATCATTTTTTTGCTAGCTGCAACACTAAACTGACCGAATAACAGCTTATGATGTGCATGCCTATAGGCAATCAGCGCAAACAACCCCACCAGCATTAACTCACCACTAATAACTGCTGCAAAATATAGAAGGTCAGCTTCTAAAAATACTAGTACCAGATTTACAGCTGACGCCGTAACAAAGGCAATGCTTTTGTAGATTGTGGAATACTTGGCCGCGACCTGTGACTGAAAAAAGAACTCAATGACATCGAATGCACGAAACAGGCTACCAATAGCAAGAACCACTATAAGCAACCGGGCCTCGGGCGGCCCCACCCCCAACACCAGGCTAACAACAAGCAACAATAAAAAACAAACTACTGCCACAAAAAGTTTACAAACAAAAACTGACGCTATGATTTCATCACGCTTCTCAGGAAACCTGACCAGATCCCGAACTAACATCCGGTTTAAACCTAATGCAATTAGCGGCTCGGTTACTGCCACCAGTACAACTGCAAAATTAAGCAAACCAAATTTTTCAGGACCCAAGTAGCGCGCTATATATGCAAAAAGAAAAATGCCTATAGTGATTCGAGCAACTTTCTCGGCCAACAGCCAGAGAGTGTTATTCAAATAGGGTCTTATTCGTTCGATTTTCAAAATTTATTGTTGTCCTGCCGCGTGCTTTGAAAAGCCATTTCTACTTCTCCAACAACTATCAATTACTAACTTTCAAAAACCCAAACCCTAAACCCGTTTATAACTTTGCTTACCGCCACTACGCATTCTTTTCTTCATCCTTATAGAGAAGAGTCGTTATTTGTTCAGAGACCAGCCCCATTAAAAAAACCAGCATTGCACTAATAAAAAGCAGCGCGCTCATATTAGTAAACCGCCCCATCGTAGTGTAGGTATATCCGTAATAACAAACACCTGTTATAAAAAACATTATCGATATGGGGAAGAATATTTTTAATGGCGAATACAATGTTCCAACCTTAAATATTATTAGCAAAAACTTGGTTCCATCTCTAAGCAAATTAATATGACTCGAACCTAAACGCTTTTCAGCTTCGATCGGAATATACTTGACCGTAAAGCCAGCTCTAAAAAAGCTCATAGTAATGGTTGTTGGGTAAGAAAACCCATTAGGCAACATATAAATAAATTGCAGAAATTTATCTTTACGCACCGCTCTAAAGCCTGAAGTCAGGTCTTCTACTTTATGCCCTACCATAAAGGTAGCAAGGCGATTATAAATTTTATTGCCTGCCAAACGGCTAACACTGGCTTGCGAACCATCATTACGAGCCCCAACAACCATATCGTAGCCCTTATCAAACTCTGCCAATAAGCGAGGGATATCATTCGGTTTATGCTGCCCATCACCATCCATAAAAACAATGACGTCGCCAGTCGCTTTTTTAGCACCTGATTTAATAGCTGCACCATTACCCTTGCTATAGGGATGCCGCACCTCAACAACCTCGCAGGTCTCACAAACCGCCGAGGTATTATCATCCGAGCCATCATTAACTACGATGAGCTCAGCCATGGGCATGGCCACTTTTATAGCCGGCAAAAGTACTAGCAATGATTCAGCTTCATTTTTTGCAGGTATTACAACAGACACTTTCATTAGGTCACCTTGACGTATATAAATTCACTTAAGCAGTTGGCCGCACTCACTCACCGCAGCAGTTGTTAATCTGTAGCGATAAACGCTCAATATCCTCTAAATATTTATCATTAGCAAAGCCTTTTATAATGGCTAAATATTCCCTGGCCTCATCAACTTCTTGTGAATGAAGAGCCAAATCTGCTAAAGCTATATAACCTTTAGCATTAGGCGATATCGCCATTGCTTGCAGCAACAACTGTTTACTTTCTGCTGAACGCCCACGCTCGAACTCAAAAATTCCGTAGCCGCTTAACACATTCGAGCGCGCCCAATTACTCAAGGACTGATTATCCAAAACATTCAAAAATATGGCCTCAACCACATCAGCCTTAGCATAACAATCGCTATTACGATAACAAACAACCAGCTGGCTAAGATAGCTATCAGTACTCACCCTATACGTATTACTCTTCAAACGCTTTAATAGCTCTGCCATTATTTGCGGTGAAAACATCTCATTATAACGAGAATGAAACACTAATAACCCCAAGTAGGATGCCACATAATCTGCATCTGCCTTGGCGGCCAGATTGGCACGTTTAAGCGCCTGCTGATATAAACTTGCGGCTTCTGCCGCGCGCCCAGCTAGAATTTCTACCTCACAGGCTTGCAGATATAACATCCCCAACTCCCATTGTGATCGCGCAGAATCAGGGTGCCTTGCTGCATCTGCCTGCATCTGTCCTGCCGCTGTTGACCATTCTGCCGCACGGAGAAATGTCATACTCGCAGTAAACATTAACAACGGCAGCGCAATCAGAATAACCCGTTGAGATGTTATTAAATTCCTTTTAAGTAACTCGGCTACAAGCATTACAACGATTAAAACAATCCCTACCGAGGGCAAATAGTTCCTATGCTCATACATAATTTCCAACGGTATAAAACTTGATTCAAGGCTATGCCCGATAATAAAAAAACTGATGCCAAAGCCAAGCCAGACAAACTTTTTCCTGCAAACTATCGCAGCCAAGACTAACAACGCTAAACCAACAATTGAAATCACAGTAGAAACAGGCTTAAACAACTCCGTAGAAAATCTAAAATCATCATGATGCAAGCTATACTGACTAATATTAGGTATCACAATCCAGTTCAAATATGACCAAAGCACTCTTGGCTCGGTAAGCAAACGCTCGTATTGAGTAAACTGACGCATTTGGTAACCATCAACAAACCATGACTTAACAAATTGCAGGTAATACAGGATCACTAATACGGCAGCACCAGTTACAATCCAAAAAAACTGCCGGTAACGCTTTTCACGTAGTGATGTAGGCTGATCATTAAAGAAGTAGTATTCGATGAGAACAAAAAATACCGGCATTAGTATTGCATTTTCTTTACTTAATACGCCAAGCGCTAAACAGCTGGCGATCAAAACAGGGGACAACCACTGCCTCTTGCCTGGACTTTCTAACTGCTGCCGCCAGCGGATATAACAAACCAACCCTAACAGCGTGAACATCCCTGACAATAAGGTCATCCTTTGAACCACATAAAAAATAGTTGATATATGTAGCGGATGGATAGCCCAGAGCAAACCCACACTAAACGCCAATAATGTTATACGTTTCGGAGTAAGCCATTCATTGTTTTTTGCCTGTAACTGGAGCAGTAATATTGAAAGTACAACAACGACTAGCGTATTGAGCAGATGAATAGCAAGATTGGCCATTTTAAAAGCAGGAGCAGAAAGGCCACTAAAATAATACGACAAGGAAAAGCTCAGCATTGATACCGGCCTGCCAAAATTTCCTGTCTTCCCTGAATCCCACCCCTGCATCAGGCTTTGCCAGCTGGTACTTTCTATGCGAATGTCTTTATTAAGCTCAATATTTATCCGATCATCAAAAACAAAATCGCCATTAACCGCAGAGTACATTACCAGCACGACAATCGCAGCCAAACCAACAGCATATGCAGCTAAATACTTTCTCGATACGGATTCATTTTTAAGACTAAAACTCATTCACTGCACTCTGTATAAAATCGTCAACTACTTTTCTGATTTTTTAAAATCAAAATTAATGCCTTTATCGCAACATATAGCAACATATTCACTTAACAACTCAATTTGCTTTTTCGATTCAGCGCTATCACTGACGATTAACTTGTACCCCGCAAGGTATAACTCCGCTTTATCTTTATTACCCAACTCCAAACTATGCACAACTAATCGGGTATAAGTACTTTCCAGTGGATAAAGTGCTAACGACTGTTCAAACAATGTATAGGCTTTGTTAATATCCCCTCTTGCATACACATACTCAGCATATACATACTTTAATTCTGCCAATAAATAATCACTGATCTTTGGGTTGGAAAACACTGCATTAAATATTCGTCCAACAATAGGCTCTAATGCTTTTGCATCAGTTCGCTGCAACGCACAATCAACCAGAGTTTTAAATCCTTGATGATTCTCTACTCGATAAGGATAAACTAACCTCTCCTCCAAACTTACCACCCAACGCTCATCAATGGACTCACCTGTTTCACAACGAGTAGCCACCAGCCCGATTAAAGCCAATGACGACCTGGGATCAGCTGCCATTGCATACTCAGCATACTCCAGACCCTTTTCATAAAATGCGGGTTCTCTACGATTTAAAATGACACTTTTTTGATACTCTGTCAGATACCAACGCCCCATCTCCCATTGGGTACGAGCAGAATTGGGGTGACGCTCGGAAGCCGCAAGTAACTGTAAATGGTAGTTACCCCACTCACTGGAACGCATCAACGTGGCTGCAGCTAATACCACCAACCAAATCACCACTAGAGGCTTTTGAATAGCGCTTACCGATGACTGCCCGAGCGAACTGCTAACTAGCAAAACCAGACAGAAAATCACGCCAAAGCTAGGCAAATAATTACGGTGCTCAAACACCATCTCTAACGGGATAAAGCTGGATTCCAGCACATGGCCCATCAAGAACCAGCCCACACCAAATGCCAGCCAAGGCTTTTTAGCCCTGAAAATGCCAGCGACAATCAACAATACCGACCAAAACACCGCCGACAGCAGTGTGGTCTGAGGGCGTAACCAAGCGGTTGATTTGAGTATATCGTCATGAAAGAAACCATACTGGCTTATATCCGGAATGATTATCCACTGTAGATAGTGGGTTAATACTCTGAGCTGGGTAAGCAATCGTTCATACTGACTAAAGTCTCGCTGCAAGTAACCACTGCTAAACCAGGCAGCGTAAAAATGCAGGTAGCACAACAGGGCAATAAAACTAACCAAAGCAGCACTGAATACTATTTGACGATAGACTGGCCCATTTTCTTTTGAAAATATCCAGCTTTCTATTAAAAGAATAAAGCCAGCCAGCAAAATAGCATTTTCTTTACTTAAAAATGCCAGTGCAGAAAGTAATAAAAAAAGCGGAACCGCCAACCATGCCGACAACACGCTACGCCGCCACTCAACATAAACCCAAAGCGCATACAGACTGAACAGTGCAGCCAGCATCGCCATCCGCTGCACCACATAAAGCACACTTGACACCTGCAAAGGATTTAGAGCCCACATCAAGGCAATAATTATCGCCAGGCTAAATACCTTTTCGTGCTTTACCAATCCTCGCACTGCCAATACCAGCAACAGACTCCGGCTTAGACCAAAAACACCTATAAATGTCACTACATGAACGAGTATATTGCCTAACTTAAAGGCCTTTGGATCAACATCACCGGCTAAATAGTAATTCAAACCAAAACTCAACATGGAAACAGGCCGCCCTAAAATACCGGGGTCACCTGCCATAAGCCATTGCTGCAAACCATCAAGACTTAGTTGATCAACGCGCAATTGCTCATTAAGGACAATGCTATTGAAGTCATCGAAGATGAATGCTCCCGTGATTCCAGGTACAAAAGCAAGGAAAACAATGAAGCTGACGATTAGCAGAGCTAGCCAGATTTGATAAAAGCGCATTATTTTAATTAAACCACCTATCTATATAACTCAAACCGCGAACAACAAACCAAACAGATGACAAAATTTGTCACCAGCTGTCATTATCAGTCATAAAAAGCTTCACTTGAAAACTACGTGCCTGCTTGATAATAGCCTAAGCCTATTTTTTTTCCATAAAAAACAAAGAGTTAAAAAAAACCTAAAATTGGCACGGACCATGCTATGTACTTAGTAACGGCGAATAGCCTACAAAGTTTTCTCTTTAACTGGCGAACGAGCCTAAAGCGACTACGCTATTTATCGAATTAACCCTTTTTGCTTTAACCACGAGGAACGACCCATGAAAAACACACAACAGGGCTTCACCCTAATCGAACTGATGATCGTTATTGCCATTATTGGTATCCTGGCTTCAGTAGCAATCCCACAGTATCAGGTTTACACACAGCGTTCTGAAGTAACCACTTCTATCAGCGCAATTCGCCCATTACAGTTAGCCATTCAGGAATTTGCTGCATTGAATGCAACATTGCCAGCAGCACTTACTGATATTGCACGCTTCGGTGCACCATCTAATGCGACTAGCTATGCTTCAGGTATTGTGGCTTCAGCGGCAATGACCAATGGCGATATCACCATTACCTTTAAAGGTGCAGGTAGTGCCCCAGCTGATGTAGCAGGTACAACACTTATCCTGGATGCCTCTATCAGTGGTGCAGGTAATGTTAGCTTCAGCGCCAACGGTGGTACTCTTGAGACTAAATTCCGCCCTAACATGAACAACTAATACCCTTGTTCTAGTGCTCCAAGCGCTGCTCGTCAGAGCAGCAACCTAAATGCCCATACCCTTGTATGGGCATTTTTGTTTATAGCTATTACTACTTCTCAACCTTCATTTGCCTCTCGCAAAGACTCCTTGCGCCATACATCACAAACGCCACTAAAATTAATCACAAACCCTAACATGTTGTAGAAATTAAACTACAATCAAGGGGTTAGTTACTTTTTTGTATTTTTTAAGTTTTTCTTTGCAGGCTCAAAAACAATGAATGCGATTCCTCTTAGCGGCCTTGCCCGTCGACTGGTCAGGGACAATATACTCACCGAAGAAACCGCTCAAAATGCATTCCAGAGTGCCAGCTCTGGAAAAACACCTTTTGTCTCTTATTTGGTGTCGGAAAACCTCTGCGATAGCGCCCATATCGCAGAAGCCGCTTCTGATGAATTTGGAGCACCGCTATTCGACCTATCAGCATTCAACATGGAAATGTCGCCACGTGACCTGGTTGATATCAAGCTCATTCAGCAACACCACACACTACCTCTCTACCGTCGGGCAACCGACTATTTATCGCAGTTTCAGATCCAACCAATTTACGCGCACTCGATGAAATCAAATTCCATACCGGCATTAACACCGATGCCGTATTAGTTGATGAAAAATTACTCAGCGATGCGATTGCCAAATACGTTGATGCCAATGACGAACCTCTAGGTGGTTTCGATGATCTGGAAGACGGTCTGGAAGACCTGGACATAGAGGCGGTAGATGAAACCGGGGCTAAAGAGAACGATACCGGTGGAGATATAGACGAGACCCCTATCGTAAAATTTGTTAATAAAGTATTAATTGATGCTATTAAAACCGGTGCATCAGATATCCATTTTGAGCCCTATGAAAAATCTTATCGGGTACGATTTCGTACCGATGGTATTCTACAAGAAATGACTCGACCGCCTATGTCACTCGCAGGAAGGTTAGCAGCTCGTTTAAAAGTTATGTCGCAAATGGACATCTCCGAGCGCCGCATGCCGCAAGATGGCCGGATTAAAATGAAGCTATCCAAAAACAGGGCGATAGACTTCCGGGTTAACACATTGCCGACACTATTCGGTGAAAAAATCGTATTGCGTATATTAGATCCCAGCAGCGCCCAAATGGGAATCGACGCACTGGGTTACGAGCCCGTTCAAAAAGAAATGTTTATGCACGCCTTGAAGCAACCACAAGGCATGATATTGGTTACTGGCCCAACGGGTAGTGGTAAAACAGTGTCCCTCTACACCGGCTTAAATATTCTCAACGAGCCTGATATTAATATCTCCACAGCGGAAGACCCCGTAGAAATTAACCTGGAAGGGATTAACCAGTGCCATGTAAACCCCAAAGTGGGTTTAACATTCGCTGAAGCGCTGCGCTCGTTCTTACGTCAAGATCCGGACGTCATCATGGTAGGGGAAATACGCGACCTGGAAACAGCCGAGATAGCTATCAAAGCCGCACAAACTGGCCACATGGTGATGTCGACCTTGCACACCAACAGTGCTGCAGAAACAATAACCCGCTTAATGAATATGGGGGTACCAGCGTTTAACGTCGCCACATCCGTTAGCCTTATCATTGCCCAACGACTGGCAAGACGGCTGTGCTCAAATTGTGCAGAACCCGCCGAGATACCTAAAGACTTACTATTGAAAGAAGGATTTACCGAAGAGGATTTAGAAACCGCTACCTTGATGAAGCCCGTAGGATGCTCTAAATGCTCTAACGGTAGCAAAGGGCGAGTGGGTATTTATGAAGTGGTTCGCATTACCGATGAGATTGCTCGTATTATTATGGAAGGCGGAAACTCCATCGAAATTGCAGATCAGGCTCGTAAACAGGGCTTTAATGACCTGCGTCGTTCAGCATTAATGAAAGCAGCCCAAGGCTTAATTAGCCTGGAAGAAGTAAACCGGGTGACCAAGGACTAAGTTATGGCAACAGTAGCAAAAACCAGCATCTATGTTTGGCAAGGGACCGACAAACAGGGCAGGCCCACTAAAGGCGAAAGTAGCGGTATTAGCCAGACAATGGTTAAGGCGCAGCTACGCAAGCAAGGCATCAACCCCAAGTCGGTAAAGAAGAAGCCCAAACCGCTTTTCAGTAATGCAAAACCGATAAAGCCTAGTGATATTTCTGTATTTACTCGTCAGTTAGCTACTATGATGAAAGCAGGTGTTCCACTGGTACAAAGCTTTGAAATAGTTGCCGATGGTTTAGACAATCCTTCCATGGCTGACTTGGTCAATAACGTTAAAAACGAAGTTGCATCGGGCACCAGCTTTGCCAATTCAATCGCTAAACACCCAAAGCATTTTGATGACCTCTATTGCAACCTGGTAGCATCCGGTGAACAATCCGGTACCTTAGAAACCATGCTCGAGCGTATTGCAACGTACAAAGAAAAAACCGAAGCCCTTAAAGCAAAAATTAAAAAAGCCATGACCTACCCTATCGCGGTACTGGTTGTCGCAACCATCGTAACCGGTATTCTGCTGGTGAAAGTTATTCCGCAATTTGCTGAATCCTTCGCTAGCTTTGGTTCAGAACTGCCGGCCTTTACCTTGTGGGTATTAAGCCTTTCCGAGCTGGTTCAGGAATGGTGGCTAATCATTCTTATAGGGATCATGGCCAGTGTTTTCCTATTTAAAGAAGCCAGAACCAGATCCCCTCAAGTGGCGCTGGCCGTCGACAAACTCTCATTAAAACTACCCGTGGTGGGCGACATCATTTTTCAATCCATCATCGCTCGTTTTGCCCGCACCCTATCGACAACCTTCGCCGCGGGTGTGCCGTTAATCGATGCACTGGAGGCGGTATCAGGCACCGCCGGCAACATCATCTATGCCTCTGCAATCAAACGTATTCGCGAAGATGTGATGACTGGGCAACAATTAAATACATCGATTAAAGCTACAAATTTATTCCCCAATATGCTGCTACAAATGGTAGCCATTGGCGAACAATCCGGCGCCCTCGATGACATGCTGGAAAAAGTAGCCCAACACTATGAGGATGCGGTTGATAACTCAGTAGACAATCTTACTTCATTATTAGAACCCATTATCATGAGCTTTTTAGGTGTAGTGGTTGGCGGCTTAATGGTAGCTATGTACTTACCAATCTTTATGATGGGCGCTGCGATTTAACCGATGACTATAGCTGAAGTATTACAGACCTCGCCTGCTCTATTAGCAGGCATGACACTAGTCATTGGCCTCTTGGTAGGTAGTTTTCTAAACGTAGTGATCTATCGTCTCCCCCTAATGATGGAGCGCGAATGGAAAAGCGAATGCCGTTTGATATTAGAATTAGACAGTGAAGACACCCCATTAGAGACCGACACCTTTAATCTTGCACATCCCGCATCACACTGTCCAGGCTGTGATGCCCCGATAAAACCCTGGCAAAATATCCCTGTTATCAGCTTTTTATTCCTCAAGGGAAAATGCGCCAAATGTAATACCAAAATATCCATACGCTACCCCATTATTGAAGCCATTACCGGTATTCTATCGGTGATTATCGCTCTGCACTTTGGCGCATCTGCGCAGACTATAGCCGCCTTATTGTTTACCTGGTGCTTAATCAGCCTGACGATGATTGATGCCGACACCAAACTACTGCCTGATCAAATCACACTACCATTACTGTGGGCCGGTTTATTAATCAACAGCTTTGGACTATTCGTGCCACTCTACGATGCCGTATGGGGCGCTATTGGCGGCTACCTAAGTTTATGGTCGGTTTATTGGCTGTTTAAATTACTCACCGGTAAAGAAGGGATGGGCTTTGGTGACTTTAAATTACTGGCGGCACTGGGCGCATGGATGGGTTGGCAATATTTATTGGTCATCATATTATTATCCTCATTGGTTGGAGCAGTAGTCGGCACTATTATTCTGACTCTCAGCAAGCAGGGCGTAACACCGCGATACCTTTCGGCCCTTATCTCGCTGCCGCTGGCTGGATTGCCTTTCTTTGGGGTGATCAAATCATTACCACATACTTGAGCATTAGCGGTATCAAATAAGCTTAAAAACCCCTCGCATTCAAGTTAAACTACCCCGCCTTACACTCCATGAGCTATCTCTATGTTTGTCGTTGGTTTAACAGGCGGTATTGGTAGCGGCAAAACTGCCGCCTCTGATCATTTTGCCCAGCTTGGTATCGAGATTATTGATGCAGATATCGCGTCAAGAGTCGTTGTTGAGCCGGGTACACCAGCGCTCAAGCAAATCGCCGACCATTTTGGTGCTGATATTTTATTGAGCGACCAATCCCTTGATCGTGCCAGCTTAAGGCAGAAGATATTTGCCAATCCTGAAGACAAACAGTGGCTGGAAAATTTACTGCATCCCTTGATTGCCGAAGAAATATTTCGAAGCATTAATCAGGTAGCTAGCCCATACGCGCTATTTGTATCGCCTTTATTAATTGAATCTGGTCAGGACATAATCTGTGACCGTCTATTAGTCATAGACGTACCGGAATCGGTCCAACTCGAACGCACTATAAAACGCGACAGTAATGATGCAGAACAGGTACAACGTATTATGGCTAGCCAGGCAAGCCGCGAGCAACGCCTGACAAAAGCTACCGATGTGATTGAAAACACCGCAGGCATTGAACACCTGCAACAACAAGTTGAAACGCTGCACCAACAATTTTTGCTACTAGCAGCCGCAAAAACCAAGAGCAACGAACAATGAATACAGCAACAAAGAAGATTCCCTGCCCAAGCTGCAAGACAGCCATCGAATGGCGAACAGACAACCCCAATCGCCCGTTCTGCTCGGAAAGCTGTAAAAATAAAGACTTTATCGCATGGGCGGAAGAAGACAGAGCCATGGCAGGGAACCCGATTTACGATGACTTTCTATCTGGAGATTTAGAACAGGAGTAAACTGATAATGCATCAAACCGGCTAACCAGCACGCCCTATCGATGCTTATCAAGCACGACTTTAACTTTAAGCGCACTATAGCCACAGACAAAAAACGCCACAGCCGCAACCAATATCAATAACAAACGGGCATCAACACCAAACCAGGCAAAGCTTGCGGCTATTAATAAAAAACTAAACATGCCAATATTCTGCCCAAATTATTTG
The DNA here is from genome assembly GCF_900120175.1 of Oceanicoccus sp. KOV_DT_Chl. Taxonomy (NCBI): domain Bacteria; kingdom Pseudomonadati; phylum Pseudomonadota; class Gammaproteobacteria; order Cellvibrionales; family Spongiibacteraceae; genus Oceanicoccus; species Oceanicoccus sp. KOV_DT_Chl. Next base: position 754,271 of record NZ_FQLF01000002.1, read on the forward strand.
CTGCCAGGATTTTACCCAAGTGTTGCGGGTCACCGTAATATTGAATAATTGAATTTAGCGGCACAATGAATAAACCGCCGCATATGCCGATCACAAAAAAATTGATTCCATGAAACCATAGCGCTGGCAATATCGGCAACCACAATAAACACAGCGCAATACCGAGCGCAGGCAAGGATAACCAGCGAATATTAAATACTGCATCAGCGTGTTCGCTCCGGGTAAATTTTGCCGCAAGCAGCGCCCCCACCATAATCCCAATACCGGTTACCGCCATCACTCCTTGAATAAATACAGTATTGGTTTCGCCAAGATCCGCTTTGGCAAATGCAGGAAAGGCCGCCAGCATTAATTGTGAAACCGACCAAAAACCTGCCAGGCCCACAATGGCAACAACAATAACCGGGTGGGAATATACTGGCTTGATAGCCTTGGCTATATCCTGACCGGTAATATATTCTTTCAGACTAAATCGCAACTCGGGTTTTGGCTGCTCCAACTCCGGCAACCGGTAAGCCATAATGAGTTCGACCACGCTATTTAGTACCAGCAACCACCCGACCGGTGCAAATGCCTGTAAAATTGCGGTTTCATTATTTTCGCCAACCGTTGCATAATGCCACTCGAATAAAATCGACATAACAAAGGTACCCACCAGAATGGCAGTTATTGTTGTTGCCTGCACGACGCCGTTAGCTGCGGTTAGACGATCCGCACCCACTAATGCACGTATATAACCGTACTTAGCGGGAGAATAAAAAGCACTTTGTGACGCTAATAAAAAAGTCATTCCAAAAGCAGCCCAAAACCACCCCAAATAATAAAACAGCGTAATTAACAAGGTCAGCGCCACCGCCAACCAGGCGGCTATGCGCATAATATTATTCTTTGGCCAGCGATCAGAACAAAATCCGGCAGGGCTGAACAGTAGAATAAAGGGCAGTAGAATCAATGCGTTTACTATCGCGGTTAATACCACCTGATAATATCCGTCGTACACCTTAAATACGGTATTCTGGATCAACATTTTGTGCCCCTGATCAACAAATGCATTCAGGAATAACAAAATCACATAAGGCAGGAAGCCACGAATTTTCGCCAATGATTTTTTCATCATGGCGTCAATACCAACAACTTAAAACTGCCGTTATTCGCCAACATATCGATGTCAGAAAAAAAACCTTTGGCTTTCCGCTCCAGCGGAATAAAACTATTAACCACAAAAAACGCACGCCCTTTTGGTTTAAGCAGCCGCTTGGCGGTTTGCAGAAACCTATCGGTCAATTCACCACTGACATCAAATCCTTGATGAAACGGAGGATTACATAACACCAGATCAAATTTATTATTAATACTCGCAGCACAGTTATCCAGCACCACACTACCGCTAATAGCAAAGCGTTGAAAATTAATCTCACATAAAGCTACCGAACTGACATTGTTATCAGTAGCAGTAAACTCTGCATCACAGTGCAGTGCAGCCAACACGGACAGATAACCAAAGCCGCAACCCAAATCCAGAACAGAGGCAGGCGGAGACTCCATACTTTGCAATAGCTGATCAAGATGTTGAACTAAAAACGCACTACCCCGATCAATTTTTTTCCATCCATAGACCCCCGGCTTGCTGCATAAACTTATCTTCCGCCCATCAACATCAGTAGTAACGTCTACTTGCCGCTTATAATCATGATCATCTAATGGGGCAGACAACATATCGCCTTTACGCAGGCAGGCTAATATCGAACTATTGCTACTGCGCTGCTTTTCAACTAATTCTCCGAGATAACGTTGCGCTTTTTCACTATAAGTTTTAGCGCCTTCATTTTTATACCCCGCTAAACATAACTCACCACCAGCAGACAAATAAACACCTGCATTATTGATGACATGATGGACGACAGGCTTTTCTTTAGATACGCGGTAGTAAATTCTATCCAGTGAGTTATGTTCAAACTCACTAAAATCAAAATCACTCAACAAAACACTAAAACCATGTTGTGATAAAGCCAGAGACAAATCATAGCGATTAGTCATCACCGTTAGATTATCTAAAGGCGTAACCTTAACGAGATCAGCCACAGCAATATTTTCATCAACGACCCACAGCGCGCGCTGCTCTTTGTTTAATATAGCTAACTGGTGGCACAATAAATCAAAGGCATGATCACTCATATACTTGCCACTTCTTCAACTGTCAGTGCGCGGTACTCACCTTCACTCAACGCCTGATCCAAAAGAATTGCCCCAATCCGTTCGCGGTGTAATCTTTCGACATGATTGCCAATAGCAGCAAACATTCTTTTAACCTGGTGATACTTACCTTCGCTGATGGTCAATCTAGCCGTGTGATCATCTAATAATTCCAATGTGGCGGGTAGCGTAGGTTTTTTTTCGCTATCTAATTTTATCCCTTGCTCAATCTTTTCTATCTGCTCAGGACTGATAGGATCAAACGTTTCCAGCCAATAGGTTTTTTTGCAATCCTTGCGCGGGGAAGTCACCCGATGCGACCAGACACCATCATCACTGATAAGTAACAAACCAGTGGTATCAATATCCAAACGCCCGGCAATATGCAGCTGATCTATATTATCCTCCTCCAATAATTCCAACACTGTGATATGCGTGCGGTCTTTAGTGGCGGAAATATACCCCTGCGGCTTGTGTAACATGAAATATCGATTACTGACACTGCGCAGGTTTTCACCATCGATAGCCACCAGCGCCACCTCACTCACTGCTGCCGTCGGATCGGTAACGACTTTACCTTCAACCGTCACCCTTTTTTGCTTAAGCAATCGTTTAGCCTCTGCCCGGGAATAATCGGTTACCGATGCCAAATATTTATCAAGTCGTATCGTCATAGCTAAAATAATGCGGTTTGCATTTCGTCTTTAATCAATTTGGATAATGGTTGCCAACCAGGAATACCTTTTAATAGTTGATGAAAGATAGCGGCCTGCTCTGGTGCACCAATATTATCCGGGGTATGAATAAATACTGTAGGCTTGATTCCCTGTTGCTGCCATTCAGCTATTTTTTTAACCCATGGGAGTAAATACTGTTCGTTATGATGAAAGTCTGAGCCGCCAATAAAACGAATAATAGGTTTTTTTGCCGTAGTGATTGCATGCACTGGTAAACGAGGCTTTTTTCGATGCGCTTCTTTTTCCTCCGCCGTCTGAGCAGATCGGCTAAATAAAGCACGACTATCAAAACAGACCCTATCAACATTATGCTGCCGCAATAGTTGGTTAAGTTGCTTCTCTTCATCACCTCGATTAAAAAAATCCAAGTGCCGAACCTCCACAGAGAACTGAAAATCCGCCGGCAATTCCTTTAGAAAACCTTGTAGATCGGGTAGCTGACGCGGAGCAAAACTATCCGGTAGTTGAATCATAAAACTACCCAGGTTTTCAGCCAATGGCTCCAGGCGCTTTAAAAAATCACTGAATTCCACCCCACAATAGCGCAAATTATTTTCATGGGTGATTTTGCGTGGCAACTTAAAGCAAAAACGAAAACCCGTGTGCGCCTGCGACTTCCAACTCTGCACCACTGCTTTATCAGGCGTTGCATAAAAGGTGGTATTACCTTCAACACTGGCAAACACCGAAGAATAATGTTGCAGGAAGTTTTTACTATTGGCACCAGCAGGAAACAAACTGCCTAACCACTGCCGGTTAGACCACATCGGCAACCCTAGGTGATAAAAGCCATTATCCACCTGATTCACTGCTTACTCCAAAGTTAATGTCTCAGCCGCTGCCTGAAAAATGCTTAGTGTTCCCTGGTGGACGTAAAAGTAATCTCTGGCCAACGTTCTTCCATAACCTGCAAATTAACCCGCGTTGGTGCCAAATAGGTTAAATGGCCGCCGCCATCTATGGCCAGATTTTCAGCCGCCTTGTTTTTAAACTCTTCTAACTTCTTTCTATCCGCGCAATCTACCCAGCGTACTGTATGAACACTGACGGGCTCATAGATCGCTTCCACTTTGTATTCATCTTTCAAACGATAAGCAACAACCTCATATTGTAACTGTCCTACCGCACCCACAATTAAATTGGAATTATTCAGCGGCATAAAGACCTGGGTCGACCCCTCTTCAGACAACTGCTGCAATCCTTTTTGCAGTGCTTTCATTTTTAACGGATCCTTCAAGCGAATAAGACGAAACATTTCCGGAGCAAAGTGGGGAATTCCGGTATATTTCAACTCCTCACCGGCAGTAAACGTATCACCAATCTGAATGGTGCCATGGTTGTGCAAACCGATAATATCTCCAGAGACCGCTTCTTCTACTGCCTCACGCTCACCGGCCATAAACGTCACCGCATCCGCAATTTTTATATCCTTAGCCAAGCGTACATGTTTCATTTTCATACCCTTGGTATAAGTCCCTGAGCATATCCGCATAAAGGCAATACGATCGCGGTGCTTGGGGTCCATATTGGCTTGAATTTTAAAGATAAAGCCGCTGAAGTCTTCTTCATCGGCAACCACATCTCGGCCAAGGGTATGACGAGGTAACGGCGCTGGTGCCCACTCAACAAATCCATCCAGCATTTCACGGACACCAAAATTGGATAGCGCAGTACCAAAAAATACCGGGGTCAAGGTACCTGCAAGGTAAGCCTCGACATCAAATTCATGGCTAGCCCCACGAACCAATTCAATTTCGTCAACAAAGTCGTTGTAATACACACCCAATAACGCTTTGGCCTCATCACTCCCCAAGCCTTGTATCTGTATATCATCCGCAATCACATTGCTTTGACCATGCTTAAAAACATGAATAACATCGGTGTATAGGTTGTATACCCCCTGAAACTCCTTTCCCATCCCAATGGGCCAATTAATCGGCGCCCCTTTAATAGAAAGTACCGCTTCAATTTCATCCAACAAGTCAATCGGGTCGCGAATATCGCGGTCCATTTTGTTAACAAAACTAAGAATCGGTGTGTCCCGCAGACGACAGACTTCCATCAGTTTAATGGTACGCGCCTCAACACCTTTTGCTCCATCAACTACCATTAACGCCGAATCCACTGCGGTCAACGTACGATAGGTATCTTCAGAAAAGTCTTCGTGTCCCGGCGTATCTAACAGATTGACCATGCGTCCTTTATAGGGAAACTGCATCACCGAAGAGGTCACCGAAATACCCCTCTCTTGCTCCATACCCATCCAGTCAGAAGTAGCGTGACGATCCGATTTTTTACTCTTCACTGTACCAGCGATTTGTATCAGCCGACCAAGCAGCAACAACTTTTCGGTAATCGTGGTCTTACCCGCATCCGGGTGCGAAATGATGGCAAAGGTTCGGCGCTGGGCCACCCTTGAAGTAATAGAACTCATAGTTTACAGTCTTTGGCTAATCGAAAAGTCGCGGATTATACCTCAGACACTGGCAATCCACACCTCAACATAAACCATGCACTCAAGCTGACGGTGCGACAATTTGCCGCGACTGGCAAGCCATACTTGCCAGAACCAGCTGGGGTATACTGCTGCACTACACTGTATGACCGACTCACTAGTATGCCAAAAACCACGATATCGCTAACTGCCTCCGCCGCCAATCTGCGGCGGCTTGCGATTATTCGTCTCATTTTAATTCTGGGGCTGCTCACAGCGATCGGGTATATCTATCTATCGCTAAAAGCCGACATCATCCACCCTGTCTATCTCACCATTTTAGCGATACTCAGCCTGTTAAATATTTTGACCTTTTGGCGACTGCAAAAACCCTGGCCAGTCACCGATCTAGAATATTGCGCCCAAATTTTATGTGATATCGCAGGTATAACTGCACTACTTTACGTCAGTGGCGGCGCCACTAACCCGTTTGTTTCTTACTATTTAGTGCCTCTCTCAATTTCTGCGGCAGTATTACCCTGGCGTTACACCTGGGCCATATCCGGCTTATCGTTAGCCGCTTATACTGCGCTGCTATTTTACTACCAACCACTACCCGCTTTTCAGCCACAACAGGGAGTACATGCGGGCCACCACAGTAGCGGTATCAACTTACATATTTTGGGTATGTGGATGACGTTTGCGCTGAGCACGGCTTTAATTACTTACTTCGTTGTGAAGATGGCAAATGCCTTGCGCCTGCAACAACAACTACAAGCTAATAATCGGGAAGATATTTTACGCGACGAGCAAATACTGGCTGTCGCCACACTCGCTGCCGGGACGGCCCACGAACTAGGAACGCCTCTCGCCACAATGACGGTGTTAGTTGATGAGTTAATTCAGGAGTCGATCAAACCAGAGCAACTGGATGCAGACTTGTTGCTACTTAAAAACCAATTACACAACTGTAAAAAAATATTACAGGGTTTAGTATCCACGGCAGAAGCACATCAACCAGGGCATAGCAGCATGATCGCGGTTGAAGAATATATCCAAAACATCCTCGATCATTGGCAAGTACTGCGGCCACAAGTTAGTTTTTCACTGCATAGCAGTGAGATCCCACTTGGCTCAATTCAGGTCGACAGCACATTAGAGCAAGCGATTGTTAACTTGCTCAACAATGCTGCCGACGCTAACCCGGATAATATTGACGTGCATATATCGAGACAGGGTCAACAAGTACAGATCACCATTCGCGATCATGGTAGCGGTATCGACCTGGCCATCGCCGAGCAAATGGGCAAACCTTTTATCACTACCAAGGGCAAAGGTCTGGGTCTGGGCTTATTTTTAACCCACGCGACAATTAGCCGCTATGGCGGCAGCATCAAATTATTCAATCACCCTGAGGGAGGCGCCCAAGCGGAGCTACTGTTGCCGCTTAACTCAGCCACGCTCTCAAACAGCGAGAACCATTGACCATGACTCGTATTTTATTGGTTGATGATGACACCGCTTTTTTACAGGTTTTATCGCGCGCGCTGCAACGAAGAGAGTTTACGGTAAGCACTGCCGATAATACAGAACAAGCGCTGACACTAGCAAAGCAGCAAGAATTTGATCGCGCGATTATTGATTTAAAAATGGAGGGAGCTTCAGGGATAACCTTAATCCCCCAGCTAAAGTTGCACCAGCCTGAAATACAAATTGTTATGCTGACGGGCTATTCCAGTGTGGCCACTGCTGTTGAAGCAGTAAAACTAGGAGCCTTAAACTATCTATGCAAACCCGCCAACACAGAAGAAATTCTAGCGGCGTTTAACGATGCTACCGACGTCAATATTGCAATCCCGGAAAACAGGCCCTCGGTGGATCGTCTGGAATGGGAACATATTCAACGGGTACTTAAAGAACAAGACGGTAATATATCTGCCACTGCCAGGGCACTGGGTATGCATCGCCGCACCTTACAACGCAAACTGAGCAAGCGTCCGGTAAAAGAATAGATCAACACAAACTTAATCACTTACTTTATTTCTACCCGCTTCTTTAGCGCGATACAAAGCCGTATCTGCCACACTAACTACCTCCTCCCAAGATTGCTGGGAACCTTCAGCCACACCGACACTTACCGTCAGGAAAGACAAAGGAGATTGTACGTGCGGAATTTTTTCGGCCTCAACAGCATGGCGTATTCTATCAGCTGCAACTATCGCATCAGCGCGAGAAGAACCCGGCATCAGTAGTAAAATTTCTTCGCCACCATAGCGATACACTCGATCTACATCGCGCATATTATCCTGAATAATGAGTGCCAGTTTTTTTAACGCCTCATCACCCTGCAGGTGTCCGTAATGATCGTTATATTTTTTAAACCAATCAACATCAAGCAATGCCAATGCATAATATTTTTTGTAGCGAATGGCAGAAGCTTCGGTGAAATCTAACTCCACCTCCATGGCACGGCGATTACCAATATGCATTAAAGCATCTTCATTCGATAATAAATGCAGTTGCTGATTCAGGTTTTCCAATTCAACCTGTCGCTCAATCAAATGTACGTAGGCATTCACCATATCAGTCTGAGTGACCAAGCCGACCAGTTTTTCATCATCATCAACCACTAATATATGGCGTAACTTACGGCTACGGGCTAGCAACAAGGCATCGTACAAAGATGTGGACTGCTTGACACAAACTGGCTCACGAGTCATCACGTCGGCAACCTGCAATGCCGCAACCGCGAGATCACCATGTTGGTCGCCAGTAATATTTTCATTAAATATCCGCACCACATCACGCTCTGTGATTATACCCTGCGGGGCGCCATCCTCAGTAATTAATACACAGGAACAGCCATGCTCCTGCATTAATTTAATGGCGGACAACAACGACTGTTCAGGAGCGACTCCCGCTACAATATCTGTCATTAAATCAGCAATAATCATACCTTGGTCTCTTTACAACATTACACTCAACTAGCACTATTAATTTCTATTAGCTCTATTAATAAATCACCGGTGCTATTGGGATCCAAATAACATAATTTTTTCTCACCAAAATCAACTACACCGTTAGGTGTCACGTGACCTGGCACAATACCTACTTTTTCCAGTGCAGCAACAGCAGCCTCAATATCACTGACCAAATAGGCTACATGATTAATACCGGCCATACCGGAGGGCATAGCTAGCAACAATTCTTTAAAATATTCAGATACCGGCTCAATCAACTCAAACTCTGTGCCGCCCACAGTGACAAAGGCAAAGTTCGTCATCACCTCCACACCCGGTGGGTTAGCGGGGATACGGATATCATCATCGGTCACACCGTAAACGCGCTTAAAGTTAGCCAGCGCGGCATCCATATCGGTGACCACATGCCCAACATGAGCCAAGCCAATAATAAAATCTTTTAAATTGTTAGTTAATTGTGCCACTACCATTATTACCTTTTAGCCGAAATCAGTTTGCCATATTTTGTTTAACTATCCGCGGCTCTGCGGAAGCTTCAAATCCAGATGCCGTCGACTTGATCGCCATACTGGTACCGTTATAAGGGCGAAAATATAATTTGTGCCCCCTTTCTTCAAGGACGGTCTGCACAGGGGGCGGCAAACTTTTCTCGGCCATTGTCACCGCTGGCAACCACTGGTTGTGTACGCGAGGTGTGGCCAATGATTGCTGTACTGACATACCCAGATCTAACATATTAACCAAGCCTTGAACAACCTGGGTAATAATAGTCGGGCCACCGGCAGCGCCTAAAGCAATTAATGGCTTACCTTGATGCACGACTATAGTCGGACTCATACTTGATAAAGGCCGTTTACCTGGCTGAATATTGTTAGCCTCGTTCCCCACCAGACCAAAAGCATTAGGTACGCCAGGCTGAATTGAAAAATCATCCATTTGATTATTCATCACTACACCGGTACCCGGAATAATTACTTTAGAACCAAAGCTGGTATTGACCGTTGTGGTAATCGCCACCCAATTACCCCACTTATCTGCCGCTGAAATATGCGTTGTGTGCTTACCAAAAAAATCAATCTCTGCATTTGGCGGCAGACCGTGCTGCACATCTGTCGCTGCCTTTTTCATATTGATTGTTGTCGCTAACTGTTTGGCATAGGCTGGATCAATCAAACCTTTAGGCACAGATACAAAATCAGGATCGCCCAAAAAATGTGCCCGATCAGCAAAGGCCAATTTCATCGCCTCTGCTAGCAGATGGTAACGATCAGCTTCTGATAATTGACTAACGTCGAATTGCTCTAGAATATTTAGAATTTGTGCGACATGAACACCACCAGAACTTGGAGGCGGAAAGCCATATATAGTATGCCCGCGATACTGACTTTTGATGGGTTCACGCTGCAGCATTTGATAGCCACTAAAATCTTCATAGCGGACAATACCACCATTGGCCTTCATCCATAGATCGACTTCTCTAGCGAAACCACCCCGATAAAAATAATCAACGCCGTGCTCAGCTATTTGTCGATACGTTTTAGCTAAATCCGTTTGTATAAACTGATGCCCCGCCGGCCAAGGCTCACCTTTGGCATCCAGATAGACAGCAGCACTAGCCGGAAATAACTGCAGTTTTTTTTGTGTCGATTTAATCCGCGCATTGGAAACGTGACTAAGGGCAAAACCTTGTTCTGCGACATCCGCGGCCGGTAGCAAACACTCTTTCAGAGTGAACTTTCCACCCTGCGATAACATATAGTCATAGACTGCCAGTGAACCTGGAACACCGATAGCCAACGCTCCGGTCTGACTCAAATCACTATTGGCCTTGCCATCGCGGACATACATATCACGATACGCTGCAGCGGGCGCCATCTCTCTGCCATCCAATGCCTGCACACGACCATCCGCATAACGAATCAATGCAAAATTACCGCCGCCAATACCGGAATTATGACCATCAACCACGCCCAGCATAAGCGCTGCCGCTACTGCAGCATCGAGGGCATTACCCCTTTTTCAAGCATATTGAGGCCGGCCTGAGTCGCCAACGGATGTACAGTAGCCACGGCACCGGCAGCATTCTCACTGGTTCTGGCGTAGTTGGCAGCATCGCTGTAAAGGCTTTGCGCAACAGCCTCCGCCGCCATCACTAGCCAGCTCGCGATAACAAACACTACCGTCACTGACCGGATACCCACTTTCATAATTTGCCTCAATTGATTGATTTTGCAGACTTAAATACTTAACCGGCAAAGGTACCACAATCATCACGCCGGCACGATTGTGACTTTATTAAAGAACGGCTTTACTACGCTAAATGCAATGCCCACTAGTTATTGCTGCCATTAATTGAATAAAATCAGCAACCACCGGTTATCTTTTCAATGCTTTACACTTTGGCTTTATTGGGTGGAAATAACTTAATATTCAACGGTTTAATTACATAAATAACTAAGAAACCACTAAAAAAACATGAATTGTCGTCCTAAGGTCTATTGACTCAAATGATATAATGATAGTATTTTAGGTCTTATTAAATAGCTTAATGATATTTCTATATAACAATTAAAACCTTTAACCGTAGTTTATATCACTTTAAGAAGCCTAAAACTTAAACCATGCCCGATACTAAAAATCGATATTACAAGCACTCCCGCGTTTCTGAAGCCAAATTTCGGCAGATTTTACGCTGCTTTGCCATGGATCTGACTGCCACTGAAACGGCTCAATTGACCGCGATCAGTGTGCGCTCTATTAACAGCATCTTTTTAAAAATTCGTGGTCGGGTCACGGAATTGTGTGAACAAGAATCCCCATTCCCCAGTGATGACGAAAGTCGCGGCAATAATATTGTTGCCCACAACAGCCAGTCCCCGACTGACCCGCTGAATAAGTACCTCGCCTTTGGTGTTTACCGGCGTGGTGACCAGATCTATACCGAATACGCGCCCATGCCAATTCGCGCACTGCTGCATCGCAGCAACCGCAGCGGCCCTAATTTGACGGAGTTGGTGAATCATGAAAGCTGGAAAGCTTATGACGGCTTAGTTGATGTCAACCAGACCCGACTATATCGAATGAACACCACCCATGCTGTCACCGGCGAAATTATAAATACCATGAATAGCGTTGACTCGTTTTGGAGTTTCGCTAAACGCCGCTTGGTGCAATTTAACGGCATTCACAAACATACTTTTTATTTACACCTAAAAGAAACAGAATTTCGCTTTAACTACCGTCGCGATAATTTATATCGTGTACTGTTGAAAGTACTGCGAACCAATCCTTTATAACAGCGACTGGCTGAATAACGGCCAACCACTAACTGGAGATATCATGAAAGTATTAATTTTAGGCATGGGCCACGTTGGCAAAGCCTTAGCCAGCAGACTACGCAGTGCCGGCCACAGTGTAGTAGGCACCACGACAACTCCTGCTAAAGTTGAAGATCTTAAACAAGTTGCCGATGAAGTTGCCGTATTGACGGGCGCCGATACCGACAAAGTGATCGCCGCGGCAAAAGGGTGCGACGCCATCGTAGTAACCGTTGCCCCTAATGTAAAAAACACTCGAACTATTGAAGAGCGCCACGTGCATTACCACGAGGTACTGGTTAAAAGTTGTGCCAGTGCAGCGGCTGCCTGTGACAATATATATTTCTGCTCTTCTTTTTCTACGTACGGTGATGGTGGTGATGGCAGCGATGCGATTACTGAACTCACCCCAACATCCAACCACGAAGAACCATCGTCAAAATATTACCAGGCTGCCGAGCAAGAAGTGCTGGCCAAGCCTGGTGGTTGCGCGCTGCGCTACCCCGATATGTACGGCGCCCCTGGAGATATGACCTTCCCGGAACGGGTCGCGATGAGCCACAAATTTTTTGCTGGCAAAACCATATTTGGCCCAGACGCACCTTTATATGCCATTCATTTTGAAGATGTCGTTGAATCTATCTATCACGCCCTAACAAACAAACTCAGCGGCCTTTATAACGTCTGTGACAATGGCAACGTACCCTACACCAACAAACAGGTATTTGATGCGATATGTGATGAAGAAGGTCTTGAGCGTCTGGAGTTCATCAACCAAATCAAAGCACCCAATCGTAAAATATCCGCACAAAAATTTTATGATACCGGTTATAGCGTCAAACATAGCGACCCCAATGCCGCCGTAGTAGAGCGTGCAAAATAATTCTGCGTGCATTGGCAGATAATCGACATATGAATAGGCAGGTGATATGAGCAACGTAGTAATAACAGGAAGCAGTAAAGGCATAGGCTTTGGCCTAGCCCGTGAGTTCGCCCTGCGCGGACACAATGTTGTTATTGCTGGTCGCAGCCAACAAAGTGTGGACGATGCTATTACTCGTATTACTAAGCTGCCTGGTACGATTATTGGCCTACCCTGTGATGTCGCTGAAAAAGAACAAGTGCAAGCTTTATGGGACATTGCCACCAAGACATTCGGTAGCGTTGACATCTGGATTAATAATGCAGGACTCGCCTGCACCACTGAAAAAATTATCGACTATTCCAACGATGATGTGCAAGCGATGGTAAAAACCAATGTACTTGGCACTATTAATGGCTGCCAGGTTGCCGGCTCAGGCATGCTTCAACAGGGCTCGAAAGGCGGCAAAATTTTCAACATGCTCGGTGGCGGCTCAGACGGACAGTATTTTCCGGGTATGGGTATTTACGGCACTACCAAACGGGGCTTGAACTATTTAACCAATGCCATGGTGAAAGAGTTTAAAGATAGCAACGTAATTATCGGTGGTATCCGCCCCGGCATTGTTATCACCGAAGCGGTTATTCGTGAAGCTCAGCAAGATTTAGAAAACTTTCAAAAACAGCGAAAAATCATGAACATTCTTGCTGACAAAGTTGAAACTGTAGCCCCATTTTTAGTCGACGGCATCCTTGCTTTCAATAAACCTGGCAAAGAAATCGCCTGGCTGAGTGGCAGCAAAATCGGTATGCGCATGATGTTTTCGCGCTTCAGCAAACAACAAGACAAATTTGAAGAGTACGGATTATGAGCAAACCTGTTGCTAAAATATGCCGAGGTATTCCTCCTCCAATTAGCCTGCAATTTAGCCTTTAAAATTTAATCAGAAAATTTAAACATATACCGGAGCACAACATGGCCTCTGATACAAAATCGATACACGACTTTTTAGCCGAAAACCCTGATGTTGATGTCAGCAAATACTGGGAGCGCTGTTACAGCATCCTCACTGATATCAAAAACAAAATTGCCGAACGTTTTCCCAGCATGGAATTACACCCAAGCTGTGCTGGCAAGGAATACTATCAATCTCCGAATGGTGAATTCGAAGGCTCTATGCAAGCCTGGACTGGCGAAGGCTGCGACTGGCTGGTGAATTCCTGGTTAGGCAATCGCAAGGCCTCCATTCTGGACATGAATGCGACCGCCTTTCTAGGGCAGGAAACCGACGTACCGCACTGGATTATGGTATTCGGTACCGTGCCGAAATTATTTTTCTATTTTGATTTCACGCCGCGCCGCAACATTATGACGGATATGGATTATCTGGATAAATACTACGGTCCAATCAATGAAGAGTATTTAGCGCTACGAGGCAATACCAACTTCCAATGGAATGTGAGTCACGGCACTTATATGCGAACGCTTACCAACCCATCAACCCAGAGCTTAACGGCAGAATTAAATGATGAAAATATTTCCATCGTTGAAGAGTACGCCTATAAAATGCTGGATCACTGGCTAGGCTGGTTAGATAACGCCGAAACCGTCCCTGAAGATCAGCGAGTCGAATTACAAAAATTTGATTACACTGTCCGCAGACTGGGTTACGAACGCGATCCAATGAACAAACTGGCAGTCAATGTATTTGGTGAAGATAAAGTCCATGACATGTTAATGACCCGCATGGGTGAGCAACAAATGGAAGATACCAAACGTTATTAATTTAACGCCTCTAAAAAAAGGCGAGGCACCCAGTAGGTGCCTCGCCTTTTTTTTACCAAACTGAACATTAGTGACTATCTTTAGTCCAAATCACCTGTACCGCCAATAACATCAATCACTGAGCTGAGCATTGATCAAACCATTGACACATAAGCAGGGTAGCTGGCGAGAAGTATGGGCACTAGCCGCGCCCTCTAGTGCAGTGTTTTTTATGGTGACACTGGCTAATTTAGCGACCATAAAAATTGTGGCGCCGCTTGGAGCGGATGCACTGGCTGCCGTCACTACCGGGGCGCGACTCTATAATATTTTTAACGCCGTAATGATTGGACTGTCTGCAGGTACTCTTGCACTGATCAGTCGCTCCTGGGGGGCAAACAATAAACACGCTGCGGCCTCGCTACTAAGTACCTCGCTGCTAATTAGCTTACTTATCGGCATCAGCATGACGGCGCTGATGTTGTTATCAGCACCGGCTCTGGTCTCTTTACTTGGACTCAGTCACTCAGCCTATACCGTCGCAGTGGATTACGTACGATGGTTCTCACTGTTTTACACCCCTATCGCTGCTTACATTATTCTTGCTGCAGGCCTGAGAGCTGCCGGAGATGCCCGCAGCCCGATGATTTTTGCTGCCCTTATAAACCTGCTCATCGTGTTGCTGGGCTATTGGCTGACTTATGGCGGACTGGGCATGCCCGCCTATGGTGTAACCGGCACGGCAATCGGCAGCGGCTTAGGCAACTTATTGGGGGTACTAGTGGCTTTTTGGTATTGGCAGCAACAACGGCTGCCACTAAAACCCACCCATATAAATTCGGCCCAACGTAAATTGCAAATGCAACAATTATGGAAACTGGGCTACCCCGCCGCCATGGAACAAGGGGTTATGCAAATTGGCTTTATCGGTTTCCTCTGGGTCGTTGGCCATTATGGCACCGCTGCTTATGCGGCCTATGGCACCGGCGTAACATTATTATCACTCTCCATGGTGATTGGTTTTGGCTTTTCGATTGCCGGCTCAATTCTGGTAGGCCAGCAGTTAGGGGCCAATAATATCGAGGGTGCCAAGGCTGCAGGCTGGCGCGCAATGTGGCAGTCCATCATTATTTTGGTGGTGCTCTCACTGATCATGGCCAGCTTTGCATCGCCTTTAGCACATTGGTTGGTACACGATGAAGAAGTCGCCGGCTACACGGTTTTATTCATTTATGTGTTCTGTCTGGCGCAACCTTTTATCGCCATCGACATGGCTTTAGGTGGTGCGCTTCGCGGCGCTGGTGACACTCGCTTTCCTTTGTACGCTGCCATTGCGGGCTTAATTATTATTCGATTTGGTCTGGCAATAATTTTTATGTGGCTGGAATTTTCCGTTGTGTGGATTTATGGTGCCGTTATCGGCGACTACGTGGTAAAAAATATTCTATTCATTTGGCGCTTTAAATCTGGCCACTGGATAAAACATTTACCCAATAACCATCCCCCTATTGATGAGGACTTAATAACTCCATGAAAGCGCTACTCTGCCTCGATTTTGAAAATGATATTGTTCACCCCGATGGAAAAGTGTCTGCAAAAGGTTACGCTGCCTACAATGCCAAATACGAAAGCACTAACCACTTGAAAAGAGCACAGCAACAATTTCGCGCCGCCGGCTTGCCGGTATTGCATGTCCGCGTTGGTTTTTATCCCGGCTACGCGCAACAACCTAAAGGCTCTCCTCTGATGGGAAAAGCCCATGAATTTGAAGCGTTTAACCTTAACGGTTGGGGCGGTGAATTTTTTGCAGAAGTAGCACCGCAGGGCGACGAGCTGATTATCACCAAACACCGGGTCGGCGCCTTTCACGCTACCGCACTGGAACTAACCCTTAATACTCTCGGTGTTACCGAACTCTATCTAGCCGGCGTCGCTACCGATATGGTGGTGGAGTCCACCGCTCGCGAAGCCCACGATCGTGATTTTGCCGTTACTATTATTAGCGATTGCTGTATTGCGGCCAGTGATGAAGACCAACAGCGCAGTCTGATCAATATGCGAAAATTAGCACGCATCATCACGAGCTTGGAACTTAAGTGCTAATTTCCACTCGAAATACCCTCGCAAACCCTCTCATATACTGACTATTATGTACCAAGATAGTCACAATGAACTGACGAATTTTCGAAATTCAATAGAAAAAGCCTGATAGAAGGGATTACATTAGCGATAAAACTGCCATAATTAAGCCAGAACCTAATAATAAATGACGGATATCATATGGATCGTGCCCGGCAACAACCCCTCAATGGAAAACTGTCCCCTCTCGTTATTATCAGTAGCGTAGTCATCATTGCCATTGTGGTCAGTTTAATCATGCTCGATTTTGGCAGCCCTCGTATTGATCGTGACGATCTACAAACCGATACTGTACAACAAGGCGATCTCACCATTCAGGTGAACGGTAATGGCGTGCTACTACCCAAAGATATTGAATGGATAGCCTCCAGAGTAGAAGGTCGCGTTGCTGCCATCCATAAACGTGCTGGCGACATCGTTGCCGCCGGTGAATTATTAATAGAGTTAAACAACCCTGCCTTGGTGACCGCTGCCGAAGAAGCATTATCCGCTCTCGAAGGCGCCAAAGCAGAAAAACTTTCCTATTCAGTGGATCTGGAGAATCAATTACTCAATCAAAAATCCATCAGCCTGCAAGCGAAATTTGCCTATGAAAGCGCCAAACTAAAATTAGACGCTGAAACGCAATTACGAAAAAAGTCTAATATTATTGCTGATATAGACTATCAACGTACCCAACTTGAAGTTAAACAGTTACTGGCGCGTTACAGTATCGAACAAGAGCGCCTGCAAAAAAGCCAAACCAATACCGCCGCGCAACTCGCGGCCAAAGATGCCTACATCAAGCAACTCAGCAAAGCACTCGACCGCAGCAACGATAAAGTATCGGCATTAGCAATAACCGCCAGCATAAGCGGCGTTTTACAATCAATGAATCTAGAAATTGGGCAACGACTATTACCGGGCAACGAAATCGCTAAAGTAGCTCAACAAGACCAACTATATGCAGAGTTAAAAATATTAGCCCGTCAGGCGACTAACATTGTGCTTGGCCAGGATGTCATCATAGATACACGCAACGGCACAACAACAGGACATGTTAGCCGCATAGACCCTGCCGTAACTCAAGGCTCCGTAATTATCGACGTCACGCTTAACGGCGAGCTACCCAAAGGGGCTCGCCCGGAGTTGCAAGTTGAAGGCATCATCACCACCGCTATACTGCGCAATATTTTATATGTCGGTAAACCAAGTTACAGCAAAACAGATAGCCAAATCAGTGTTTATAAAATTGAAGGCGATTATGCCCAGCGATTGTTTATTCAAACCGGACAAGCCTCTATGAATAATATCCAAATCATTAGCGGGCTAAAAGCGGGGGACGAAATAATTTTATCTGACAGTAGCGATTGGCAACAGCACGAAAAAATTCTGATTAATTAAGCCTATTCACCCAACATAAATAACAATAATAAACCAAGCTCTTTGGCTTAGTAATCACAAACTATACAATAAGTGAGGTAACACATGGATCAGCCTGAATTAATTAAACTACGTGGCATCAACAAAGTTTTTTACACTGAAGAATTAGAAACCTGGGCGCTGAATGATATTGATATCACTATAAATCAGGGCGAGTATGTTTCTATTAGTGGCGCATCAGGCTGTGGAAAATCTACCCTACTCTCTGTTTTAGGCTTATTGGACACACCAACTGAAGGTCACTACTTTCTTAATGGCGAAGACGTTTCCGACCTCAACGCCAATCGCCGAGCAGCTATCCGTAACCGGGAAATTGGCTTTATCTTTCAAGCGTTCAATTTGATTGGCGACATGAATGTCTATGAAAATGTCGAGCTGCCGCTTACCTACCGTAAAGACTTAAGCAAACAGCAGCGTAAGCAACGGGTCGAAGACGCTCTCGAAAAAGTAGACATGTCACACCGGATCAAACACTTCCCGGCACAATTATCGGGCGGCCAACAACA
Source organism: Oceanicoccus sp. KOV_DT_Chl (assembly GCF_900120175.1). Taxonomy (NCBI): domain Bacteria; kingdom Pseudomonadati; phylum Pseudomonadota; class Gammaproteobacteria; order Cellvibrionales; family Spongiibacteraceae; genus Oceanicoccus; species Oceanicoccus sp. KOV_DT_Chl. Next base: position 772,626 of record NZ_FQLF01000002.1, read on the forward strand.
GCGAGTCGCCATTGCCAGAGCATTAGCTGGCCAACCCAAAGTGTTACTCGCCGATGAACCCACCGGTAATCTCGACTCTACCAACGCCGCCATGGTGATGGCGCTGTTAGATACCTTACATCAACAGGGCAGTACTATTTGCATGGTTACTCATGACCCGCGCTCAGCAGAACAAGCGCAGCGGCAAATTGTATTATTGGATGGAAAAATTATTAGCGACAACACACTTAGTAATGCCGACAAAGCTGAGGTCGCGTAATGAGCACACTGCTATTTGATTTGCGTTACACCCTGCGTCTGCTAATGCGGTCACCAGCTTTCACTGCGCTTTGTATTACGGTTATCGCATTGGCTATTAGTCTAGCACTGACAATTTACGTGGTGGTCGGCAACCAGGGTATTAAACCGTTACCGATACCCCATGGCGATCGTTATGTAGCACTGATGTTACAGGATAAAGAAACTTACCGGATTCTACGTGGCGATAGAATAAATGCCTTTATTTACCAAACATTTCAACAACGACTACAAAGCTATCAATTATTAGGAGCGGCTAATATTCACCGTACTATCACTACTAGTGACGACGGGATCGCTGAGGCTGAGGCTGGCGCATCAATCACACCTAACTTATTACAAGCCACACAAGCCATTCCATTACTCGGGCGCAATTTAGTTGCCAGTGATGCCGAAATAGGTGCTGCTCCAGTAGCGCTGATAGGCTATGAACAATGGCAAAACTATTATGCCGGCAGGAAAGATATTATTGGTCATTTGTCACGAATTGATGGACAAGCTCGAACCATCGTAGGCGTGATGCCGCAGAATTTTGGCTTCCCCACTGATCACCATATCTGGACACCTCTGCAACTGCCAAGCAATGCTGACCCAAGCAATAATAGTTTTCGCCTGACGATTATAGGTATTCTAAAAAAAGGGACTAGTGTCGAGCAAGCTGACAGCGAACTGAAAGCCCTAATTGCTCAACTCGCTAACGAATACCCTGATGAATACGGTCACCTTAGCGCAAGAACTCAACCGTATATCTATGCCGCTTCAGCCAATGACTGGGGAACTATGAATATTGTGATGCTGACAGCAGCGGGAATTATTCTGCTGCTGGCCTGCCTTAATGTCGGTAACTTATTACTGGTACGCGCCAATGAACGCACCCAGGAATTAGTTATCCGTAGTGCACTCGGAGGCTCACGCCAGCGAATTATTCAACAAGTATTAATGGAGTCATTTATTATTTGTTTCGTCGGTGGCGTCATAGGTTTATGGTTAGGAAGTTTCGGCGCCGATTATGTCCGCTACCAAACTGAAATTGTTGTCGGCTCATCATTTCTTCCTTTTTGGATGTCTTTCGATATTGGCCCGGATATTTTTCTCCTTACAATTGCAGCGACACTTTTAGTCTGGCTATTAGCAGGCGGCATACCCGCGTGGCGCGCATCGCAACTGGATATTAACTCAGCTTTGAGTGGCGGTGGTAAAGGAGTAACTGGCAAAGGTAATAGCAAAGTAGCCAAAGGCTTAGTGGCGGTAGAAGTTGTATGCTCGTTCTTTTTATTGGTATTAAGTGGCGCGTTTGTCAGCTCAGTACACTTTGCCAATCAAATCGATTACGGCGTTGATACCAACAACTACATTTCCGGCTTTGTAAATATTCGTGAAGACGCATATCCGGAAGATACAGACCGCGTACAATTTTTTACTGATCTGCGCACCACGCTTGTTCAGAACCCAGCGATTGAAGCCGCTAGCTTTACTAACGCACTACCGGGTATGGGTTATTGGCGTTCACCCTATAATGTTGAAGACAGGGACCTACAATCGAATAACCATTACCCAAATCTTATTATGATCCCCATTGACCAGGAATATTTTTAATACTATGGATGTCGATGTCATTGAAGGTCGCCATTTTAGTCACGAGGACAGCGAAAACTCGCTACCGGTTGGTATTACCGAAAAAGGTTTCGTCGACAAAATGTGGCCCGGCGAATCCGGTATTGGTAAACGTATTCAACTTAATCCCGAGCAAAAGAAAGACGAACTGGACAGTGAATGGATCACCATTATTGGCGTGGTCGAACATATTGACCAAGGCCAGGCATACAGTCACTTCAAAGGTCTCTCTTCGCTCTATCGACCTATTTCCCAGCAGACTCCGCGCTGGGCTCACGTCGTAATAAAATTTAACGATAAACCAGATGACTTTGAGCGCATTATTAAAAAATCGGTCTCACAAGTTGACCGGGACACACCTATCAAGCGACTTCGCCCCATGGAAGAAGCGTTATTTTTAAACACAAAAATATTGCAAACTCTGAGCGAACTTTTTGTCATCATTGCTTTAATCGCGTTGATTCTGGCAGGCACAGGCATTTACGGTGTTGTATCACGCACCGTGTTACTGCGGACTCATGAAATGGGGATACGTCGAGCTTTAGGCTTTAGTGACAGCAATACGGTTAATCTCTTTCTCAAGCAAGGTATGGCTTATTTACTTATCGGCGCCATTCTAGGTGGCGGCGGCGCACTGATTGCGAGCAATTTGTTAACCTCAGAATTTCCAAACTTACTGAATGCTATTGTGGGTATCACTGTGTTCATTTCTTTGCTAATGACAGCTCTAGTATTAATTGCCTGCTATCTGCCCGCTAGAAAAATGATAAAAATGGAACCTGCACAAGCCTTGCATTATGAATAATAAACACATGGCTTAGCCTTAAAATTAACCGTGCAATTCAGGACAACGTATACCACCAGGCGCATCAATCAACGACACACAGCGATTACAGTGAGTACAACCGCTACTGTATTTCTTATTGGCAGCCAGTGCTGCGGTGGCATTATTAGCATATGCGGGATCAGCCAACAACGGACGACCCAGCTGCACAAAATCAATACCATCGCGCATCACCTGCTCCAGACTTTCCATGGTTGAACAGCCACCGATATAAACCAATTGTGCATCAATGGCATCATTGACCCGATTGGCCGCCTCGCGAAAATATAATTCTTCATAGGGGTAATTGCGAAACATTTTGGGGCCCATTATTTTCAGGCCCGCTTTCATCAGGATATTTTTTTCCTGCTCGATCATGCCATGATGAATACTGGGGCCGCGAAACATTTTCATTACATTCATACTGGAGGTTCCACCGCTGGTGATTAATGCATCGCAGCCGGCCTTATCCAAATATTTTGCGACCTCAATAGCTTCTTCTTCGTGCAAGCCATCGCGTACACCATCGGTTAACCCCATCTTGGCTAGTATCGGAAAATCATCACCTACGGCTTTACGTACTGCTTCCACTACTCGCACCGCCAAACGACACCGGTTATGAGTATTTCCACCATAGTCATCAGTACGTTTATTGGTTTTAGGGCTGATAAACTGGCTGATGCCGTAGCCGTGACCGCAATGAATTTCTACCGCATCAAACCCTACCGCTTTCATAAAAATGGCAGCATCGTAATAGGTTTGTACCATGTCATCGATATCACGTATTGACATCGCACCGGCAAACGGTATCCCTGAGGGCGCGCCTAACATATTGAATTGCCTTGATGGCCCCAGCGGTCTTTTCAAACGCGTTAAATGTTTATTTTTGGTGAAGTTACCGCAGTGGCCCATTTGTCCTGACACCTTAGCGCCAGTGCTATGCAGATCGTGGATCATATTCGTTAATGGCGAACGAATGGCGTCGTGCATATACATCATCTGGTCATTGACGCGGCCATCGGATTCCGTTGCACAATACCCGATTGTGGTCATACCGATCCCCCCTTGCGCGATCCCCATGTGAAAATCACGCAGCGTCTGACCAGGTATACCATCAGGCGTTTTGCCTTCAAAGGTTCCAGCCTTTATTAAACGGTTACGCAATCCCAGTTTTCCACCCAATGTTGCCGGGCTCAATGCCTTCTTTAAATATTCGCTCATATCCGTCTCTTCATCCGACTAATGACTTACAACTTATGTAATGACATTGCGCAAGTTATGCAATAAGATTGCATAAGTCAACCAGCGGAACATTACAAGCATGTCAGCTAAACCCGCCAAGCAGCGCCGCAGCCAAGCCGAACGGCGCACAGAAACCTTTCAGCAAGTGCTCGACAGCGCCTGCCGTTTATTTGGCGATCAGGGTTATCACAGTACGTCACTGGAAGATATCGCCAATGATTGCGGCCTCACTACCCGCCCTATCTACCATTACTTCGGCAATAAAAAAGCACTTTTTGCCGCGGTTAATGAATGCATGGAGCAGCGTATTCTTGAGGAGGTTTATCGTCATGAACACAGCAAAGATGTCATGGCCAACTGGCGGGCGTTTCTAAAATTGTGTGAGGACGAGCGCTTCCGCCGCATTGTATTACTTGACAGCCCCAATGTTTTAGGCCGTGACCGCTGGCAAGACAGTGCTGTTACGCGAAAAGCACAACAGCTATTTAGCCGGGATAATGCCCCCAATCATTACCGACAACAGCTGTTAAGTAGAATGATGATGGCCGCCTTTGCCGAAGCCGCGCTAGTGATAGCCAATGCCGACGACACTAAACTGGCAAGTCAGCAAGCAGAGTTTCTGGTGCAGGAATTATTCTCCGGGGTTTAATCCGCTTAGGCAGTCAGATAGATCAGCAATAACCCATGAAAAATGCGACCTGACGCACAAACCTAACACGGAGCAGACGACAAACCAGAATCCACAACCGCGCCACAGAAACCCAGCAAGACATTGAAAAATAAAGAATTTTATTAAATCATTAAAAAATAATACGACTGCCAATAGGTATATTCCGCCGCCATTATCGGTATTTACGGATTTTTTACCGCTGGTAGCTGTCCTATTATTCAACCATCGGCAGTTAACCACCGCTACCAACGTGGTTATGAAACTAGCAGTACCGGTTAACGCTTTTTGTTGTAGTTATGAACGATAGTTGTAGCAAAAAGTAGCAGTATCAGTTCCATCCAAGTCTCATGTTTTATCCCTTTTAGCACCCTCTTTGGGTGCTTTTTTATGGCTGCCATTTTGCTAAACCCTCGCCGCTAAAGACTCCAAAACGGCAAGCTTATTAAATATGTGATCCGAATCACGCCAGTTTAGGTATATATCCTTACAATGGTCGCGGTAATTACCCATACCGTGAGCAGCAATTAATGACTATTATTTAGCCATCAAATGCAGTACATCATCTCGGTCTCAGCCCAGCAGTATATTTTTAAACGCCCTTTATGGGCGTTTTTTTATGGCTGAAATAAACCCCGCCGCTACCAGGGGTAAATCGCCCGGTCCCGGTAGAAACCACCGCTAGGACCATTGTCATCCAGAGTAGCTAACCACACCACTGTATCTGCGCCCTCTTCAGCACTGCGCGGTGCATCGTCGCCCCCCAAGGCTGTTTTGCACCAGCCGGGGGCCGCCGCGTTGATTTTAATATCAGGGTATTCTTTTAGCTCCAGTGCCAGCAATTTAGTCAGGGTATTGAGAGCCCCTTTGGAAGTGCGATAAGCCAGCGTTGAACCCATTTCAGAATTAGTCAGAGAAGCCAGCTCCGTAGATAAATTAACAATACGCCCATAGCCCTGCTGCTTCATCAAAGGCATAAACAACTGGATCAGCTGCAAGGGGGCATACACATTAATCTCCATCACCTGCTTAAATACATCGGTGCTTAGCTGAAAACCTGATTGCCACTGGTCCGGGGCAATACCGGCATTGTTGACCAAAATATCCAGCCTACCGTAGGTCTTTTGCACATACTTGAACAGCGCTTGCGCCGAAGCGGGATCACTCGCCTCGTATGGAAAGGTGCTAATACTGAGATCCTCCCCGTCCAAACGTTCTAGCAATAATTGCCCTTTCTGGGCATCACGGGCCGTAGCCAGCACATGAATACCCTGCTTAGCTAGCAATCGGGCCGTTTCATAACCAATTCCACGGTTAGCCCCGGTCACTAAAGCGACTTTTTGATCTGCTGCTATTGTCATATATACAAGCTCCATATCAACCAAACTTACAATATAGCTGCTCCGGCTATTACGCCCATTGCGCCTGTAAAAAGGTCTGGTATAGTTAGCATTAATACTATTGTTATAACTTTATAATATCCTGCTTCAACAATTGCGCAAGCAGATATTTCCCAACACTCGATACCATCGATAGGAGTTTAAGGCCATGTCATTTGAATACGGCACCGATTACTACGGCTACCGCAAGAAATTTGCGGTTCTGGTTCCTTCCACTAATACCGCAGTGGAAACTGAATACCATATGATGAAGCCAACCGGCGTGGTACTAGCCACTCGCCCCTGCAATATACCATCGATGAAAGTAACCGATGAGGAAGGTTTTGTCGCCATGGTTAAAGCCATTGGTAGCGCCACCGAAGAGGGTTTACGCCATGCCATGAGCCTGCGCCCTGACCACGTTATTTTTGGTTATTCAGCAGAAACCTTCTGGGACGGTAAGGAGCGCTCGGATAAAGAATTCAAACGCTATAACGATATTGCTCAGGCTGAAGGCGGCTGCGGCATTACCTTCGGCGCGCAAGCCATTCAGGATGCATTGGCCTGCTATCCCGGAGTGAAAAAGATTGCCTGTATCAGCCCCTATATGCCGGTCGGCGACAGCATGGTAGTGAAGTTTCTGGGAGATATCGGCTATGAAGTAGTGCGCATCAAAGGCCACTGCTCGCCTGGCCCGGAAGAGATCGCTCACGAAACGTCGCAACGAACCCGGGAACTGGTCAAAGAAGTTGATGGCGACGATGTCGATTTGATATTGCAGGCAGGTACCAATTTGCACTTTGTCGAACTGGCCGCCCAGTTAGAGCAAGAACTAGGAAAACCTGTGCTTGCTATCAACGCCCTCACGTTCTGGCATGCGCTGCGCAGCAATGGTATTCCCGACCGTATTCGCGGCTTTGGCTCGCTGTTGGCGGAACACTGATGCTGCAAACCCTAAAGGTCATCAAGTAAAATTTCTAACCGGATGGAAAACAACGCTGTCCCCTTCCGGTTAGCTTCTATATCGTCACGAAGCCACCCATACGCTGGCTCAATTTCATAAAATAACCAGGATCGGAAAAAGCTACTACGGTAGCGCACCCCAAGGCCATAACTTTTGGTTAAATTTTCAGGTCGGGTTTCTCCGCTGATCCAGACAAAACTGGAAATAGCAGCCTGCTGCTCCAACCGCTGTGAAATCGTCGTAGTGCTTGACCACTCAACGCCATCGGTTTCTTCGGCAAATTCTGCCCGATTTGACCAACTCAATAATCGCGTATCAGTAATTACTCGGTCCAATTGATAGCGACTATCGAGACCAAAACCTTCGCCATCGATAAAGTACAACTTTTCGATAAAACGATGACGATAAGGGGAGTCCGGTGCGACGGGCACATCATAGCGATAACGTGCGTACACCCTGGCTTTCAATGATGAGCGCATACTGAGACGGAAATCCAACCGCGAATTGGTTTTTTCCAGCGCATCATACTGCAAGGCCAAGCTGGTGTTTTCCTTATTATCCTGCAGCCCAATTCGCTCGACTTCACTGCCGTCTTCAGACTTTTCATCGGCAAAAACCAAGCTTAAGCGCTCATTAAGCTGAGGCAAGTGAACCTTCCCTCGCAGGCGAACAGCACCGCTATTGCCCTCGTACTCTTCCCACTCCTCTTCCACGGTCAAACGTAGAGATGAGTAGGCAGCTTCCTCCTCTTCACTGGCATCGCCAAAAAACCGATCAATCCATGTGGCTAAATTATCGGCGGAGTTGGACACATAACTATGACTGGAATCTATCCACAAGGAAGCCGGCTGCTCGGACTTAATAGGAAGCTCTACCCTATCACTGTTTTCCGACTTTAATATGCGCTGCTCACACAGCTGATTAAATTGGCACTCCGCCCACAAATGGCCAGACACCGCGAATAGCGCTAGGGTTAAAACTAGAATTTTTATTTGCATCCCCCATTGTAGAAACATTTACACCCGCGAGGGAAGAGGCACGAAGAAATTACGTTACGTTAACCTGCCCCCCTATTGCTGGTGTTTTAACGGCAATTCAGTAGACTCAATGCCGTTAACCCTTTACAAGCCTAGTTTCGCGGAGCCATCACTATGAGCCAGTGTCCATTTTCCAATCTGGTAGACCCTAACACTTATGCCAACGGCATGCCTTACCAAGAACTTAAAGCAATGCGAGATCATGGTGCGGTTATTAAAATGGAAGACCCGATTACCGGTGTCCCTTACTGGGCAGTCACCAAAATAGCCGAGATGGATTTTGTCTCCAAGAACCCAGCCCTCTTTTCTTCTGCAGCGCGCTCTGCATTCCCAATGGAATTCGAACAGGAAATGGTAGAAGGTATTCACCATAAAACCATTATCAATATGGACCCGCCGACCCACCAAAAAGTACGCCGCATAGTCCGTAATGCATTCACTCCCAAAACTGTCGACTCTTACGAGCCGCTGTTCAGAAAACACGCTAAAAGTATTGTTGATGCCGTGGTTAAAAAAGGCCGCTGCGAATTTGTCGAAGAAGTCGCTGGAGAACTACCATTGCTCGCCATTCTCGATTTAATGGGTGTTGATCTGGATGATCGGAAAAAGTTTTTTGATTGGACTAACACGATGATTTTTGCTGATGATCCTGATATGTCGACCTCGGAACTGGAGGGCCAGCTAGCTGCAGCTGAAGTTATCGGTTATGCCATGGGTCTGGCTGCCAAGCACAAAGAAGTCCCCATGAACAACATCACCGGTGCATTATTAGATGGTGAAATTGACGGTCAGCATATTAGCGAAGAAGAGTTTGGCTGGATGTTTGTGTTGATTCTCGTTGGCGGTAATGAAAGTACGCGCACGGTGACAGCACAAGGCATGCGTTTGTTAATGGAACATCCTGAGCAGCTGCAATATCTGGTAGAAAACCCTGATAAAATTTCGGACGCCTGTGAAGAAATGCTGCGTTATAACACGGCTTTTATTCAAATGCGCCGCACTGCGATGGAAGATGTAGAGCTAGCCGGCCAGCAAATCAAAAAAGGCGATAAAATTGTTTTACACTATCACGCCGCCAATCACGACGAAACCGTATTTGGTGAGGATGCCATGACGTTTGATGTGCGCCGCGCAGAAAGAATGCCTAGCCTGGCGAAAGACCTACGCTCCTTTGGTATTGGGCAGCATTTTTGCATTGGCTCTCACTTGGCCCGCCTGGAATTACGCTGCATTATGGAAGAAGTTATTCCCCGCTTGCGCAACCCAAAATTTGCTAGCGAACCTAAATACGTGAAATCCTATTTTGTGAATGCAATGAAAGAGATGAATATTACCTTTGACGCTAAATAGTTTTTTCATTGTCACCAAAAAAAAAGGCCACATAATCATGTGGCCTTTTTTTTTGGGAGTTGACCCCGAATTAAATAGCCATCACTAAAGTTTAGCGTCGCTCTATAACCGAAAAGCCATCGCTAACAACTGCCAGACTATCACTCACTATAAACTCCTTGGCTGCGGGCAACTCTTTTACATAGGCATCGAGAAAAGCGATAGTAGTCACATTCAACATTTTTAGTGCGTCATGTTGCGCAACCTGCTCACGATCCAAGCGACAAATTAAATTCCCTAAATAATGATCCGCTCCCTGAGTAATCAATGCGTAATTTACCCCGGGCGTCGCGGTATCAAAAGACATCTTATGTAATCGCCAGTCGGGCCAAAACCGGGCATTTGAATCCCAGGTACCGGTGGTCAATAACATTGGCTGATCCATCTGCTGCCAACTCTTATCATTGATAACATCAAACATGGGGCCCGGTGGTGAAATAGCCACAATCGCTTTAATCCGAGCATCTCGAAAATACACAAACTGCTCTGTATCCGGATTAAAGGTGCCAGCACCGCCAAATTGTTGCGCACTAAAAGCGCCAAAAGAATGCCCGGTGGCGGCAATACGATGGTGGTCTATTTTTCCAGACAGCCCGGCAACTAATTGCTCCACTCTATCTAAATTATCTAACAGCAAAGCAAAGTCTCGCATTCTTTCTTCAATCAAACCAAATTGACCGTAGCGAATACTATTGATAATGCCGTGCATCGCACTACAACAATCCAGATGATTAGGTGCAATGACTACATATCCATGACTCACCCAGTGATTGATCACCGCATCATATTGATCTTTATCGGACCAGTTACCATGGGAGAATAATAATAGCGGGAATTTCTCGTCATCGGCAGCAGGATAAAAAACCGACAACTGCAATTCACTATCAGCCGTCACTGCCAGTATCAGGTCGGTACTGCTAACGACCTGGTAAGGGCCCTTATCGATTTTATACAACGTAGACAACGCTTCTGCAGAGGCCTTAAGCGGCTGCGCTTCGGGCAGCACTACCTCATCTGCACAACCCCATACCGTCAATACCAGTGCAAAAATTATAACTAGTCGGCACATCATTCGTTAACATCCAAATTAGAAGAAATAAATTTCTCTACATCAATCACTGATTGCTGGGGAATCTCAAAGGGCACTATATGACCTACAAAGGGATAGATTATTTTTTCAACCCGCTGCGCATTCACTAAACGCTCTTCAAACTGAGCAACCGACTCCACTGGCAACTGCGGATTTTTTTCACCCCAAACAATTAACGTTGGCGCGGTGATTTTTTTCAGCAAAGGCGATGGATCGTCCCTTTCCCAGCCACGCATTCGATGGAACTCAGCCATGCGATTGCCACTGCCACGATACATCTCATGAAATTCTTTGATCACCTCATCAGTAATCAGACTTTTATCAACTACCGGAGCCTCAAGAAAAGCCCGGAAAATACTTTCCGGTAATAGATAAAATATATAGCCGCCCCATGAGGGCAAGCCTCGTTCCATATATTTATTTGACACCTTAGGCATACCAGGCGTGTTAATCATCACCAGATCACGAACCTGCTCGGGACGTGTAGCCGCGTAATAAAAAGCAATCGCGCCACCGGTTGAAGAACCAACTAAACTGAATTTTTCTACACCGATATGTTTGACCAGACTTTCCAGCAGTACCGATGCTCTTTTCCGTGAATAATCTTCAGTTGGATCCGGGCCCGTTAGACCATGACTGGTTAAATCATAGCGAATTACTGTGTAGTCTTTTTTCAGCACATCCACCCAGGGCTGCCAAAAACGCATGGTCCAGTAGTGCGAGTGAATTAAAACAATAGCCGGACCTTCCCCTTCAACTTTATAGGCTAAAGAAACACCATCCACTTCATGGCGCTGAACATTCCCACCGCCATACTTTGCCTCTAATTCACTAATCGGGATATCGCGATAGGCAATTAGCACCCATAGGATATAAAGAGCAATCAAAGCAAATAATGCGATGAAAGGGTAGCCTATCAATTTCCAGATAAGTTTCATTATTTATTATTCTCGTTGTTAAATACCATATGGCACTAATTTATCTTTACCAAACCAGCCGAAGATAAAACCGGCCAACATTTTAGGTGTAGTTAATAGTTTTATAAACGTACCGTTATGCGAATCCGCCAGTATTCTTTTCACTAACTCCTCTCCCGTCGCCTCCGGGGAAGTACCAAATAAACGAAACATGACACGCCCTTCTTTTTTCCAGCGCTGTTCGCCCATCGCTTTGGCATCGTTGATTACCATCGGCGTAATCACCATACCGGGATTCAACCACCCAATAGTGACACCGCTACCTTCAATTTCTTTGGCTACGCCGTTTGAGAAGTAACCTACTGCGCGCTTGGTGGTACCATAACTGACCATAGTCGGGCGGGTAAAACCGTTTTCGCCCATCCCCGCAGTATTGTAGATACGACCACCGCCCTGCTTTAGCATACCGTTGACCGCAATATGCGTCCCTATCATTACCCCTTTAATATTGACATCGACGATATTCATTAAAGTATCAATATCCGACTCGTGAATACTTTTTTGGGTACCACCGAGACCGGCATTATTCACCCAATAATCAATATTACCGTAGCGCTCACTGGCCGCATGCCACAATGACTGCACCTGCTCCTGATCGGTAACATCACAAGGTTGTGCAAGCATGCGGCCATCAGCATTACTCCCTGCAATACTGTCTATACGCTGGGCTAACAGCTGTTGGTTTACATCACTGATCACCACGTTGAAACCACGCCGATAGAAGGCCTGCGCCAAGCCACCGCCGATACCGCCGGCGCTACCCGTAATCACCGCTGTCTTTATACCCATAACGTGTCTTCACTCGCAAAAAAGGCACCTACAGGTGCCTTTAGTATTAATCCTTCATCAGCTCCACAAGCTCATAATGGGTTTGCATATACCCCGCAACGCCCGCCTTTAAAAATAAATAATCATCGTCAGCGGTGACCCATACATCATAGGGTGGATGCTCCTGAGGTAACTCGCCAGCAGTATCAGTCACCTGAAAATGCCGTGCCGCAAAAGTGCCCGCCCCGACAGTGACTTCTTCATCCCCCACATACACCAGACTAAAACCACACCTGAAATATTGCGGCCCTGTGGCGCCACGGTGATCGGGAGACGTTAATAGCATATTGTCAAAACGCTGCTTGCCCGGCCCTTTACTCAAATCAAACAGTTTCATTAATAAGCCATCACCAACAATAGGATGTGACTGCAACCATTTACACGGCTCATCCAACTCCAGCCGCTGGGAGATCCGGCCATCGCGCTGATTATAGGTTTCCAGCTCCGCATAATTTTTACCCAAATGCATCCAGCCAGTGCCTTCAAATTTACCACCGACACTCAAGCGCACCGAGCAATCCAAAGGCGCAGCATTTTTATCCATCGCCATACATACATCACGAATAACGTCAGGTTTATCATCGATTTCACAATGCGCTAACATCACCATATTGCCATCGGACTGGGTGGTTAAGGTAAAATATTCGCGACCACGCTCCTCATTCATTCTCGCTTCTTGCTTGGAGGAATATAAAATCTTACCGCGGATAGAACTGTGAGTTTTCATAATACTGTCTCTTGGTTTGTTAACCTTTTAATCGCGCCAGAAAGGCTTTAAAGCCAGTATCCATCTCTTCCAACACTCTACTGATGTGCTCATTATTATTGGCCCACTGCCACCAGGCTTGTAAATTATCACAACCCGCCAATGGATCTTTTTCCCCGAACCAACCACACACTTCAAATACAAAATACATAATGGGTGCCAAATGGCAATCAGCCAAATCTAATGTATCGTGGTCCACCCGGCCATAATCAGCAAATAATTGATCCAGCAATTTTAATTGCGCTTTCATATTGGCGACATTAGCCGCAATTGTTTCGTCACTATCGGTTTTTTGAAAAACCTGTGAAAACAATGGAAACAATGCGGTAGAAACATAGGTATCCGGCACCCGACTAAATAAATTCACTAACATTCGCTGCTTAGCATCAGCAGGAATTAATGGCACCTCAGGATAGCGCTCCTCCAGATAATCCATGATGACTGCAGATTCAGGCAGCACCATATCGCCAATATCCAAAGCGGGTACCTTGCCCGTTGGATTGACCTTTTTATATTCCGGCGTACGAAAACCTTCTGGCGCAATGATATCAACAGGAATGTTTTTAGCATAAATCTGAATACGAACCCGGGAAGCATAGGGCGAATGCGGGACACTGTATAATTTCATCTTTAAACCTTATTTATTATTAACAATAGCGCTTACGTGCTATCAGTAACAACGGCAGTGGTGTTAACAATGTAAGCAGTAATAACACCGACATTCCTACCAAGTCATTGACAACATGCACGCCAATCAATGCATTAGCAAATAAGCCTGCCCATATACCCCATACCCAAGGCTTGGCTAATTTCATACTGCGCGTCATATCCTTATTCACTTGCTCCGTCGCACCGCTTTGCACCAATTGCGCATAAGCAGGCATAAAATCTTTTAACGCAATTCGTACTAATAAACCAAAACCCACTAACGTCGAAAAAATTAACATTTTAAACGGCAGAAATTGCGCCTGAATTAAACTACTATCCAATAAGCCGACAACTGAATACGCCGTTATAGCAATCACAACGGTGATCCGAAACCAAAAATCAAACCGGGCAACCTTTGCTTTTGCCGCGGCATTACTGGTGAAGTAAAGAAACAACACATTGGCTAACCACAGCAACGCCAACAACCAAACCAACCCTAACAACCAACCGGGAATTGCCACCATCCCACTAATACTCGCCATGTGCAGGCCCAACGGAAAAATCAGTGGCATCGCCATTTTTGGCCCTTGGTCACAAGCCAACATAATTTTTAAAGCCAACGTTCTGGCCTCTTGCCCGTACTGACTCTGAATCACGTACTTGCTACCAAAAAAGGTACCAAGGTCGCCACCAAGCCAATAGACAAAGGCCACGATATGAGCGAATTTCAATAATAGGTATTCCAATCCACACCTCAATAACGACTGCAGCATCAGTCATTTGTTATAATATAATATCTTTATATCTTTTAAAACCATTGACAGCTATTAGCACTCAAAGCATCAACACCGGGAGGGGATTATTAGCGGGAAAGGGCTTCCGCGCTTGATATTTATCAGTTTCAGCCAATAAGGCTTTAACTTAGCTTAGCGAGCATTTGCTCAAGCTCGCCAACCAAGCGACCAGCCTTGTCTGGGCCGATACTGTTAGTCAGGCGATCTACATGGGCTGTCGCTTTTGGCAGCAAGCGCCGATATATCTCACGCCCTTGCCGGGTAATCCTTACTTCCTTTACCCGACTATCCTTCGCTGCGACCTTCCGCCGCACCAACCCATCGCGCTGCATTTGATCAATCACTCGACTGAGAACGGCCTGCTCCGCACCGGCCATCTCAGCTAAAACACCCACCCGGCTGCCATCCATCACCATCAATATGGACAACACCTGCCAACGCTGGATAGTTAAACCCTGCGGTCGCAACTCCTGCAACCACAACTGATTTACCTTGTTCGCCAAGCGATTCATTAAGTAGGGGAGTAAATAGAGATCCACCGACTGACTCACCCCTAATGGGAGTTCCGTATCAGGTATTTTGCTAGATGACATAAAGAAGGCTCACAAATCTTAACCAAGTGTCTGGTGCATATATATGTAATTACACATATCATACACCGCATCCTAATTGAAACAACTCCCCCTAAAGGAGGCGAGCAGATGAACATTCCGGGTATTTGCGAAGTATTGGAAGGTAAGATCAGAGGTAAGCCAGTAGCCATTACCAAATTTTCTACTGAGATACCTAACTCTTATAACGGTATCAAAGTCGACCCCTGCCAAATTCTTCGTCACGCCATGGACGATGGCAAGCGGGTGTATTTTGATCGCGAGCATCAAGACTGTATTCACGGCGCCTATATCACCGGTGTGCATGAGGGCAATGAGCAAATCCAGTCAGGACGATTGCTGACCGATTACATTCCCGCCTACAACGTCGATGCCGCTTACACCTTTAATTCCGGTGAATATATTTTGCCCCAAGGCACCGTTAAAGGCTTCGGTGCAGCACCACTGGATGATGTGCCAGCCGGTATTAATATCGACTGGATCGTAGTGGTTTGCACTCCCGGTGTCGCTGGATTGATCAGCGCAGCGCGGCAGTAAAAGACGGTACTCGCCCGGAGACTGCCGCGGGAAACTCCTACTGCTCCGATATGTTTGTTACCCGTTCTACAATGACAACGTCATTATCACTCCCGGTGATGTAGGTGGCCGCAATAACAACAAACTCAAAGAGAGCGAACTGTTTGTCATTATCCCCAGCAAGTGGGCTGATGGCCTGATTGATATTCTTGGCAGCCGACCCGATGTCAAAGGCATTTATGAAGCCACCCGCCCCGTCGACTCACCGTATTGGGACAGACAAAAAGCCAAACAAGCCAGAGCCGAAAACCGCAACGACAAAGTTAGCAAACTCGCCAAAGAAAAATACGGATTAACTATCAGCATGGACTGGGATTTGGAGGCTCTCGAAACCATCGCCAAAGCCCCTAAATTTGTACGCAAATTTGCAGTAAGCAATGTTGAGGATTTTGCCGAAGACAATAACCACACCAGAATCAGCGTGGAAGTGGTTCAAGCCCAGGCTGATAGTGCTGGCATGGGGAAGTTTTTGCAGCAAGCAGAACAAAGCACGCTAGGGAAATGGATTGCCAAGCTAAAAAAATAACGCTTTAACATTAGTTTCTACCAGGTTTGATGACATAAACCCCGCCCTGTCTATGCCATTATCCAAGTCGATTTTCTTTACAAAAAAACTTATCAAAAGACCAAAAAATACTATAAGCAATTGAAAATATATATTTTTAAAAACTGGTTTGTTTTGTGCATATACTTCCACAACTTATATTGTAAGTTTCCCGACTTATTCAATAAGTTAATTTAGATGTATATATGGATACAAAACCGACTGTGGGAAATAAGGACAAAGAAACACATGTCTTTAGTTACTTTTCCTTTGCGAGGTTACGTAACTTGAAGATATTAAAGGAGAGCTATTATGTTTAAACAATTAATCAAGTCTGTCATTGCGGTTCCCGCACTGGTTCTGACTTGTGCTTCAGCCGTACAGGCTGGACAAATAATCGATGTGGAAGATGTCGACCAGGCTATTTCATGGTCAACGCTCGAGTATCAACACAACATCAACGACGAATTCCCTGTCTTTGTACCAGGAACTGCGATTAGCGGCAGCCTCAGCATCGACATCTCTGATGATGGTGATAGATGGGGTGAAGGCGCTGTTATCGTAGTTGAAAATCTGGATTTTGATACTGGTGGCACTTGGGGTGCAATTTGGGGTTCGGCCACACCTGGCTGGGTTAACGACCTTGAAATTGAGGCGATTGCTTCTCTGAATGTAGACGGCTTTTTGAATGTCAGCATTTCTGGCCTGGGTGATTTCTATGTGGGCAGTTCTACATTGACAGTAAATACTGCCGATGTTGCTTCAGTACCAGAGCCAGGCTCATTAGCGCTTTTAGCCTTAGGCTTAATTGCTGTTGGTGTGAGCCGTCGCTCTATTCAACACTGATCAATTATACTTCCCCCCAAAGCCGAGCCTAGCTCGGCTTTTTTATTTCAGTTTCTAACGCCCTCCCTTTGCCGGCTTAATCTCATCAATCCCCCAGGCCTGCAGTTTTTTATCAAATGTCCAGCGCGGATGTATTCTATCCAGATCAGCTAAATCCTCTTCTGAAGCAAAGTCATAACCATTGGCCCCATCGTTATACCACTGGGTATAACGCAAAGGATAGATTACCTCATTGTTGTATAAGGAAATCATGCGCATCACAAAAGGAGGGAAGCGTTTGAATTTAAACGTAGTGCCATGCTTATTAAGTTTTTCTGCCATCGCTGAACGCTGCTCTCCGGTTAATGCGCAGGAAGCCACAGAAAAATTCTGATTGGAAAAGACTTCAGGGAACTCAAAACAAGTCCCCACCCACTTGCCCACATCACGAACATCTACCCAGTTAACCATAAAATCCTTTTCCATAATGCAGGGCATATAATCTTCATGTATCAAATTGCGGGACATGGCGGTATCACCCCTAAAATCCTCAGTCGCGGTATGATCAACGCGGTGCATGCCGTAATAGTATGCAGGTCGATGAATACAGGTAATATTTAACCCCTGCTCTCTAAGGAAATCTGAAATTCGATGACGCTGCTGAATCCACCATGGTGCCTCTGGTGCCTCATCAACAATGCCGCGAACTTTGTCAGTAGGAAATACTAACGTCACTCCGTGTTTTACTCCATTAGCATGCATTGCGGCAGCAACAGCTTGAACCTGCTTCATCACTGCAGCACGACCACCAGCGGGGTCATTACCATGATTAGTAATTTTTCCAGCCTTGCTGGTATTCGCAGTAACATAGATCACCACGCCTTCACATCCTGCAAATGCTTCTGTAAGCACGTCTTCTGAATTCATATCGGTGTGCGGGCGCAGGGTGAGTAAACCAGGAGAGGATTGCTCCACCTTTGAAAGTAATTTTTGTAAGCGTTTTTCTGCCGTGGTACCCGGCGTACGGTACATCGCCCGTACGCGAAACAAACCGGTATTACACAATTCTTCAACGATGGCATAACACTCCCAACCGGTGGCACAGGTCACCCCAATCAACGGTAATTGATCAACCGGTTTAGGCTTTAACTCTGGTCGTTCAGCTTTAATCGCTAACACAGCATCAATTAATTTTTTATTATTCCGCTTGATGGCTTCTTGGCCCAAGCGAACAGCAGTATTTCGATCCATATTATTACTCTCTTTATGACTTTCTACTTGTTGCAGATAGATCTAACAAAACGGGCTTTAGTAATAAAACCGAACCCACAATAACGGTTGACACAGTGATCACCCACATCACACTCGCTGGCTCTCCAATCGCGGAGTTATAAAAAGCCCACGGTAAACAAAAAACGCCAAAGGCATTCACAATAGTTGTAAAACCGTGCATCGATTGGGCAAGCGTGGATTGTAAAATACCAAAAAAATACACCGTTAAAAATGTCGTCAGCAACGGCAAAAACACCACTGGGTCGCCAACAACGCTATAGAGGCTAGCGCAAGAAATAACACCCAGACTGCCCCGGGCAATTTCTTTTGGCCAATCAAATAAATACATTATTGAAAAAGCCAAAACCAGCGCCAACGACAAAAAAACCAGCCACTGATACTGACCAACACAGGCAATGACATTCAATGCCAACGATAAAACAATACAGCTACTAAAAAGCCAGTCACATAGCGTAGGGGTAAAGCCTGATAAATACCATCGATCAAAAGTATTATCAGCAATTTCAAATGCACTCCCTATCATCATCAAAACCGCACTAAAATATAGCAATTCAGGCGCGTACAATATTTGCTGGAGATGCTCCCAATAGTAGTAAACAGCCCAAATCAGAATTAATGGCGATAATAATGTGAAAGCATGCGCGCCCAAAACCCAAATAGCCGTAGCTAATGGCAAATCAATTTGTCTGGCCATTAGCTGCCATGGCTTTATTATTTTTATGGAAGTTTCCATAGCCCTTATTATTTCAGCCTATATTTATAGTATTTTTTAATAGCCACCGAATTCAAAAGCAAACAACTACCCACTGAAGACGGGGCTGTATTAAGTATTAAAAACAATCATATCAAAACTCTATGTAAAGTGATTTTAAGATTGCCAATGCCGAAATACCGTCTATTAGACTCTAGCGGTGATGGGCTTATAACCCAAGCACAAGCCAATCAACCAGCTGGCTCCTTATCATTCAACATTGCAGGTGGCCTCAAGCGCCTAACTAGTAAAGACAATTATTTGATAATTAGAAAAAGAAGGGGGGGGGGGGAATGGGGAGAGAAGCCAATAAGGAAAGAAGCCCCCTTATTGGCTTGGGCTTACAATTTACTAAGCTAGCGCAAAATATAAAATTGCTGCAGTGATAACAAAAGCACCTATAGCTAACACCCAGGTAGGCATGCCAGAAGATTTTTCTTTATCTGTATCAGTCACAACCTTTTTCATCGGCCCGGTATTCTCTTCACTGCTTAACTTAAACAGAAACTCTACCTGACCAAAGCGCACCTTATCACCAGAACTTAGATAACTGGTGAGTCCTTTATTGTCATTAACATAAGTACCATTGGCCGACATTAAATCGATCAACTTCCAACGTTTACCCTCATGAATCAACTGCGCATGGTTGGTTGAAACACTGCCATCATCAATTTGTATTTCACAGCTATCGGCCCGACCAATTTCCCATTTTGTCAATTTATCGCGCGTATTGAATTTAAAAACCTTACCTTTAAGGTCGCCACCCAGACAAACAAGCACAGGCACATCGACATCAATATCATCAACAACCTCATCGCCAGTATCAGCCGCTGTATTTTTTCTCATCATGTCCACAGACATGACTTGAGTACCTTCAGTTGATTGATTTGTATCCAAAGCCCAGCTTTTAGGTGGCGTAAATACCTGTGTTTTAGCCTCCAACACTTCTTCGTTGGACGTCACGTCACCCGAAATGGTGGCATCAGTATCATCAATACCGCCAATCACCGACACTTCATAAGCAAAACTATCAAACTTAATAATGTCGCCATTTTTAGCTAATACCGGCCCATCTACTTTAGTATCATTTACATAAGTACCATTAGTAGAACCCAAATCTTCAACCAATACCGCACCATCGCCAGCCGAAAGTCGGGCATGCTTACGAGAAAGTCGATCCTGATCAATCACCAGATCACTGGCAGAGCCTCGACCGACTATCACTTCACCGTTAACTTCAAAGGGTTCATCACCACCCAAAGACTTAAGCATGATGCCACTGGCTTGAGAAGTCTCACTTGATGTCATTGCTTCGCACCTATTTTTCAATCTTAAAATTTACCGGACAGATCAGGTGTAATACTACACCCCTTTGCCCTACGTTTTGATCGGTAATTTACCGCTACCGCACTAATACCAGCACCAGTGCAAAAACAACTGCTGCAACGATGCCACCAACTATAGGGAGCCACGTTTTTTTAGCCTGTTCAGTCGATAACGACTGCTGCAACCCCTGTAAGGGACTAGCGGCCTTACGACTTTGCGGGTCGATATCAACTACAATCACACTGATATTATCCCTACCACCCTTCTCCAACGCCTCATTAATCAAACGCTGGGTAACAGTTTCGCTATTATCAGGCGAACGTAATAATGTACAAATCTCTTCATCAGTGAGCTCATCATTTAAGCCATCACTGCATAACAAATAGCGATCACCAGAACGAGCATCGCCTTTGATTGAATCAGGATTAGGTTCTCCGACACCAATACTTTGGGTAATCACATTGCGTTTAGGATGTTTACGCGCTTCCTCTACGGTAATGCCATTATCTTTTAACCATTCCAAATACGAATGATCTCTGGTCAACAACTCTAACTGGTTATCACGTAAACGATAAGCACGACTATCACCTACCCAAGCAATATTATACTGATTGCCCGTAGTACTCATAGCGACAACCGTTGCCCCCATGCCTTTGGCTTTTGCATTTAGCCCAGCTTCAATAGTCACTGCCTGGTGTGCGGATTCAATTGCTGATGCCAGTGATTCACCCTCGTTATAGGAAGAGCGCAAACGCTTAACTACAATTTCACTGGCCACTTCACCACAGGCATGACCACCCATACCATCAGCAACAATCCACAAATGAGAATCAGCGCTACCAAAGATATTATCCTCGTTATGATCCCTCACCCGGCCAGGATGAGTTTTTGCATCAAACTGTATAAACGTCATAAATGATCTCAGTTAAACGCGCCTTTTACAGTCGCTGCTACCGATTTAAATTGCTGCGGCTTGAAGCGATCTTCGTCTTCAAGCGTACCGTAAAGAGAATCCAGCTGCTTTTCCAACTGGCCATCTTGCTTCAGTGCAATAGTGATACTTTCAATCGCTAAAAAGGCTTGCTCCGCTGTTGAGAAATCACGGTATTCACCAGCAGCTGCCTGCTTTAACAATCGCGCTCTGACCGACCTGGTTTGCTGAGCAGTATACTTAGTAGCGGTTAGCGGCTTTTCCAAAGCAGTAACTATTCCCGACAGGTCTGCCACTGCCTTTTTCAGTGCAGATTTATTCGTAACTGACGCGGCGTGCATGGCGACAATTGCTGCTTTTAGCTTCCCGCTTTGCTTTGGTAATACTTCATTTGTCAGCTCTAATAACATCAAAAAATTTGCATCGTTCAAGCGAATAACACCTGGTGGTATTCCCGCTTTAGCCGAGGTCGCTTGCCAGCGTATATCCGACATTGGGTGATGGCAGGCATGACAATCATAAAAGTACAGCTCGGGAACCAAATGATCATCACTGATTAAATATTTACCCATTAGATCCAAGCTGGATTTAGTTGTTTCAAGCTGACCGACAATCCACATACTGAAACCACTAAATTCACCCTTACGCTTCAGGTAATCTGCATCGATGAGGTAGTGCGAAGGCTGGTTGGCGGTAAAGGTTTCCAGTTCAAAGGTCAGGCGAGGATGTCCAGCGCCCATAATCTTGTGATTAGCTAATTTATCTTTGGTTCCATAGTGACAAGATAAGCACAACTTAGCTCGGGCAACCCCGTCTTCGGTAGCAAACATATTCTTATCCAGATTTTGTTGATGGGTCACCCCTTCTTCGGTGTGACTCTCTATCCACTGTTCACCGCCGCCATGGCAGGCTTCACAGCCGACCCCATCATTGATCTGAAATTTTGGACCTCGTTTATCTTTAGCGACATTATCCGCATGACAATCCAGGCAGATTTTAGCGGTATGAGCACTTTTCAACCCCAGATTTTTAGCAATACGCTTGGATTCATCCGATAACAAGGTCTGATAAGCACGCGCATGCCGGTCCTCAGTTGACCAGGTCCGGTACTCATTGAGCATAACATTTTCGTCTTTAACCGGTTTACTCTTGCCATGACAGACGCTACTGGCACAACTGGCTACACCCAAGTGTTTATCCGCATCATATTGAGGCAAAGCGGAGACCAGCGGGGAAACCAATAACGAGATCACCGCTGTGATAAATAATGGGCGTTTGATGGAGCTGCTAGCATTGAACACGGCGAATACCTATTATTTTAATCGTGTAAATTTTATTCATTGTTATGATCATTTACGCACCGTCTTCACAAGCCCATAAACAAAAACTGGCCTTTCAGTAAAGATTGAAAGACCAGAGCAAGTATAGGCAATAAATCAGCACCGCACAGTGAACAGGTTAAATAATTTGGCGCTATTTAGGCTGATTCTCCACTGTCCAGGGCTTACCGTCTTTACCCAAATAAAGCCGCTGCATTTCTTCTTTATTCAATGGTCTTGATCCGCGGCGGCCAAATACGGATATTTGCCCACCTGTCTCATCAACGCCACGGTCACGCTCTAATGGCCGCGATAAACTCAGCGCCGCCTTGCCGGTTTTGTATTGCGCGATTAATTGCGGTTTAGGCTCAGGACTAAAACCATAGAATTTAGGCTGACTCTCAGGAGAGGTCAGCTGTAATACCTTCAACCCCCCCTTACCATCTGCCACATACCCCATCAGCGAGGCGTTAGTTGTCGCTACTATCACATCACGGCTGTCCTCCAGAGCACCTCCGGCGTTAAACCGCTGGTACTCCTGCATCGCTGCAGGCTGGGTAATATCTACAATCACCACACCTTCGTCGCCGGCGGCAACATAAGCGTAAGTCCGTGCCAAATGCATTTTGTAAGCATTGTTGATCGCTATCGTATTATTGGGCAGCAGCTTCGGCGCGTTGACATTCGTGACATCAATGACTTTTAAACCGTCTGCATCAGTCACAAACAAATAACGGAACTGTAAAGCCGTTGCCCGGGCATCCTCCATGGCCACCACAAACACCGTTTTCGGCTCCAGCGGATTATCCATATCAATAATCGCTACCCCGGCATCGGTAGTGATATAGAGATAATGACCACCAATAGTCACGTGGCGCGCACCGCGTAAGACATTGCCTTCATTCCAGGTCAGGGCCCGCTCGATGAAGTTATTGCGCGGCTCACCATCCATGAATGTGTCAATATCAACCAGAATCAAACCTTCTTCTGCATCTATAATTACCGCGTAATTGTAGATCGGGTGGAAAGGTTGTTCCTGATTATCAATCCGCATTAAATCACCTTCATTTTGTGAAGGGCGAATCGGCTGATTAGACGGTAATGCAACACAGGTCGCATTCTTGGAGTCAATATGAGCATCGTGTCCCAGCGCACTGAAAGGTGCGGTGATAATCCGCTGCGAAATACCTTTATTGGCAATGCTGGCGACATCGTATACCTGCATCCCGTCTTCACCTTCCGCTACATAGAGATATTCACCACGCAGCTGCAAACAATTAGCCACACCTGCTGAGTGCTGATGCGCATTTTGCAGCGCCATTAAATTATCCAAATGCTGCTGATACCAATCAGGATAGGCATACTTGTGTAAATAACTGCCTATGACCGCTTGCGGCTCATCCCACTCAGTAACCTGTACTGCCGAGATCTCACCATCACCACCTAGCCAGGCGTTATAGCCAACGAAATTAATATAATTAGTACCGTGCATTAATAACTGCGCCATGATGGCATTGTTATCATCCGATTTTGATACGTGGCAATCTTCACAGGTTTTGGTTTCGGTTTTACGCACCGTATGCGGGAAATGCGGATTCATTGCCTGCGAGCTGAAACCACTGGATGCGATTGGCGGCTGTTGGATATAAATTTTCTCGCGATTGGAGTTAGTCGAAGACAATACCAACGCCGAGGTTGAACGTGTCGGTGCAATCTTGCCACCTTTAGCGGGGCCACGACGACCCAACATAAAGATTTGATCACGCGCCACCTGCGGATTATAGGTCGCAAAATTTCGACTTTCGCCGCCTTCATAGTGATGCCGCTCAGTTTTCCAGTTAGCTTCTATCGGCAAGTGACAACCGCCACAACTGGTAGTCCATGAAGTGTGGCAGGTATAACACTCCATATCATCATTGGAGTGCGCCAACTGATCGGCCGGTACATCCTTACCCCAATTTTGCTTGTCAGTATCCTTGCTCATTAATTTAGCTCGAGCGGCTTTCTCGTTGTACTCTTTATGGCCTGGAGTCACACTGTCTTTTACCAAACTCAGCTGCCATTCTTTTTCAGGGTCTAACGAAGCACGCTGGAATAATTTGTCACCAATCCACTCAAAGCGACGACGACCATCAGGGGTTCTCAGCAGCGATAAATCTGCACCACCTTCCAATGCCGCGGGCCTGAAGTAAACAAATTAGGATAGTCCTGGGAGGTACCATGACAATCTTTACAATCTATCTCTACCGCTAAAGCCACCTCACCATAGATGTGGCCGTTACCGTGGTTATCCTGACCAAAGTGACAATCGACACAATGCATGCCCACATCGACGTGAATCGATGACATATGGACGGCTTTTTTAAATTTATCAGGATCTTCATCAGCGACTTTCTCACCTTCAGCGTCTAACAAGTTACCTTTGCGGTCACGCTTGAAAATTGCGCGGAAGTTCCAGCCATGGCCGTGGTAATCGGCGAACTGGGTATCTTCCATTTCATCATTTTTATCCCAGACCGATTTAAGGAAATCTACACTAGCCCACTTACCTCGTGGCGCTGCACCTTCCGGGTTGCGATCCAATACATCTAACGTTTCTTCGTGCGATGGGTATTGCTGTTTCTCCGGCCACATCCGCGGCGCATCGGATTCATAATCCCACATGGTGTAACCCAGGAAGGTATTCATAAACATATTGGGCTGATGCATATGGCAAATCATGCACTGGCTGGTAGGAATTGCACGAGTAAACGTATGCTGTAAGGGGTGCCCTTTTTCGTCCTTGCTAATAGTTGGGTCAACCGTAATTGATTTACCGTCATGGCCATACTGGGCATAAGGACCCGAGTGACGCGGATCACGATCATTAGCATAAACCACGTGACAGGAAGCGCAGCCGGAGTTGCGATAATCACCAGGCTGGTCATTGGTGCCAATAAACCAGGTAAAAGGATCATTCAGCCGCGTTTTGGTGATGTTAATAATCGGCACCGAAATTCTACCGCCTGTTCCTTCACCACGATTTGACTGTTTGATATCAGGCCGACCAGGTTCTTCCAATCGCTGAATTTGCCCGAGATTACTAGGTAATCCGGTCTCAGGAAACAAGTTAGTAATGTTGCGACCGCCGCGCTCAAAAACACGGAAAATATCACCTGGCTTAGTCGTCTCCCAAGCGGGTAGAGGGTACAACGCTTCGATAATACCTTTATCCGCAGCTGCTTGTTTTAATTCATCGGGGATCACCGGCCCTTTAATCAACTGGCCTTCACCGTCACGATTATAAGACTCACCCAGAAAATAATTTTTGTTCGGTAAAATGCCATTGTTATAAGACGCACCACCCCACAACATAGCGCCAGTAGTATGCAAACTACGGATAGACGCTTCTATCGTTGACTGGTGACATGCACCACAGGCTTCAGACACAATGCGGTTATCAGATGGATTAATAAAACGAATAAATTCAGGACTTTCATGATTAAGCAAAGCATAAGTCCGCTCAGGATTACGACTGCTCGGCGTTGGCCACTTATCGGGAATTCTTGGCAATACGTGCGCGTCGCTCATTGCCGCTAGATACGCTTCCTCACCTTGCTCAGCACCTTCAGGCCGGAATACCGAAGTATTACCACCATGACAATCAGTACAACCCAGCTTAATGCCTGGATTAACATGCATGGTTTTACTATCAGTACTGGTATGGCAACTGACACAGCTATCGCTCTTACTATCCATTTCCGCCTGCGACTGCGAAGCCGGCGCATTAGGCGCCTTCACATAGTCACGCTCTACCGCGTGATACATTGAAGAAGCCTGAAGAGTAGTACTCAACAATACGGCCACCAACACCGCCAATACTGGCGCAAGTGAACGCAGCGTGTATTTAACCGTGTGAGCCAGACGTGCTTTAAGTTTTATTGACGCAGTCATTGTCTTAATGTCCAAATATTAAATTTCAGCTTGATTTGAAAAGTGCAGTTCAAACAGCCAACAGTCCCAATAGATCTAACACTTTAATGATGTTTTAAAAATCCAATAACTTAGCAGTGCCAACCTATTAATAGGCCAACACTAAGTTAAACAGAAAATAATCAGCATCAGTATCTTCGAATAAGTCGTCGTAACCATCACCCGGTAACAGCGTGGCGTAGGAGGCGCGCACCACAATATTTTGCGTCATCCAAGGTCGATAAATAAGCGACAAAGATAAATCCTGACCGATTTCCTTATCAATACTGCCTTGATTACGCGCCACTTCCAGCACCGCGGTATCATCAAAATATAATTGATTAAAATTACCGCTTAAACGTAATTCAGGTGTTAAATCCATATCAAAACCAACACCGGCAAGAATAATCCCCGGGTTAGTGAAGTTTGATTGCCCTAATTCTTTGGATGACCGCATCGAGTTCAACACACCGTTACGTGAAGATAGCGCTACCCGACCGCCACCGACTAGTGGCACATTTTGACGAATCCAGAAACTGGTATCACTACCGGCAAACTGCGGGTTTTCAAAAATAGCATCAAAGCCAGTCGCTTTATCATCGTATGGATCTTCATCACCACTACCGTAAAGAAAGGAAACACGCGGACGGAACCAATCAAAGTCCATCGATAGTTCAGCAGCAAAAAACGCCGCAGAAATATCAACTTTCTCATCCACAAATACACCGGGATCGGTTTCGCCAAACGCATAATAAGCCGATGTAGTCAGATTCAATCGTCCGATGTGACCATCGCCGTTATAGCCGAGATAAGTCACATCATAGCCACGAGGTACTTCACGCCCCAGCGAGGCAGGTCTGGCAATAAAACCATTATTATCGAAAAAGAACTCACCCTCCTCCTCATTTTTATTGTGGATAAGAGTCACTTGTGACATAAAACCTTTCACAAATAAATCTTGCCAATATAAATTGGCTGCAAACACATAATCATCGCGGAAGGGTTTGCCTTGATCATTCAGACCGCTGTTGGTGTCTTTTTCCATCCGTTGAAATAAAGCCAAATTATATTGAAAAATATTATTGTCACGGTTACCAAACAGACGGATACCAAATTGGTTGTCCTGGAATAAAAACCCACGGAAATCCGAACTAAAGGGTTGAATACCAACACGGATACTATCGAAATCATAACGGTCAGATACATTGCGCAAATGCACATCAACAAACGCCGCTTGAATACCAATATGGCTGTCATGCCGAGTATCATCACGGGCAGGATCAACATTAATACCCTGTACTTCTTCCAGCTCGACGTAGTTGTAATTGATCACTGGGATTAAGCGAAATTCATAATCCGGTGGACGAAATACGGTATCACCTTTATACCAAACAAATTCCATCAATAAGTTTTGATTGAGTATCAACTGATCTTCATCGCCGTATATATCAATACGACCAGGCGCTATAGTAGAGCTCGCGCCTACAGGGGTAGGTAACTCGCGTTTTTCATAGATGGAATCAGAAATAACGTTGAGACTAAAAAACCAATCCTCACCGTACACAGGCTTATCACCTTTCAAAGTATTGCGATGATAAGGGTCGTACCAATTATCTTCATAGCCCAGTGCATCAACAATACGCCAACGGTCAGGGATAGGCACTGAGGCAACATAGTCCTCAATAGTAGGACGAGGGATAGGCGACACCGGATTAGGTTTACCTTGCCTTGAAGGTGCCACCTCTTTATTTCGACGCTGCTGACCATCTGCGGTTTTGCTTTCAGCGGCAACGGCTTCCGGCTCACAAATAACCACTTCCTTTCCCGGACGGCGGCGCTTGGCACTGCGGCTATCGGCTTCGGCAGCATCTACACAATCAGCCTGTGCATAAACGGGTAAACTCAACCCTTGCACGCACATACCCAATACCACCGATGTAATTATTGATAATTTTTTCATCATGGCTTCGCTCTATTTCCCTTCACACACATTGTCTTCATCGCTGTCTAAAAACGGTGCCTGTGGACACTGAATAAATCGTAAACGAACGCCTTGGGGAGTTAAGTTGTCGGCGCGAATGGATGGCGGCGCATTGTTTATTGCCCCAGCCAAACGCTCTCCAGCATTATGCACACCTAGAAAACTGATCATGTCATCCTGATCGATACCATCACCAGATACCCCGATAGCACCAATCAAGGTATTGCCGCGATAAATAGGTACACTGCCTGGAAAAATCTGGCTACCGTTAGCCATATTGTTAGTAGTGCCACTGGCGGTAAATGTCAGCGTTTCCGGGTCAAATGCAATCCCTGTGCAGTTATCAGTCACATCAGTAATTAAACCTGCGGATGCTACATTTAAAACATGCTGGATAATGCCGTTCATCACCGTATCAAGTTGCAAACCGGTAGAAAACACACTCCAGGATCCCTCCGGCTTACTGAACGGACCGTGGGGCCGACCCATCAAACCATCGGGATAATTTGGCCGCGACAAATTCCCGCCGGCACGATCAGAAAAAGCAAAGGCGCCATCCGTCAAGGCATTAGGATCAGGAATAAAAGCCTGTAACGCCGTCACATAATCGCCCAAGGCAATAGCAGCCCGAGTAGTTAATGGTGTTGGTATAGAAGCATCTGGCGAACCATTCAGGAAATTGGTTAAGGCACCATCAACATCAGAGATATCAAAATAGATACTGTCAGGTTGCGCATTCAAAAAGCTGGCAGCACCAGCAGAGCTAAAGAACGCAGCCGTTCGCGCTTTTTGTACCGAAACATCAGCACCAAAAACCGGCGCATCCCGTGTGCGTACCATGCCAAGAATTTCACCCGCGGTATCAACTACGGTCATGGTCACACGAGCTTGTGTACCTACCGGACGTCGAATTTGCGCTCTGGAGCGGTTGGCAACTTTTAAAGCCTCTTCTAACACCGCCTGTACTTCGACAGCTGTTAACAAACCATCCGTACCAGCAATTGCGGGATAACGATTATTGTTCGCCGCGTCGACAAAAATAAACGCATCTAAATCTGCCGCAAAACCCGTGTTATCCGCACGAATACCAGAAGCCGCCTGACCAAAAGCCACGCCAGCACGAACAGTGCCATCGCTGTAGCCGGTGACCGCCAGCAAACCACCGGTTGTTGCTGGAATAGTGCTAAGCGCCGCTGCAGAAGCAGGGGCCGACATTAAATCATCAAAACCGACATCACTAAAACGGAAGGTTTTACCATCCACGGTAATCCGGTCTCCGCGTCGATCAACTGGCGCAGAATAATTAAAGGTACCCGCAAAGGCGATCATTTCATCTATATCGCGATCACTATCAGAAATGATTTTATCGATAGAATACAAACCATCAGCCATAACGCCAATACCACCCACTGGGGTACCGTTTTTATACAAAGGTAAACCGCCTGGATCTGCTGACAAACCTAATGGAGAACGCTTTGGGCCATGTGTAATATTGACATCATCGACGGTAAAATCTGAACAGGACAACTGACTAAATTGCACCCCGAATAATGGTCCTGCAGGCTGATTCACTTCCCCGGGGTTAAAATTTTCCTGCACTATTTGGTTGGCACTGCGACTGGAGAACGCATTGCCCTCAGAAGATAAGTAAGCTCCGGTAATGGCTTTGGCAATTGCCGCTTGATCATCGATATTCAGCGGTACGCCAGCGGTAGGTAACGCAATACCTTCAAGACCACTGTCAACAATGGCATCGCCATTAGCATCGACAGCAGTGGCCAATAATACAGTTCTATCGGCAGCATCCCCCATGCGGTAGACGGCCAAAATATTACCCACCCGATCCGATACCGCAATCGTCGCATCAACGCCCTGTGCCTGCGCTTCGGCAATAGCCTGCGCTAAAATGGTTTCAACATCAGTAGTGGAAAGACTGGTCGCCGTGTCAGCACAAGAGCCATCACAGCCCGCAGCCGCATCCGCAGTACCTGTTTGATCCCCAACTGAACTACCACCACCGGAGCAAGCGGCAAGCACTGCAACAAGAGGCAATAGCAAAAAGAATTTGTGCAAGCTCATTATTTAGATTCCTGTTCTAAATTCGCCAGTGCGTTACTGACGACTGTTACTTGTATCTGTCTGATCCTGTCAAACTGTTGAGGGCAGCGCAAATAGTGAATAATCAGCCTACTACAGTCAAGGCTTCACTAAAAACGCCACTACCACACCTCTGATAGCTCCCTCAGCCCAATGATTGATCTATAACAACTTGGCTGCCGGGTGAAAGGCATGACAAGACACACAGTCTACTATTACTTTTTCATGCATCGATGCATCCCCATGGCAACTCTGGCAATTATCGATAGCGGGTATCAGTACATCACCGCTAGTCGTTGATTGCATTGCCTGGTGACAACTGGAACACGTTTGATTTTCTGATTTACCACGCTGGGTTAAATGGCTAGCGTGATCAAACAACGCGCGCTGATACCAGTCATGATTAATTTTAACCGGCAACACAGTCCAACGCGCATAGAGATCTGTCGATTGATTATCCGACACTTCATGACAGGTCACACAACCACGCTGGGTAAATTGTATGCCCGCTTCTGACGTCGCGCGTTTGATACCGCAATCAAACGGTTTACCATCACAGCGCTCTGCGCCACCAGACTGCCCTGGCCGACGGCGCTTACGATCACCTCCTGCAGGCTTATAATCAGGGTCGGCATACACTCGCACAAAATGTTCTTCGATAGTTTGCACCACCGTTGCGGGATTGCCGTGAGGTAATTGCCTGTCAGGATCAGCCACATCAAAGCTCAAATCGTGACAGGAGGAACAGTGCTGCTCCATAGTAATGGTTTCAAAATGTTCGTTATCTGATTTTAACGTATGGCAATCACTACAAACCATTCCGGCACCGGCACCGGCGGTTTGGACTTTATCGACATCCAAATGCACATCATGCGGAAATTTTAAGTTAGACATGTCTTTTTGCGCAGAGCTGTGGCTTTCTAAACGGTTGTACCACTTGACGCCAATCCCCGTTCCCTTCTCCACCACCTTCGGCAACAAGAAATTCAATTTAAAATCCGGGTGAGTGCCGACATCAAAACCACTAACAGCAGCAGTACCGGTAGTCTCTGCGGTCAACTGTAACGGCTCTACATGGCAATCAACACAGAGCGAATCT
This sequence comes from Oceanicoccus sp. KOV_DT_Chl, assembly GCF_900120175.1. NCBI lineage: Bacteria > Pseudomonadati > Pseudomonadota > Gammaproteobacteria > Cellvibrionales > Spongiibacteraceae > Oceanicoccus > Oceanicoccus sp. KOV_DT_Chl. The sequence goes on from NZ_FQLF01000002.1 coordinate 804,445, forward strand.
GCAGTCACCACCATCGCCGCCGGTTCATTATGCTCTTTGTGGCAGCTTTGGCATTCCGTCACGCCCAGATCAATATGCAGCGCACCTAAGTCACCGCCATGCTGTACTTTTTCATAGGCGAAATGATCTGCTTCATCCTGGTGACAATCAACACACGCTTCATCCTGTACTGTTTGGAAGGGGACTTTATGGCACGCCGAACAGTTATCACCAACCTCTAGCTGATGAGCTGGCAATAACGGCCCACTGGACCACAGAATATCGCCAGCACTTTTTTTATCGTATTGCTGCTGCCCACTCACTTCATCAACCGGATTATCACGCAAATAATACGCTGACACCGGCCACACCAGCACCGCTAAAACGATCAACAAGCTCAATAGATAAGAAGGCGCACGCTTACCCAGAGAAGTTTGCGCCAAACTGGTGACATATGCAGATTCCAATGCATGATTTTGCAGATCACTATCTACCTGCACTTCACAGGCCGCATCAAACCCGGCAGGTGCCGGTAGGATTTTAATTTTATGCGATTCCAGCTCGATAATATCGCCAGCTTTTAATGCGGCACTTGCGGTCTTTTCGCCATTAACGGTAACGGTATTTTTTCCTACACCCGCAACACTTAATTGACCTGCAGACATTTTCAGTTCGGCTTGCGCGCGCTGAATACTGCCACCACGAAGCTGGATCAACTGATCTGGCGCGCTACCAATGCTAATCGCATCCGCATTCAACTCGGTATCCTGATAGACCACCAAGCCTTTATCGCCACCTACTTCGCGTAATAAAAAATCCATACTTTTATTCTTTAGTTTTAGCCAATTTCAATCGCTGCTTACCAGTAAAAAAATACTGAAACAATGTGTACTGTCAATGCCACTAACAAGGCAACAGTCAAAGGAATATGAACATACAGCCAAATCTGCATCCAACCTTGCAACTGTACATCTTTGCGAATTTTTCGCAGCAAAGCCTGTCGACGACACATCATGGTTAACAAATCCTGTAAATTTGCCGATTGTTCCTGCTTGCGACTGCGAGGAATACGCTGAGCAATAAAATTAACCACGGATTGTTGATCTTTATTACTCACCCGGGTTGCTGCCATCGACTGACTATCTTCATCTGCTGGCTTTAACATCTGCGAACCATCGGCCGCCAATAACTGGGCCAATATACTACCGCCAATATTGGTACGATCGATGGCGCTATCCACCACTGCTTGCACTTGCGGGTCACATAAACTAGCCAGCTTTCGCACCCCATCATTAAGCTCGCCAAGCTCTGAAAATAATTCATCGCGGGAGCTATTGGCACGGTTACGCGCACTCAAGCGCGGGTAACGCATATAAACATAAACGCCAGCAAAGCCACTGAAAATTACCAAGCACATTAATACGTAAGCCAACGTATGCACGTTGTAACCAAATTGCACCGCACAATGCAGCGTCGCCACGATTAACAGGCTGGTACCAAGATATACATGCGCCGAAGCCCAACCCTGCATTGATCCAAGCCGCGAACTGTAATTACGTTTACGTTTTCCTAGCGCTGCCAGCCAAAAAATTAGTACTGCGCCTAAGGTACCCAGAACATAGCCTTGCCAGGTACCACCATTAGCTGGCTGACGCCCCCCTTGTGACGCGTAGATAAATGCACAGATCACCAACATCACCACAGTGATGTAGAAATAGCGCGCGCCTTTATATTTTAAAATTGTCTCATGCATGAGTTAGCGTTTTTCTACCAGTTCGATAAATTGTTCGGGGGAGATTCTTGCTGCTGCACCAGTCGGACAGGAATTTACACAGGCGGGGCCGCTTGGCAAACTCATACAAGCATCACATTTAACCGCTTTTTTACCTTTCTTTTTTGCTTCTTCTGCAGGGGTATAACCCAACTCTTCACCGGGCCCACTACCACTGCCAAATAACATCCAATTCCAAAAGCCTGGTTTTTTCGGTGCTTCATAAGCCAGCTTAATAACATCGTAAGGACAATTGGATTCACAGTTACCGCAACCAATGCAGTTATCACCGATAAATACTTCACCGCTAGACGCACGGTGAATAGCATTCGGCGGGCAATCTTTCATGCAGTGCGGCTGCTCACAATGCCGGCAGGAAATGGGGATATGTATTTCAGCAAAAGAGGCGCCGGACTTTCTATCCAGGCGAGAAATACCATTATGCGTTTCTGCACAGGCTTTCTCACAGTTATCACAGCCCACACATAAGTCTTCAGCAATAACCAGACAGTTGGTTGCCTCACCCAAACCCTCATCCATTAAAAACTGCATCACCGAACCGACTTCGGGGCGCGCCTCCATGGTGGTGTGAGTCACAGCACGTTCACTGGCACTGGTTTGTAAAAATTCAATCCGCGAGGTATCTGCTTGCACGAGTTTTGCAAACGCCAGCCGATCAACTTCTATCGTCTCGGTCAACACGGCGGCACGAGCAGTTTCACGTCGAATGGGATCACCCATCAATGCCATCTCACCGACAATCATGCCCGATTGCTGCTGGGCGACAACGATCCGCTCTTTATTGGAAGCTCGCGATAGCGTCACCGAGCCACGGCGAATAATATGCAGGGATTCACCGCGCTCACCTTGAGTAAATAACACCTCACCCGCCTTAAAAGTGCGTAATTCTGCAGTGGCTGCAAACTCGCTTAACTTGGCAACCGACAACTGTGGCGCCACATGTTTTTGCAAGGCCCGCACAATAAAAATGAGATCAATACCATCGCGAACCTCATCATTGGAGTTCATCAACTTGACCATGGTACGACGCGGTGTCTCAACGATAATACAATCTTTACCCGCTATCGCATTACCTTCACGGGGACGACCCGAGAGCAAACTGGCCTCACCAAAAAACTGACCACGGGTATACACCATCGGTCGTGAAATACCCGGCATTTCCACCTGCACTTCACCTTCAACAATGGTAAAAAATGAATTGGTAAAATCGCCATCACGATAAATAAAATCGCCGGCGCGAATAATTTTGGTGAAGCGCGCACGGGGATTTAAACGAGCCAATTCCTGTTCTAACGCTTTGGACTTAGCCTGCACATCCTGCAGCATCGGGCCTTCTTCGTAACTCACCAGAATAGCGCTTTCAATGACTAACTCTCTGAACTGCAGGGCATTCATTTCACGAAACATGGGTATACGCTGCTGGAACAACTTAACCAAATCATCTACATCTTTCAGATAAGGTAATAAGTTAAATTGCCACTCCAGCAAGGGGTGATCAGCAGGTTTTATTTCATGACCAAGAATATATTCGACAACGTCGTAACCCTGGTTCATCGCTTGTTTGATGAGCGGGTAACCCGCCAGAGAACCAATAATGTAAAGTCCTTCTACATTCGATTCGTATTTACCACTGAGCTCGGGAATGGCATCCGGTTTTTTATTGGGGAATTCCACTCCAATCGACTCAACAAAACCACGGGGAGGCACCCCACCCAAACGCGCAATTACCCGATCACACGCAAAAGTCTCTTCACCTTCAGCGGTATTTAAGGTGATTTCATATCCTGCTTCAGTTTGTGTTAATTCTTTTACCGAGGAACTGTAATAACAGGTTAGCGAGACATTGGGGTCAGCATTGGCTGCCAGAATCGCATTCAAATTGCCTTCTTTGGCCCGGGAAAATTCATCGCGACGATTGATGATGGCCACTTTATTTTGCTTGACCAGACCCAGCGCATTTTCAATCGCCGAATCACCCGCACCAACCACCAAAATCATCTCATCCTGGTGCGCGGCAGGATCGTCAAGCGTGTATTGCACCAGCGGTAAATCTTCACCAGGCACACCCAATTTACGAGGGTTACCTTCAAGCCCGATGGCCAAAATCACATGCTCGGCCAATATCACCGAACCATCTTTCAAGGTTAAGGAGAAATCACCCTTTTGTCCTTGGATTTTAGTAACTTCGGCGCCATAACGAATATTGACATCGGCATCTTCAACACGCTGTTCCCAACCGCCCAGAATAGTTTCACGACTGCCCGCCGCGAAATCAAAATCACTGCGTAAATCAAGAAAATCAGGGGCAGCCATCACGTGCTTGCCTTTCTGATAACGCTGGATGGTTTTTGCAGGCTTGTCGAATGACTCTAGTAAGACATGGGTAAAATTATGCGCAGGATCAGCATCACGCTTCTGCTTATCATAAAAAGCAGCACGACCGGCAGCGCTCAAACCCGCTGGGCCCGAGCCAACAACCGCTATATGAAAACGGTCAGACATCTATGTCCCCTAAGTTGAAATACAGCATTTATGTTAAATAAATGACCAAACTACGAGTCTCAACCCGCAGCAATCACTTTATCCCATTCTTTTTTACTAACTGCTGTATCAGCTTTAACTAGCCTCCAAAGGCTTGCAAAGCTTAGAATTTCTAATTCGATTAAATTTTTATTGATGTAGAGCTACAACTTCAGCCCCTCCTTTCGTCACAGCATTAAACGATAAAACCCCAGCGACAGCAACCGCCAACCACTAAAAAAGGTACCCCTTAGCCACAACCAATAATAACTCTGTAGTTTTATCGATTTCGTCTACACTGAAAACTTGCTCTGAAAGCATTAACCAACACCATGGAACACACACTCTCAATTTATAAAACTCAATAATTATTATCTCTGACCAAGTCATTGGAGGGCTTTATGTACGAAGATTTATCACTTGACCACTTTATGGAAGGTTTAATCAAGCGCAACCCTGACGAACCCGAGTTTCATCAGGCGGTTTATGAAGTTGCCGAATCTATCATCCCCTTCATTCTTGAGAACCCTAAATATCAGCAAGCGGGCATTATCGAGCGCATCACCGAGCCTGACCGCACCATTATTTTCCGGGTTACCTGGGAAGATGATGAAGGCAATATCCGCGTCAATCGCGGCTACCGGGTACAGTTCAACAATTCTATCGGCCCCTATAAAGGCGGCCTGCGCTTTCACCATTCAGTCAATCTCAGTATTTTGAAGTTTCTGGGATTTGAGCAGACTTTCAAAAATAGCCTAACAACTCTGCCGATGGGTGCGGGTAAAGGCGGCGCCGACTTCAACCCCAAAGGCAAATCCGACCTTGAAGTTATGCGCTTCTGCCAAGCTTTTATGACGGAGCTATTCCGTCACATCGGTCCTAATACTGACGTACCAGCAGGCGATATCGGTGTTGGCGCCCGTGAAATCAGCTATATGTTTGGTCAATACAAACGTCTGGCCAACGAATTTACTGGCGTACTTACCGGTAAAGGTCTGCAGTTTGGCGGCAGCCTGATTCGCACCGAGGCCACCGGCTACGGTAACGCCTATTTCATGGAAGAAATGCTAAAACACCACGGTGACTCTATCGCCGGTAAAACCTGCGTGGTATCGGGCTCAGGTAATGTGGCGACCTATTGCACACAAAAAATACCCAACTGGGCGGCAAGGTCGTTACCCTGTCAGACTCATCCGGCTATATCTACGATCCAGACGGCATTGATGCTGAGAAACTGGCCTACATCATTGACCTGAAAACGGTTAAGCGCGGTCGCATCTCTGAATACGCAGACAAATATGGCTGTGAATTCCATGCCGATAAACGCCCCTGGAACGTGCCCTGTGATTTAGCCTTCCCCTGTGCTACCCAAAATGAACTGGATGAAGACGATGCCAAGGCACTAGTAGCCAATGGCTGTAAAGCCGTGTCAGAAGGCGCCAATATGCCGACCACTGTAGAAGCCATCAAGATCCTGCAAGCGTCCAAGCTGCTGTACGGTCCAGGCAAAGCGGCTAATGCCGGCGGGTGGCAGTTTCCGGACTGGAAATGTCTCAAAACAGCATGCGCATGTCATGGAGCGAAATTGAGCTGGAAGAAAAGCTTCGCAACATCATGGTTGGCATCCACGCACAATGTGCCAAGCACGGCGAGGAAAATGGCTACATGAACTATGTTAAAGGCGCCAACATTGCCGGCTTTATCAAAGTCGCTGACGCTATGCTCGCCTACGGCGTTAACTGATCCAACAGCCTTTTCTCAACCCTCTAGCGCAAACCGGGTTTGCGCTAGAGTTTCTCTGAACCCCGCTTCCAGCTGCCATAAAACCTAAAGACATATCTTTAATACAAACATTCCTCTATCGACTAGCATCAGTTATAATCTGCGGCAAAATACAGCGCTAAAAATGGGTTACCGTAACTAACATGAAGCTTCCAGAACTGATTAATTACATCGACGGCAGTACCTCCACCCCCACCGTTGACCGCCACCACTCACTTTGCAACGCCAATACCGCCGAACCGATACAATCCCAGCTATCCTGCGATGCCGAGCAAGTAGAACAAGCGTTATCCGCCGCTGACCGGGCCTATAAATCCGGTGAATGGGAACACACACCAGCAGCTGAACGCGCTGACATCCTCGATAAAATAGCGGACGAACTTGCCAACCCTGAAGTCGCCGACACCATCAGCTATGCCGACTCCATTACGACTGGTGCGATTATCCGCACCACCCGCAAAATGGCCGCCATCGTGCCCATGGTATTCCGCGGCGCAGCCCAATTTATCCGCGAGGGAGGCCTTGATCACAAAGTGCCTGGCCCCAAAGGCGAAGTCGAGTATTTCAAACGCCCATGGGGCCCCAGCTTATTGATTTCTCCCTGGAACGGACCGACTGCCATAGGCTCACATAAAATTGCCAGCGCCCTCGCCGCCGGCGCGCCCGCTATTATGAAACCCTCCGAGTGGGCACCCCATTCAGCAATTGTGATGGCTGCAGCAATTCACCGTGCCGGCCTCCCCGCCGGCACTTTTCAACTCACCTTGGGCAACCGCACTATTGGCAGCCCAATGGTGGCAGACCCGCGCATCAAATCAGTCTCCTTTACTGGCGGGCTCGCCGGGGGCCGCGCCATTGCACGCGCCTGCGCCGATGACTTCAAACCTACACAACTCGAGCTTGGCGGCAACAATGCGCTGGTTGCCTTTGAAGATGCCGATATCGAAAAGACGGCGACCGGTATTGTATTCGGCATGACCAACCTAAACGCTCAATGGTGCCGCGCCTTAGGCAGGCTGGTAGTCCATGAGAGTATTAAAGAGGCATTGCTGGACGCAGTACTCGACAAACTATCACGCATAAGACTTGGTGACTCGCTGAGCGAAGACTCTGAAATGGGCCCGATGGTGCATGACGGTCAATACAAAGCTAACTTGCAAGCCATCGATGATTTAGTTGCCAAAGGTGGTGTAGCACTGTCCTCAACGCCATTGCCGCAGTTGAATGGTTATTTTATCGCACCAACCTTAATCGACAATTGCAAACCGGAAGATACTATCGAAGAAGTCTTCGGACCCGTTGCAGCGGTACATACTTTTTCAACTGACGCTGAAGCACTGGCACTGGCCAACGGTACACCTTTTGGACTGGCAGGTTATGTCTACAGTGAAAACGAACAACGCGCGTTTGCGTTTGCTCGAGAAATGCGCACGGGTGGTGTCAAAATAAACGGCTATAGCCTACTCAGCTTAAGCGGTAGCGCCCCACGCTCTGCATGGGGGCTATCTGGTCTCGGTGAAGAGGGACACTCACAATCGATAGAATTTTTTACCGGCGCTCGCGTAGTCGGTATCTCACCACAAGACCCTCTGGGCGGCCGCTAATATTTATCGTTAGATAAGCAAGCGGCTGGACTAGCCGCTTGTCGATAAAAATGTTAATTTAGCGCCGCTTTTTGGCTCAGTGAAAAAATAATTACTGGCCGCTTCACCCCTCGATACAACCAACCAGAGAACATAATGAACAATTTGTACAGGCATTTGCTTGCCTTCATTTTCGTATTATTTTTTGCTACATCCGCAAATTCCCAATCAAACAATGACTCTTCCACAGCCGATGCAGAATCTGCAACAGCAGACCCAGCAATACGCGCTGAAGCACTAAGCAAACAAATAGAGGCACTCACTCAGGAATTGAATGACATTACCCGCGCCCAGCCTGAGTCCACCGCAGCCGCTCAAACAGCGATCGATATTGCGACGGCTGACACCAAAATCTGGAGCGGTGATATCGAACTGGGTTTTTTTGAAGCCACCGGTAATACCGTAGAAAAAACCTCCAAAAGCGGTATCAATGTCTCCAGAGAAAAACAACAGTGGCGCTACAACCTTGTTTTTGATTCCCTGAATACAGAAAAAGATGGCGAACGCAGTGCGGAAAAATATTTTCTGGCTAATCGGCTTGCCTATCAATATAACGAATTTGATTACTCCTTCGGCTATATTTCCTACGACGATGATCGCTTTTCAGGGTTTGATTACCAAACCACAATTTCAGCAGGTTACGGTCGTCGCATCATTAATAACGACACCATGCATTGGGATGCTGAAATCGGCCCGGGTTATCGCATCAGCAAAGTCGATGAAAACTCAACCGATGAAGACCTGGATGAAACCATTTTGCGATTATATTCAGTGTATAAATGGGGGTTTACTGACAACGCTGAATTTAATCAGTCAATCAATATAGAAACGGGCGAAGAAAATACCATTAGCAAATCTGTCACTTCGCTAAGAATACAAATGATTGGCCAGCTTTCGGTAAAACTCGCCTACTCAATCAAATACAGTGAGGAAGTTCCCGTTGATACGAATCATGCTGATACCGAAACGACAGTGACTATCAGCTACTCCTTTTAACTGCGGTTAGAACAAATCCGCAATTATCAAAAAAAGCACTTTGCATAGGCCTAAGCGAGGTGCTTTTCTTGGCAGGGCTGTCCAGCTAGTCGATGGTAGACCCTATAATTTCCCAAGAAGAATGTTTATCCACCCAGCGCACGCACAACCAGTACCACAGTGCCATCGGGTACATCACCCCACTCCATTCCAGCACATCCATCCAGCTCCAATCACTGGTTAGCAATGGCAATGGTAAAAAGCCTAGCGCAAACACTAAACACGCAATAGCCAAATACACCGGCCCTTTACGGCTAGTAAAATTTGATAACCCCAGAGAAACCCATAACGGCATTTTTTTTGAATTTTCCACGATCTAGTCCCTAATTATAATTATCTTAATCCAGCCGCGCAGTACAACCAGATGTAACTAAAAACTTTAGTTAATAAGGCATAGTAACCACTCCCCTTGCCAACCACCATAGTCGGAGAATAGCTTGTGAAAAAATACCGTTAACTCACTCTAAAACATTACCATGCCATTAACTCTGCATCGGCTTAATCAAAGCCGCCGCGGATAAAAGTGCCGCTCGGTATTCAGCAACGCGAACATAAATACCACTTCAGCCATATTACCCGAGAGAAAGCTCCACTCCTGACCTGCGGTCGAACCGTTCACCAGAAAAATAAACAAGGCGCCGGCAAACAACCAGGGCCAGCCGCTGACCCGCCAGATAGCTATAGACATGGCTACAACTGCAGCATTAGCAAACAAGGTGGGATACGGCGGCGCACTATGGGCACTGGTGTATTTCGTCACCCCTAGCGGTTCAACTACCATTAGCTGCTGATTTATTACATCACTCCAAACGCCATACACGATCGATAGCGCAATAATCACCCAAACCAAGTTAATCAGCAGCTTATTCGTCCCTAAGCGAATACCCGCCAAGGCCATAATAGAAACACCAAACATAGTCAAAAAAGGCAACACCATTACATGTAGAGCCCAACGCGGATAACTCATGGGTAAATACCACTGGGTCTCGATAGCCCAATTACCAATGGCCTGCATGACGTTGTCATAACACATGCCAAACATCATCAACCGCAATAGCCACAATCTGGGTGAGGCATTATCACCCCAGCGAAAACTCCAGATAAATAAAACAATAATAATGACCGCGTACGCGGCAAGAACATAATTAGCCATAAACCCATCTATTCATTGATTAGCTTGTCAAACATGCTAAATCAATATCGTGCCAGCCACTATTGTTTTTACAAATTATTACGATACGACGACCTTTAAACATTGTATGATTCTGCTCACTATAGGCAGATAACCGCCTTAACAATCATTCCATTCCTTCGGGTAACCATGGCCAAACAAGCGCTAACAATTGGAGAACTCGCTAAACGCGGCAATGTCGCTACGTCACTGCTGCGATATTACGAAAAGGAAAAGCTGTTGGTCCCCAGTGGCCGTACAGAATCCGGCTACCGTCTTTATTCAAATGAAGCAGAGCGCACACTAAGGTTTATCCGCAGCGCTCAACGCTATGGGTTTTCCTTGAAAGATATAAAATTGATCGTCGGCGTTAATAAAGATGATAGCCACCACGGCGAGGAAATAATCAACATTGCAGAACAGCGGTTTCTTGAAATTGAACGCCGGGTCACAGAAATGTTGGTGCTGCGACATGAACTGGAGCTGTTTCTTGACGATTTAACGGTACAAGTAGATAACAGTGCTGGCATTGAAGTGGGAGAACATTACCGGCAATTGGTAGAAAATGTTTGCGGCCACGACCACCACGAAAAAAACCAATCCTCATTAAGCAAACTGGTTGCTCGCTTGCATTGCAATTTAGCGTCCGATGAATGGGAGTCAGTATTTTCACAACTGCGAGGTAAGCACTTACATATCTGGCGGGATGATGACACGTATTCCATCCAGTTTTCAGACAACAGCAAAGCGGTAAAACAAGCGCTGGAAAAAATCGCTGCGGGCGAACATGATTGTGAAGCGCATTTACAACCGGAAGTCAGCCCTGCTGATGGCGGTTATTTATTTCGCGCCAAGGGCGAAAATGCGTTTTTATACGCCCAACTATTTTTAGCTCTGGAGTCAGACCAAGCGTAAGCAACGCCATCGTTTTATCGCCGTCAAACAGTTAACTGGCAGTTAAAGTAACGTCTACTTCGTCTTGCTGCAGGCTATACATTTTCGAATACCAGCCACCCAAGGCCATCAATTCCAAGTGGCTACCGCGCTCGGCAATCTTTCCTTCTAACATGACCAGGATCTCATCACTATCCACAATAGTTGCCAGACGGTGAGCGATAGTTAGCGTGGTGCGCCCTTTGGATAATTCCCGCAGCGCCCGCATCACACTCTGCTCGGTTTCCACATCCAAACTGGACGTAGCTTCGTCCAGCAAGACAAAAGGCGCATCTTTTAAAATGGCCCTAGCAATCGCCACCCGTTGACGCTGACCACCCGAGATTTTGCTACCGCGCTCGCCGCATTGGGTATCCAAACCATCCGGCGTACCGGCCAACCATTCCGCCAACCCTGCCTGCTTTGCCGCCGCGATAATTGCCTCATCACTCGCGTCATAATTCCCCATACGAATATTTTCTCTAATCGTTTCATTAAAGATAAAACTGCGCTGGGATACCACAGCAAATAAATCCTGTAAATCACGCAACGGAAAATCAGTATTTTTATGACCACCAATACTGATACTGCCAGACTGTGGATCCCACTGTCTTAACAGCAAATTAACTACTGTTGATTTACCAGTGCCGCTAGGACCAACCAAAGCAAAATGTTTACCGGCCGGCAACTCAAATGAAAAGCCATCGAATATTTTTTTGTTACGACTCCATTGCTGATCGGTCATTTCATATTCAAAACTGACATTATCAAATTGCAACGTCGATTCGACCGGGCCAGGCACCGAAGCAGTAGCACTATCTACCACTGCAGGCGTTTCATCCATCATCGCAAATAAACGCCTGGCGGCAATAATAGCCACCCGATAATCAGTAAAATTATTGGCCAAACCTACCGACAAATAAAACCCCACAATCGACACAGCCACCACTGCAGGTAATTCCACCAGCGGATCAATCGCACCGGCTAGTGCTAACTCAATACCACACCATGCTGCTGCTAAAATACCGACAGTAATAAATACTTCTGCCAATCCCCGCTGATTAGCATCGGCACCATACAATTTATCCTGCCCTTTTTGCATCGTCGCACCCAGTTCATACAACGCCTGTGCGCGCTGGTTTTCATAACCAAAGGCAACAGTGTCACGCACGCCTTGAATACTGTCAGCAACAAAACCATTCACTTCACCTAACTGCTGACGATAGGCAACGCCATCACCACCCAACTTTGAAACCAACCAAGGCAATAAAGCGGTATTGGCAACATAAAACGGCGTCAACACATAAACGATAATTGGATCAACGGTCCAACACCACATCAAAATAAATAACGGCACAAAAATCGCTGCAATTGCAGGCGCTATAGTATGCGCATAGAACGGCTCTATTCGCTCGCAATCGGTCATTACCCGGCTAACCGCATCACCTGACTGCAATTTTGCCGTACGCGCCGGTGCCAGCGGCAACATGGCATAATAAAACTTATCGCGAAATTCAGCCAAAATTCTGAAAGCCACATAGTGGCCGGTGTAATTTTCAATATAGGAAGCAAAGCCCACAATAGTGCCAAAAAAAGCCAACCAGCGTACCTGTTGCCAAATCACATCCCAATTCACCACACCCGGTTCAGCAGTATTGATATATAAACCGATACTGGCTGCGGCGATTCCCAACACGGCCGCTTGACTGCAACAACGGATTAAACGGGCCACCAATGATGACACCATAATAGTATTAAACGGCGTCATATAAGTAAGCAGCCGCAGAATAATTTGCCAGTTACTAAAATGGGGTAAAGGCACTGCCGAATTTGCTGTAGATATATTACTCATCATTACATTCTCTTCAATTAGATCGCGGCAGGTGCGGCGGCATCAGCATCAATAGTGCGCTTGGTTTTTATCATAGTGGCGTAGAGACCATTGGCAGCGAGCAACGCCTCTCTACTACCACTTTCTACCAGCTCACCGTTGTCCATCACCACAATGCGATCAGCCTGCTCAATCGTGCTGAGGCGATGGGCAATTAACAAAACGGTTTTATTTTCCGTTAACCGCTCCAAAGCGCGATTTAACAGAGTTTCTGTTTCTACATCAATTTGCGAAGTAGGTTCATCCAGCACCACAATAGGCGCATCTTTTAATAAGGCTCTGGCAATCGCCAAGCGCTGCGCCTGACCGCCACTCAACGCGGTGCCTTGATCACCCACCATAGTATCGATACCGGCAGGGCTGGATTGCACAAAATCCCAGAGCTCCGCTGCACGCAAAGCAGCCTCAATTTCTGCAGCGGTGGCATCCTGTTTAGCAATACGCAAATTATCAGCCAGCGTACCAAAAAATAAAAAAGGATCTTGCGGCACCAGTGCAATTTGTTCACGTACCCATTCCAAAGACAACTCTTCATCTTTATGACCATCGTAATAAATATGGCCTGAACTGGGATCGAGTGTGCGCAAGAGTAAATTGGTTATTGTGGTTTTTCCGGAACCGGATTTTCCAATCAACGCGACGGTTTCATTAGGGATCAAGGTTAGGTTAAAGTTTTTAATCGCCTTCTCTTCTACACCCGGATAACAAAAATCAATATCCCGGAATTCGATAGTAATAGCGCGACCATTAGTTGCATCCGGACGGATACCCGCATTACTTTTTACCGGCGGCTCCTCATTTAAAAAGGTCACTACTTTCGCCGCCACTTCACGTCCTAAAGCACCGGCAAAGAAAAACTCTCCGATCAATAACAGCGTACGGCTAAATTCCAGACTCATAAGCACCACTGCCACTGCTTCACCCGCAGTCATAAACCCTTCGGTGTAACGATACAAAGAAACCGCCATGGCAAAGGCTGTGGAGAACAGCGCAAAACCTAATTCCAAAAACACAAATTGAAACTGCGCGACCAATAACAACCGCATAGTTTGCTTGCGCTGCAATTCATTACCCGCTTCCATTTCTTTGCCGCGTCGTAAATCCTGATTAAACATTTTCAGAGTGGTCATACCCTGAATGGAATCGAGATACTGGGCAAAGTTTCGATTCTTGGTTTCTTCGTTACTACCACTGATGCGACGAAAACCCTGCGCAGCCATGCCAACAAACAACGGGGTTAATGGCACTCCAGCTAGCATCCACAAACCCACGACCCAATCGATGGAAAAAATAGCGATGCAAAGAAAAATAGGGATAGCGATCGCCACCCAGATTTGTACAAAGTAAACACTGAAATAATAATCGAGGTATTCCACCCCCTCAGTCGCCGTGTTAGCGATTTCACCAGTGCGACGCTTGCCCAAAATACCCGGCCCCAATTTCACTACCTGCTTATAGATCTGATCGCGCACATTCAACTTGGCGGAACTTGACGCTCGAAACTGGCCAGTGCGAAACACCCATGCCAACAGGGCTTTTAACAACACCAATCCCACAAAAGCTGCGATCCAGCTACGCAACATATTGTCACCGGCCAAGGCGGCATCGACCGCCAAGCCTAGTGCATAATAAAGCACAATAGTGGTCGGAATGGTGGCCAAACCCGCTATCAGTCCTATCCGCACCCACTTCATGGTCTCTGGCGTCACCAATCTATCATCAACACCTATCATTTATTTCCCCAAAGGTCTCAGCAGCATCCACGACACTGATTACTTGTCAGTTTTATTGCTTGAACAACGTTTTCAGGCTCAAGCATGCATTTGCCTACAATCTAGAGCTTAAAGCATGGTTTAAGGTCAACACATCATTTAATAGTAGTAAGTTCACGCTCAATAGATCCTGCACATTTGCGCTTTAATCAACTTATAGGTAGGTCTATACTGAATTTATCATCAAATATTATTCAACAGCAGGAACTGGACACCACCTATAGGCTTTTTCATACCGGACTATGAAGACACTCATCGCTGTTATTTTCGCCATACTATTCATTAGTGCGCCCTGCATCGCACAAACTACTCCGCAGCCAGATGATAATCAACAGACTATCAATATCGGTATTGACCTTTGGCCCGGCTACTACCCCGTGGTAATTGCTAACCATCTCGGCTTATTCAAGCAGCACAACTTGCAAGTCAGCTATTTTGTCCCTGAAGATACCAACATCATGCTCAATCAGTTTCGTCAGGCTAAGCTGGATATAGTCTGTGTTGCTGCCGGTGATGCTTTTGCACTTATAGAAGAGCTTCCAGAAACCCGTATTGCCTTAATTACTGATTTATCAGCAGGAGGCGATGCGCTGCTGTCGCTGCAACCACTGCCACGCTTTCTCGATAATATGCGTATTGGCACAAACTTGGGCGGCTTTGGCGAACTATTTGTGCAACAATTTTTGATCGACCGAAAGACTAAATTCACCGATATTGAATTGGTCGATATGGATGCCGCTGAAGCTAACCAACTATTACAAAGCAAACAAATTGATATCGCCCACACCTGGGAACCCTATGTTAGCCAGTCGGTTAATGCAGGTGCCAGAATCGTTTATACCAGCAGACAAACCCCGGGGCTTATACCTGACGTAGCGGTTTTTCACGGCACATTCCTAAAAGAACAACCGAAAGCGGTTAGAAATTTTATTCGCAGCTGGTTTGAGGCTGTAGATTGGTGGCAACAAAATGAAATGGAAGGTAACCAGATAATCCAACAGCAGCTATCACTAAAAGAACCCGTTAGCCTGAAAGGGATCAAACTGATGGATCGCCGGGATAATATTGATGCCTTTAATAACTACCAATCACCGCGCGCCCTGCCAAAAGTCATCGAGCGCTATAGTGCGTTCTATTTTCAAAAAAAAATCATTACGTCTGAACTCAAGCCCGAGCAAGTGATAGACGGTCAGTACCTGCCTTATTATTAGTAAAAACGCTACTATATCGCCCCAAACCTCCCGCCAACACCTGCAATTTTCACAGTTTCCAACCCACCCATAATTAAACACTTGACCTTAAACCCAACTTCAAGGGTAAGTATCAGCAACATTGCAGGGTATCTCTATCCCTGGTTTGCTGAGGACAAGTCATGAGTGACGCCACCAACATCATCGATACACACAACCAGCCGCGCTTAAAGGTCAAAATTGCCGGAATGGATTGTGGTAGTTGTGCGATGACAATTGAAAATAGTATCCGCAAAATCAAAGGCGTACAGCGCGCCGAAGTTAGCTTCACCACCGAATCAATGGAAGTGGAAGGTGACGTATCACTGGACATTATCGAAGCGCGCCTCAGTGAACTGGGTTATAAAATCGGCAGCGATACCCCACCTCAACAAACAGATCTTCCGGATCGCCGTGGCGCCGCTGGCTTTATCCATTTTTTGTGGCAGCAACCAACTTTACGCAGTGCCGTGTGTGTTGCGGTGGCGGTGATTATCGGTTTGATTTCGTTGTCGGGACTCAACCCGATTATGGGGATAGAGCCATTGGATGGCTTATTTATAGCTGCTGTTTTAATTGCCGGTGGCCCGGTGTTTATCAAGGGGTTCCGCGCGTTGTTTTTTGCCCACCGCATCACTATCGATTTACTGATGGCAATCGCCTCAGTGGGCGCGTTAGGCATTGGCGAATACGGTGAGGCAGTCACTGTTATTTTATTATTTATGCTGGGTGAAGCACTGGAAGCCTATAGTGCTGAACGCGCCCGCGACTCCTTGCGCAGCTTGATGGCATTACAGCCACAGGAAGCTACGGTATTACAAGCGCACAGTGATGCCCACGATCACGCGGAGCAACACCAGCACGACGAACCCTGTAGTGGCCATGACAATGACGATCACCTCCGCGCAGTAAATCATGATCACGCCGAACATCAACACAGCGATGCCTGTAATGGCCACGATCATCATTCGCACGCCCCAGCCAAACATCAGCACAGTGCCGCCTGCAGCAGTCATGACGACCACATGCACCTTGCAGCACCAGCGCATGAACAGCAACACGATCATCACCATGCTGCTGAAACAGAATCACCGCAACCGGCTGCTCATGATCACACGGTGGTACTGCCGATCGAACAAGTAAACATTGGCGACCGGGTATTAGTCCGCCCCGGCCAGCGCATCCCGGTCGATGGCGAAGTGATTAAAGGCGTATCTACCGTTGATCAAGCCCCTGTCACTGGTGAAAGCGTGCCAGTACTAAAAGTCGTCGGTGATACTGTATTGGCTGGCACCGTTAACGGTGAAGCTGCATTAGAAGTGCGCACGACCAAATTAGCGGCCGACGGCACGATTTCCCGCATCGCCAAATTAGTGGAACAAGCGCAGGCACAACGCAGCCCGGCAGAACGGTTTATCGATAAATTTGCTCGTTGGTATACCCCACAGTAGTGGCGTTAGCCGCGCTGGTAGTACTCATTCCCGTGTATGGATTTGGCCAACCCCTATTAACAGTAGGCGAAACAACCGGTTGGTTATACCGCGGCTTGGCCATGCTCATCATCGCCTGCCCCTGCGCACTGGTGATTAGTATTCCGGTCACCGTGGTCAGCGGCTTAACCCGTTTAGCCAATCTCGGCATTTTGGTAAAAGGCGGCGCGCAACTCGACCGCTTAGCTGACATTAGCGCCATTGCCTTCGATAAAACCGGGACCCTCACCCACGGTCGCCCCCGCGTTATTGGTATCCGCACCCGGCTTTGCACACACGCTGCTGCCAACGATGCAGATTGTCACAATTGCGATAATGTCGTCGCTATTGCAGCCGCTATTGAACGCTCATCTGAACACCCCGTCGCTTATGCTATTGCCGAAGCAGCTAACAACCGCAGTGGCGTCGGGCATCTGGATCACGCTGACAATGTCACCGCCCACCCAGGTAAAGGGGTTAGCGGCAGCGTGTCAGGTAAGCAAATTGTGGTCGGCACCGGTGATTTATTTAACCCGCAAATGGAAGGCTGGAGTGATCTATCAGCTTACGCCGACCTCGCGCGCAATAACGGCGAGACGGTCATGTATATTGCTGAAGACAATAAAATGATTGGCTATATCGGCGTGCAAGATGAAGTGCGTGCCGCTTCCCGCGAAGCCATGCAGCAACTTACTTATATGCAGATACACAAAGTCATGCTCACCGGCGACCACAACGCCGCCGCGCAAAAAGTTGCATTATTAGTAACAGGCATTGACGAAGTCCACGCACAACTAATGCCCGAGGATAAACTCAAGGCAATCGAAGCTATTCACAGCAAGTACGGCGCTGTTGCCATGGTAGGCGATGGCATTAACGATGCACCCGCCTTAGCACGCGCCGACATTGGTATCGCCATGGGTGGTGGCGGCACCGCTCAAGCAATGGAAACAGCAGACGTCGTGTTAATGCAGGATGATCTAAACGATGTCGCCAAAGCCTTGCGGATTGCGCGTAAATCCCGCGCCATAGTAAAACAAAACATTGTGTTAAGCTTGATGTTAAAGCTAGCCTTTTTAGGTTTAGCCATTCCCGGTATCGCCACTTTGTGGATGGCAGTACTGGCCGACGTTGGCGCGACCTTATTAGTGACTATCAACGGTATGCGCTTACTAAGAGAAAAATAATTAACCAAAAGAATTTTATATGTCGACCAATCATACGTTAGGCCCCATCCATTTAGCCGATGGGGTACAACCTCGCCATGTCATCGCGTATTTATTTGCCGCTTTCGTCAGCATCGGTTTATTTACGTATTTAGTATTACTCACACCGTACGTACTAAAACACAACCTCGGCATCGAACAGGAAAATTTTGGCCAGGTCACCGGCGACATACAATTTTGGCAGGAAATTTTAGTGCTGTGTGTCATTGGCTGGTTCGGCGCGCTGTCCGACCGCTGGGGTCGCCGACGGGTTTATATTATTGGTTTTATTTTAATGGGTGTTGCTTACGCCACCTATTCATTCGCCACTACACTGCCAGAGCTGATTGCCTTTCGCCTTATTTTTGCCTTAGCCATCGCCGCCAACAGTGCCATGCTGGCCGCCGTGGTTGCCGACTACCCCGCCGAGCAATCCCGTGGCAAACTCGCCGCCACCTCCATGCTACTCAACGGCGTCGGAGCAACTTTATTTAGCGGCGCACTGGGTTCGCTACCGGATTATTTTTTACCCATGGCTGGCGATGAAATTTGGGCCGGACGCTACGCTTATTTAACCGTAGCGGGGATCGCTTTTTTTTCAGCCTTTGTCATGCTCGGCCTAAAACCCGGCTTACCCGCCAACACCCTACCCAAAAATGGTTCGGTATTATCACTGATGAAAGAAGGGTTAGCCGCCGCCAAAAATGGCCGCATTGCAGTCTCTTATCTGGGTTCTTTTGCCGCCCGTGCGGACATGTCTATCATCACCTTATTTTTAATTTTATGGGCCACCATTGCCGGCACCAACACCGGCTTATCCTCAGCAGAAGCCACCAAAATTGCTGGCATGAAAATGGGCATAGTAATGGCCTGCTCTGTTTTCTGGGCACCGGTATTTGGCATCATGGCGGATAAATTTGATCGCCTGAATTTAATTATTATCGGATTTTTATTAGCCACTCTGGGCTACGGCTGGGTAGCAACCCAGGCCGACATACTTTCTTCCGCCGCTATTCCCGCGCTGGTGTTAATGGGTATAGGTCAGTCCAGCACGATTTTATCCTGTACCGTATTACTCGGACAAGAATCACCCGCCGCATTACGTGGCAGTACCTTTGGTATGCAAAGTTTTTTTGGCGCGATTGGTATTCTGATGATTTCGTTAGTAGGTGGTAGGCTGTTTGATAATATTGGCCCGTTTGCGCCTTTTTATGCGATTGCCAGTGCCAATGCGTTGGTTTGTGTAGTCGGGTTAGGTGTGCGGATGCGTGAGATCAAGATTGGTAGGGGTTACTCTGCGGCGACTCAGCAAAAATAACTTAACTTTCTCTGATACCACTTAATTATTCCAACTACTTAAAACACCATTACATGGTCGCATAGATAACGGCCATGCTGATGAACTAACACCATCTCAGCAACAAACTCGCCTTCAGCTTTAGTAAAATATTGCTTCCAAATAATAGCTGCTGAGTCAGGGCGACGAAATACGGCTACCACCTCCCTATTCCTGAAAAAACCTTTTTCAGCCTGATAGTTGGTACATACACTTTTTAGGTGCTCTAAAGTCGTAAATTCTTTGAGCCGAACGGTGTAATCACGTATATGCCGCTCATGATCAATGGCAGTGGATGCGTCCATTAAGTTATCCATAATAGGTATTGCAACCTCAAGGATTTTAGCCTCGGACATCTCTTGAAAATTCATCGCTTTCTCCATCAAAAATATAACAGACTACTTACCAAACTATGCGTAATTCAAATACATAACCAAAGATACGTAAAAATATCCATAGGGAATTTACGAATCATAACTTGCAAGAAACGACCTGAGCCTACTTTTAACTGCAGGCCATTCACTGGTAATAATACTGAATATCGCGCTATCGCGATCACTACCATCATGCAATGTCATATCACTTCTCTGCACGCCCTCCTTAATAGCTCCAATTCTGGCAATGGCTGCAAGTGATTTTTCGTTTCTGGTATCGATACTAAAACCTACGCGCTTAAACTGTAGATTTTCAAACGCGTTTTCAAGCAATAAGAATTTCGCCTCGGTATTCGCCCCCGATCGTTGACGGTCAGGGGTAATCCAAGTCCCGCCTATCTCTAATTTTTGGTGAATATGATCGACATGCCAGTAACCAGAACTGCCAATGAAATTGCCCGTTGAATTGCACCGAATAGCAAACCCCATCCCCATGCCTGCTTTAGGCATCTTAGATACACTCTCAATGAAACGCTGCGCAATTTCAGGAACATTAAGAGCGAATGTCATCCATTGCCAGATCGAGGGATCCTGACCAGCCTGCAATACCTCTTCAAAATGCTCAGAACAAATAGGCTCTAAAGAGACTAACTTTCCTTGCAGCGTTAATTCTATTAATTCCATAGCCATATCCCTGACAACCAGCACTTACATAACTCTCTTTCTCGCGCCCTAATGTTCCAATTGCAAGCAATGCAAAAAAAAACCGAGCATTAGCTCGGCTTTCTTATGGGTTAAAACAGAAGTGTTTTACGCCTGATGTCCCCGCTACTATTTAACCGATTTCTTTCTTGATAACCCAAGACCGGCTAATCCAAGCATCATCAGCGCAAGAGAGCCTGGCTCAGGCACTGAAGCGCTAGGGCTATAACTAAAGTTATCCAAGCCTGCATCTTCACCCAGTAGTAAATCAAAAGATATGGAGGTGAAAGCCATATCTGAGGTAACACCAAAAAAGCCCGCAACATCACCATCAACTACAGGAAGAGAGAATATTTCACCCATTATTTCAACTTGGGTGCGCTCTTCACCATTATTAATACCATAGAGATCTACACCGAAGGCTGTAATAGCGTTGTCGAATGTGAAAGTAATAGACGAGCCGGCTGCGCCAATACCCTGAATGTAAGCGGTACCATCGATAGGAGTGAGGCCGTCGCCAGCGGCATCTATTCTGGCAATACCATTATTGGGCCCAGTAATTGAAAAAGCACCTACATCTTCGGTAATACCTCCAGCGAGATCGACATCAGCCAGGTAGGAGTTAAAGTCTTCGGTATTCAAGGACGAACTGGCCGCTTCAAACGCCACTCGATCATCAAACTGGATAAAACCAGCGTTTACGGGTATAGAGAGTGCTGCCAGTAAAAGTGGCACAAAAATATATGAGAGATTCATTTTTTTATTCCTTTAAGTATTAAAAAATATTTTGTTAATCGTATTAATTTAGCTTAGCTGCTTACTAAATTAGCCCAGTATTTTCTCATATGCACCTTTCGTTCCAACCCTATAAACACAGGGCATTCAGGCTTTAGCTCAAAAATACAGCGCTTATTTCGTAAAAAATACCGACAGTTTTGAAATAATTATCGAGCTTTGACTGGCCATTATTTTATAGCTTTTTATGCATTACCCCAAAGTTGAACAGCATTACTGGACTGACGCCCATCAATACTGAGACCACCTTAAGAAATGGGTCATAACAGTCGTATTGATCAAAATCACCTTAACAGCAAAGGCTGTGCTAAAAGTCAAAACCAATACTAATTAGGGGGTCGATGAAAAATCGATAATTGTTCGCACTACGTTTGTCACCCCGTTTATTTGCCGCTTATTTGGACCCCGTTTATTTTGTTAATTTGACTAAACGCGAGGACCACGCCTTCTCACACCGAATATCAATGACAATATAAATAGCACTACAAAGATAAAAAACAAGATCTGTGCTATTCCTACCGACGCACTAGCAATACCACCAAAGCCAAAAAGACCGGCAACAATTGCCACCACGAAAAAAACTAACGCCCAATACAACATAATATATCTCCGTTTACGTAAATGTGTATGCCTGCTTCACCTGACTTAGAATACCAATCCTTACGGCAACCAGAATGTAGCCCTTGGTATTTAACAATCAAATACCATACCAACTAAAAAAATAAGCTGCCGACAGAGGCGTAACTACCTAACCAAAGAAATGAACTATAACTACTACAGAAAACAAAGAAGAATTTTTAATCGATGCCCTACGAGCATAATAAACGTGCTATACAACCTTGATTAAGGTCTGCGCTCAGAAGACGCCATACCTGCAGTCAAAACCATGCGCATAGCCTCCTGTGCATCCATATCCAGAATCTCAACACGCGACTCGGGCAGCATTAGCGTGTAGCCACCAATTTGATAACTCATTGGCAAATAAACGGCCATGAGACCATTGCTGTTGCCTAAAGTTATCGATTTACGAGTTATAAAACCAATCAATCGTATATCATCATTAAACGTAACTAAAACTGGTTTTTTAAGCTCAACATCATCTGAAACCGCCGCAAATTGCGCTATATCACGCACACTGTTGTATATAATTTTTACTAAAGGAATTGAATCGATTGCACGCTCAAACAGACTTGCCAGCTTGCGAAACAAGTAAGCATTCATCAATACCCCAACGGTCAAAATAAAAACAAAACCTACCAGCAAACCCATACCAGGCCAGTATAATTGGGAGGGAAGTAACCATTTAAGTAATTCCCCCAGAGTTGATTCGGCAACAGTGCCAAGCCAATAGAGCGCAGACAATGTAATGGCTATCGGCAAAACAGCCAACAAACCTTTCAAAAATATTTCACTGATTTTTTTCATTACTAATCCATATGGTTATTTTTAATAAAATTCTTCTTCTATAGAACCAGCCTCTACCTGCTAAGAGCTCTTCCCTTGATTTTATGGTTGATTTCAACAAAAGCATGGTTTTAATCAACAAAAATGGGTGAAAAATCATAATAACCTTAGATTAGACACTCTAGAATCAGGAAACAATATCAGAGAACAGTTAATAAAAAACGCTAAAGAGATTTAATCTACTACGGGCCTCGGCGCGAAAACTCAGGGCAAAAAGTAATGCGTTTGTCCGAACTCATTCATACTATTTAAGGGGGTCGGTGACAAATGATAACTGTTCTTACTACGTCTTGTCGCCGACCCCGTTTATTCGTTCGTTTATTATGTATTTTTTTCCGGAACGAGTTTGATAAACTTATTAAGGCTGCTACTCCGCATCAATTTGATCTTCTAGTTCCTGTAGATCTTTGTAGCTGAAGTTTTCCGAACCTTCGCAAGAAACAAGACCAGTAACAACTTTAACTGAAGCTCCTCTGGGTTTTGAAGGGTGCTTAACATCGCTTATATAAGCAGTCCCAACATAAGCTCCAGCGCAGAATTCTTCAGCTAGAGAGTCCCATAGTATCGATGCCTCTCTTTTACCGCCAGGAATCGACGTATCGAATGGCACACTTATAAACATAGAACCTTTAACTAAGGACATCCCAAACGGCTCCATTGTTGAGTTATTATCTGTTGTTGCACAAGCAGATATTATAAAAGGTAATATAATTAAAATTATTTTTTTCATATTTATTGCCAACGCCAAGCTCACCTGCAAATATTGCGGAGAGCGCTTTTGTGTAAAATGGAGCCACGCGACATACACAAAAACGAGCGTAGCAATATTTGTCAGGTGCAGCTTTTTGTTAGGCATTTTTTATATACCCTGCTACAGACTCTAGGTTCAGCAATGATACTGCTAGAGTATCAAATTCTTTTAAGTGCCAGTCTCCAAGAGTTTTTTGCGTTGGTGCAGGGATAGATGCTGTTGAATTATTAAAAGTGATATCCAAAAAACAACCGATTTGCTCAACTTCTATATATTTTTCTTTTGGATAAGCGTAATTCAATCTTTTTATATTTCTACTGATTGCCACCTCAATTTCCTGCTTCAACAACGAAAGAGAGTCGCGTCTCTCCTTTTTGCGCTGATTGGTTAGCTTTCTTTTATCTGGAAGGTTCTTTTTATTTTCTTGAACCTTGGCCTTAACCCATTCCGCACCTTTTTCCTTTCTTAATTTTGACCAAAGCACAGTTGAACTATGTGAGTGTTTGCTCTTATTGCATTGCTCGCAAGCAAGGCAGAGATTATTTGGCCAGTTATCGCCTCCTTTTGCAATTGGATTAAGATGGTCTATATGAAAAGTCCCTTTTTCTCCTGGGCTTCCCAGCACTCGGCTGCAGAAATAACACTCCCCCTTTTGGAGGGAATATATGACCTCTATATCTTCTTGACAATAGAAGCCTTCTGCGTGCTTTCTTTCAAAGTGGTTGAAGCTCATTTTTGCCTAACGCCACAATAACCGAGCGCAGCTAAGCGTGGTATTGTGAGCAAAGCGAACCACGCTTAGCGGAGTCCGGTTGATTGTTTTGTTAGTAGCAGCTGGGGCCATCGACTAAATGCTTAATATACCAATGTTGATCACTTAACTTTTCCATTTCACCACATTCAAGCATTTTGGTCCAAGGACTTTCCAGTACCTCCCAGTAGTCTAAGGCTAGGCCACTACCTGATACAGCAATACCTTGCCTATTTAGTAATATACTGACATTGAAGTTGTCATCTGAACGATATGTAGTTGCCAAGACAACACGTAAATCTTCTATAAGTTTTTGAATCTTACTGATTTTGGCAGATAGCTCTGTTGTGAGTGGGCAATGCTGATCAATAAATTTCATTTCTCCAAGCTCCACTCTTCGTAAGCAAGGCTCGTTATAGAAAATTGATACTATTTCTTCTATCTCAAGTTTGTTTTCAAGACGCCATTTATCAACATCGCTTGAAGATAGATCAATACCTTCTGAGCAGGAGAACAAAAAAATAATTGTTAAAAAAACGAGTACTCGATTCATAAGGGCTACTAACGCCTTTGGAAGGGGCAGCATTGTGGCAAAGCCACGCTTTTAGCTGACCCGCTTGCCAAAATTGTTATATTACTATTTTAGAACTCGAAATCAGAATCCGTTAGGCCATGCAATACTGGCATTTCACCTAAGTCATCACCATTTAAACTATCAATAATCAAACTATTTGCCTTTTGAGAGATTGACTTAAATGTTGAAACTAGTTCCTCAGAATTAATATTTTCGGCATTAGAATCGCTACCTTTGTAAGGTTTTTCACCGAAAACTACTACGGCATTACTCCATAGTGGTTTATTTGTTTCAGCATCTATGGCAACTCCCATTATCCGGATAAAGGGTCTGTATGTTTTTACAAACCCAAATTGCTCTTTACCAAACCGCATTGCTAGACCATAGGAGTATTTAAATGCGGCTACCGCAGCTGTATTGCTCAGCTCTGCTTCCACTGGATCTGAGCAGGAGGCCGATTGACCACACCTAGCCATAGAAACAATAGCAGCCGATTCATTTTCGGAGCTTGAAAGCTTGATAATTAGCGACTGGCTAGATTTTGATTGCTCTTTAAAGTCATTTTCTAGATATTGACCTACATTGAACTCAGATAATATTTTTTCATATTCACTGCTTTCTAGCCTCGATATATTTTCATTCTCATAATCTACCACGGCGTCCCACCATATTGTGCTTCCAAAAATAGGGCGAAAACCCATAAATCTTTCTTGAAAGAAGCTTGTTGAATAGATGGTTGATTTAGTTAAAACCGGAGCAGTTGGTATATTATGTTTATCTATATCGACCTGTTCATATTTAGATGTTGTAGCACACCCTATATTGAAGATTAAAATAGATATCGCTATTGTCAGTTTATAAATTGATCTCATTAATAACACCGTCGTAAATAAATATAACGCCTTAATAAGGGGACGCCGGTAAGGCGTTCCCGCTTGATTAACTTGTTATAGCGACTGACCACCAATAATTCATCCAATTAATAAGAAAAAGCCCCAAATGAATTGGGGCTTGGTTATGCTTATTAATAGTGGCGCTTTCTATTAGAATTTATAGCTGGCACCAATATTAAAGCCGCTTATTTCTACACCGTCATCATCATACCAATTCATGTATTCAGCAAAGATACCAACATTGTCATTTACTGAGAAGTCAGCCCCAATACCGTAAGAAGTATCGCTATCGCTATCACTTTCTGAGTAACCATACCCGGATAATTCTAATTCAGCTTTGGTATAACCTAGAACAACATATGGATAAATTGCAGTGCCTGTTGGAATTCCAGCTTTAGCGTAAACACCCCAAAGGTAGTCTAGCTCTAAATCAACACCAACAATATCATCGTCTGTGATACCAGTACCAAGGCGAGTTTCTATAGCAATATAATCATTGATTTTGTAACCAGCATTAAATACTAGAGCGGCCAAATCAAATTCAACCAGGTCGTCGAAATCTGTATCGAGCTGGGCGTAGCTACCACCAATATACCAGCCAGTATTACCTGCCTCTTCCGCAAAAGTAGCTGGCGCTATAAGACTTGAAACAGCTAAGGCTAATAAGGTTTTTTTCATTCTGAGTTCCCCAAATTATTATAGGTTCGTGCCAATAAAGCCACGGTTTGTGGTTGCTCACATAGTGAATGTTGAAAAGTTTAATGTAGGAAGGTGAGGTAAACTAACATTCCTTGTAAATACTTTCGGTCCACTGAAGTTTGCGGGGTAATAATGTCTTTTGTATTCAGCGTTGTAAAGTCAAATTTAGTAAATTCGGCATGGTGTTTGGTTCGTATGAGCTATAACGCTTAGTATACCGACCAGTCGGTATAAGTATTTTTATACAGACCAGGCGGTATAAGTTGTAAAAATCGGGATAAATACTGACTGGTCGGTATAAGATTCCCTGCTATCATTATTATCTATCCCTAACCGTTTGATTTTTATAGTGAATGTATAATACCTGCAATCTTGATTAATTCAACTGACGCGTCTGTGATAACTAGCCGGTATTCACTTACATAGGATGAGTCGGTATAAGCTGCCGAACAATCACAAACGGGGAATTCCAACACGTTGATATATCTAGTAAAAAAATATTGAGCACTTATAATCCAACTTCTAGAGAAAAGGGTCTGCATTTTCTGATTTTTACTTATACTGTATAAGCGCATCCATTAATCAGTTTTTGCTACGGCCTACCCGAAGGGTCCGGTGACTAGATGTCATTTTTTCTGATTGTAGCGCTCAGACCACAGCAATGATTTACAGTCCCTTTTCGACAAACTATTTTTGGATATATAAATACGTTACAAGCGATACTGGGATAAACGAACCACAATCTTAATTTGTCTTTTTCGTCCTGGCTTTTTTCACTCCAGCCTTAGCTTTTTTAGCTGGCGCCTTCTTGCCAACTAACTTGGCAATCTTACCGGTTGCACTCATCCCCGGAACCGCCCCCAAAAAGTCACCCTTGCCCAACTCAATACCATTGTGGCGCAAAATGCTATAAGCCGTAGTCAGATGAAAATAAAAATTCGGCAGCGCCCAGCCATTCATGTAATCCAGCGCACTATCAAAATTTAAAGTGCCGACGGGTATTTTCATCACAATAGCTTTGGTTTCACTGCCTTCAAATTGCTTGGCTTTTAAACCGCCGATAAAATCCAACGTGCGCTTGATCCGCGCTTGCAGCTCCTCAAAGGTCGCTTCGTTATCGGCAAACACAGGGGCATCTACACCGGCCAAGCGGGCGCAACAGCCTTTAGCATGATCGGTGGCAATCATCACCTGTTTCGCTAGCGGCAACATATCAGGAGCCAACCGGGCATTAAGCAAAACACCAGGGTCAATACCTTTGGTTTTGGCATGCTTTGCTGCCGTTTTAAGCATGGCAGCCAGGTTTTTTAGATTATGGGCAAAGACAACTTTGGAAGATTGGTACATAAGTGAACTCATAGTGATTTACTCTCGTGACAAGCAATAAAGAAAACGCAGCACATCATAATCCCAGCCAATGAAACTTGCACCATGGAAATAGATTCCTGCTTATAATATGTCGGAAATAAACATCAAGAGCCTACAGGCTTGGCCACGCGCGCTATTAACCACCGCAGTAACACTGCCAACCTGATTAACATCCAGGTAATCAAGCCAATTACTAAAATGGCCGGATATTCAATCATGGCTACTCTTGGCACTTCCACCATTTCAGCCCAGCGCCCGAAATAATAGAACCCCATCAAGGCAACGAATACCGCCGCAATAAACCAGCGGATTTTTTTTGACAAACCCAGGCCGTGCATTTGTGTGATAACAAACACTAATAAAAACCCAAATAGAAACTGACCAGGCGATCCACCCTCGCTTTCTCCAGCCATGGTGGCGACGTAAGCGACCATGGTGCCATGTACAACGACAAAAAACTCCATGGCCATAGTCCACCATTTATTGGTATGGGTACGGGTAAAAAACAAACTGCCTTGCAACATTAATAAGAAGGTATAGAACAGCCCTAATAAATGCCCATAGGTGGTTTCTATCGGGTGATACCAGAAGGTATAGATAATCGCCCAGGAAAAATAATAGCCGTGGTATTTTCTTAATGCTCTTACCACTTCCTGGGACAGCGGTAGCTTTTTGCCAAACACTAAGCCGCGGCGCTGGTTTTCCATCATTAACACGACAACCAACAAAATAACCACTGACCCCATCGAGGTCAGGATATGCACGTCTTGCGCTAAGCCATCATAAGCCACTTTGGTTTGTACGATATGCAAGCCGATAAAAAAAGCATTGGCCATCAAGGCCATGAAATTGACTGGGTGTAAACCCTGCACATACTTCAGCTTGCTCGATTGTGCGTACCAGATTAACCACCAAATAGTGAGCTGATGCAGTGCATAGCCACCCCAGGCAGACAATCGGGTCCAAACACTGGGATCAGGTAATTGCCATAAATACCACCAGCCGCCTTGGTCGACCGCAAAGACTATCCCGTCATTGTAAGGTGCCAGCGCGATAATCACCCCCATAATCAATATGCAGGCCAATACGCCCCACCAGATACGATAGGGATAAAGCGTTTGCTCGGGAGAGTTTAACGTAGTGTCAGTCATAGGCTAAATAATCGATAAGTGAGTAACGGCAGCACGAAATTGATCATACCGGATTAAACGGCCAATCATTGTACAGAAAGGTAAAGATTGGCCCCATTTGTCTGCCAAGTTAAACCAATGGTAATTTCACCCCACTGCCCACTGGGTTAGCATAAGCATCTTTATTTTAGCCTTGGTCACTGCTGGAGCCATTGATGTCAGACAATAAATCTACCCCCACCCAACCGAAAAAATTAAGTGCTGTAACGCAATGGGATATCGAAACCGATGTCGCCGTTATCGGCTTTGGTGGTGCAGGCGCCTGTGCGGCGATCGAGGCGCATGACGCCGGCGCTGAGGCTATTATTTTTGAGCTAGCGTCAGCATCGGGCGGGTCTACGGCTTTATCCAGCGCTGAGAT
Source organism: Oceanicoccus sp. KOV_DT_Chl (assembly GCF_900120175.1). NCBI lineage: Bacteria > Pseudomonadati > Pseudomonadota > Gammaproteobacteria > Cellvibrionales > Spongiibacteraceae > Oceanicoccus > Oceanicoccus sp. KOV_DT_Chl. Next base: position 834,124 of record NZ_FQLF01000002.1, read on the forward strand.
TTATATGGGTGGTAATGGTGGCACCCGGGTACAAAAAGCGACCGGCTGGGAAGACACCACCGACGATATGATCGCCTACGTGATGGCAGCGGCAGGACCACAGGCGGATGAAGCTAAAATTCGCAACTACTGCGAAAATTCTACCGCGCATTTTGATTGGCTGGTGGATAAAGGTGTGCCCTTCAAAGATTCAGAGTTCAAAGAGCGGGCCATCATGGCACTGACCGATGACTGCGTCATGTTCACCGGCAGTGAAAAAGCCTACCCCTTTAACGAAATTGCCAAACCCTGTCCCCGTGGCCATAACCTGCAAGTAGAAGGCGACAACGGCGGCCCACTGTTTATGAAAATCATGACCGAGAATATCGAAAAGCGCGGCATTCAGGTTGAATATGAAACCCGTGCATTGACGTTGATCGCCGATGAAGATAGTAACGTCCACGGCGTAGTGATTCGCAAAGACCAGAAGGAAATAAATGTCCGCGCGCGCAAGGGCGTGATCCTCTGTGCGGGTGGTTTCGTGATGAATGAAGAGATGTTAAAAAAATACGCGCCTCAGTTATTGCGTTGTAACTCCCCGATCGGCAACCCCGGTGATACCGGCACCGGCATTATGATGGGAATGGGCGTTGGTGGTGCCGCGATCAATATGCACGAAGGCTTTGTAACAGTACCCTATTATCCACCCGCCTCATTGACCTCCGGTATTTTTATTAATGCCCAGGGCCAGCGGTTTATCAATGAAGATTGCTATCATGGCCGCGTCGGGCATTACTGCCTGCAACAAACCGGTGACCGCCTCTATATTATTTGTAGTGTAGAACAGTATGCAGACTATGAACGGGTATCCTACCTGAATGCAGAAGTGGCTGGCACCGGCGATACTGTCGCCGAGTTGGAGCAGGAATTAGGATTACCCACTGGGCAACTTCAACATACCATCGAGTTCTATAATACCCACGCGGAAAAAGGCGAGGACCCGCTCTTTCATAAAACGGCTGAGTGGTGCAAACCGATTGAGGCCCCTTATGTAGCGCTGGATATTACCCCTGGGCGCGGTGCCTTCTACCCCTTCTTTACCCTCGGCGGATTAGACACTCTGCCCAGTGGCGAAGTATTAACCGCTGGCGGCGATGTCATCGAAGGTTTATACGCTGCCGGCAGAACCGCCTGTGGCGTGCCACGCCGGGCGGCGGGTTATAACTCGGGCATGTCGGTAGGTGATGCCACCTTTACCGGCCGGATGGCAGGTATTGCCGCTGCGAAGCGTTAATTTGTAGCTAGTCACCAGCCGAGTGCGCCATCCATTTAATAATTGATAGCGCATTCCCCCATCACCCTTGCCAACTTTTTTCCTGCCGCAGATACAATATTTTACTATACTGGATAGCTAACTATTCATTGCGTACCGGGAACTACTCTTGCTGTTAAAGCCCTTATCACGACTGATATACCCACTACTGTTACTACTGGTAGCGGTTTATCTGTTAGGCCAAACACAGCAAGTCGATCGCAACTATCTAAAACTGTTAGAAGCACTGCCCTACTTGCTGTTTAGTCTGGTATTGGGGCTGGCACATTTTTTTAATCGCTCCCGTTCCTTCAGTGCCGCGCTATTAATGGCTTTAGGGTATTGGCTGATTCAATCCCAATTACAGACCACACTGGAAGACAACAGCCCCTTTTATATTTATACCGCAGTCAGCCTATTGCTGCCGTTGGGCCTGATCATGCTGATGCTGCTACCGGAAAAAGGACTGTGGAACCAATACTCCTCGCTGGTACTGGCCGTGCCTTTAATATTGTTAGCATTGGCTTACGCTGGCCAAAACGCGCTGGATGACAACCAATGGCAAACGCTCAATATGCTATTCGCCTTGAGGCCTTGGCCAAATTACATACTGTCGGTATATGTCAGCCTGTGGTTTTTAGTCTCTCTGTTATTAGGCTTAAGTTTACTCGCCCAACGCGATAGCGAAGCAGAGGCCACCCTCAGCGGCTGTATTCTATTTAGTTTTGTTACGCTGGCTTTTTTCGACCAACAATTGATCTCTACCATTATGTTTTCGGCAGCGGGCTTAGCACTGTTAATCGGCCTGTTACGCAGTTCTTTTGAAATGGCTTACCGCGATGACTTGACCGGTTTATTAGGCCGACGCGCCCTTAATGAAAAATTGCGCGGCTTAGGTCGCCAATACGTTATTGCCATGATGGATGTGGATCATTTCAAAAAATTCAATGACACCCACGGCCACGATGTCGGGGATGATGTATTAAAAATTGTCGCCAATCACATTGCCGCCGTAACCGGCGGCGGCATTCCCTATCGCTATGGCGGGGAAGAATTTTGTATTATTTTTCCCGGCAAAAAAATAAAACCTTGCATTCCTCACTTGGAAGCGGTTAGGGAAGCAATAGCCGATTACGATATTGCTCTGCGCGACAAACCTAATCGCCCTGCCGCCAGTAAAGAAGGAGCGGCAAAGCGCAGCAGAAAAACAAAACCAAAAACGGTGGCTGTTACTATTAGTATTGGTGTTGCAGAAAAAACAGAACAACTGAGTGCTGCCGAGGAAGTATTAAAAGCCGCTGATAAATCCTTATACCAAGCCAAGCAGGATGGGCGTAATTGTCTGGCACACTGAGCCCGTCGCGCTCAAATCCATTTATTCAACAGCTTGAAATATTGATCACCGAAACGTAACAGAAGCGTGCAGCGAAACTGGCTTCATTCTCGCAGGCGCACTGTTGTCCGGGATAAATCTAAACCTCTACCTCTCACATCCCAGCCAGTTTCGAGCCTCGCTCACTGTTTTAAATAGCTCTATTTCCCACCCGGTAGCATCAGCTAGAAATTGATAATAGGCCCCAAGCGTATGATCATCTTCATCCAGGTTTTGACTAAGCACCAGCGCATTTTTTACATCAGGATTAGTTTTAGACTGGGCTATGGTAATAGCTGAAATTTTTTCGATATCGGTATCAGAGACAAAGCTCTTTGTTAAAGCAGAACCATCGATAAGATATTCACGAATATTATAAAAACGCTCATCATTCGTCAGCGAGCGCTGGGCGGCTAAAACCTCATCGCCCTGGATTGTTCCGCTGTACTTTAAACAAAGAAGCCTGCTTGATTCCCAATGGATCTCTATTGTCATAGCCTTAAACTCTTTTATATTGAATAGTACCTGCTAAAGTTTGAGCGTTTAGCACTAACAATATCCACTGTGAATTTAATCCGCCTTTACTACTGTAATTTTCTGCATTCGCTGGCGCATGCTATCAGGAATAGTGACTGGTTTATGCGAGACACGATCAACAAACACATGAATAAATTGACCAAAGGCACTGGCCTGCGGTTCTTTGTCTTTAAAAATAGCCAGACCATATTGCACCGAGCTATTACCCAGCCGATCGATTCTGACACCCACTTCAATGCCATCAGGAAACGCAATAGGCGCCAGATACTCGCAACCGGAACTCACCACCAAACCAATAATGTCACCGTTATGAATATCCAGGCCGCAATGCTTGATTAAAAAAGTATTGGCAGCGGTATCAAAATATGAATAGTAAATAACATTATTCACATGGCCATAAATATCATTATCTTTCCAACGCGTAGTCACCGGATAAAAGATACTGTAATCACTGCGGGTGACACTCACTTTTGATGCCATATTCGGTGTTCTCTTGTTTGGAAATGAAGCCACTTATCGCCAACCTGACTTAACCGCCAGACTAATGGTAAGCTGCTTGATATATAGCCAGCGCATCTTGCTCGGAAACAGGCCGCGGATTATTGACCAGCAGTCGCTGCTGCAACATCGCATCTTTGGCCAGCATCGGCAAATCTGATTGTGGTATGGCCATTTCCTGCAATGTTTTCTGCAAGGGTAATTGCGCGATTAACCCATGAATATAAGCAATAAACTGCTCACAGCCTGCTTTTTCACCAACCGCACTACCACCAACACAAGGCAGTAATTCGGCATATAAACCACTGGCTGCTTCGGCATTAAAACGCAGTACCGCAGGTAATACCAGCGAGTTACTTAAACCGTGCGGAATATGATAATGACCGCCGAGAGGATACGCCAAAGCGTGCACTGCTGCTACCGGTGCATTGGCGAATGCCTGCCCCGCCATCATCGCCCCTAATAACATATTGGAACGCGCGGTTAAGTTGCTGCCATTTGTCACCGCTTCGACAATATGATGCGACATCAATTGCAGCGCTTGTTTCGCTAACATATCAGAATAAAGATTTTTTTTATGCTGGCTGGTAAATGCTTCAATCGCATGCACCATGGCATCGATACCGGTTGCGGCGGTAACATGCGCCGGTAGCCCCTGAGTTAATACTGCATCCAGTACAGCGATCTCCGGTAATAACTGTGGCGAAATGACACCGGTTTTGGTAGTGGTTCCGGTGGTAATAATTGCAGTGGCGGTGACTTCTGAACCGGTACCCGCAGTCGTTGGTATTTGCAGCAGCGGTAAGCGCTTACCTGTTACATTACCAACCCCGTACATCTCACTCAACGGCTGGTCTGAAGCAGCCAATACCGCTATCAACTTGGCGACATCCATCGAACTGCCGCCACCCAAACCAATCACACCATCGATACGCTGTTCTCTTGCAATCTCGGCGGCGGCTAACACTACCGCTTCAGGGGATCCGCCACTACCTCTGAATAGACACTGACCGCAATACCGGCCTGTTCCATCAAGGCAATCATCGGCGTTGCCAATCCTGCCTGCATAACGCCCGCATCGGTTACCAGCAATGGCCGCTGCATAGCCAACTGCTGGCAGTAAACGGCGATATTATCTGTCGCACCCGGCGCACAAATAATTTTTTTAGCGGTAATGAATTCGAAAGAGGACATAGCTTTACTCTCTGGTTCGCAGCATATTTTAGGCGTTAAACATCACCCTTAAACAAACTCCCTAACATCAACAAAGTGGCCTGCAATCGCCGCCGCAGCTGCCATCGCCGGACTGACTAAATGGGTGCGCCCTTTATAACCCTGTCGCCCCTCGAAATTTCTGTTAGATGTAGACGCACAGCGTTGCTCCGGACCTAACTGATCCGGGTTCATCGCATTACACATTGAACAACCCGCTTCCCGCCATTGAAAACCGGCGTCGATAAAAATACGATCCAGCCCTTCTTGCTCGGCCTGCAGTTTCACCAACCCAGAACCCGGTACAATCATCGCGCGGTTAACCGTTGCGCTGACCTGTTTGCCCGCCACCACTTGCGCTACAGCCCGTAAATCCTCTATCCGCGAGTTAGTACAGGAACCAATAAATACCTGATCCACCGCCAGGTCAGTGATCGCTTCACCACTGCTGACGCCCATATACTTGAGCGCTGTACGCCAATCTTCGCGTTGCACCTCGTTTTTAGCCTCGGACAATTCCGGCACTTTACCACTAACGGCAACCACCTGATCCGGCTTGGTACCCCAGGTAACATGGGGTGAATATCCGCGGCATCGAGCTGCAGAACTTTATCGAAATGAGCGCCTTTATCAGAGTGTAATTGCTGCCACTGCGCCAACGCTTGCTGCCATTGTTCTCCTTTGGGGCTATAGGTACGACCATCAACATAAGCGGCAGTCACCTCATCAAAGGCCACCATGCCGGTGCGGGCACCGGCTTCAATGGTCATATTACACAGGGTAAAACGCCCTTCCATAGACAGGCTACGCACTGCTTCGCCGGCATACTCAATGGCATAGCCGGTACCACCGGCGGTGCCCAATTTGGAAATGATATACAGTGCTAAATCTTTGGCAGTCACGCCTATACTCAGCTGACCATCAACCTGTACCAATAAATTTTTCTGCTTCTGCCCCAGCAAGCACTGGGTCGCCATCACATGCTCGACTTCCGAACTGCCTATCCCTTGGGCCAAAGCCGCTAAAGCACCGTGTGTTGAGGTATGTGAGTCCCCACAAACAATGGTCATTCCCGGCAGTGACAGGCCACTTTCAGGGCCCACCACATGCACAATACCCTGCTCTTTATCGGTCATTCGAAATTGTTTCACACCCCACTCATCACAGTTGCTTTCCAGTGTTATGACCTGGATTCTGGCCATGTCATCAACAATACCGGCATTACCCAAGTGGTGATTTTCAGTGGGTACCTGGTGGTCGGCGGTGGCAATGGTGGAATCGGGACGCCACAGTTTGCGACCCTCAAGCCGGATGCCTTCGAAGGCTTGGGCGGAGGTCACTTCATGAATTAAGTGGCGGTCGATGTAGAGCATAGCCGTGCCATCAGCACGGGTACTTACACAGTGGGAATCCCATAATTTGTCGTACAAGGTGTTGGCTGAATTACTCATAACTATCCCGTCAGGGTTATTGATTGATAGTTATAACATTATGACATTTATACTAAAGAAACGACAGATCCACAGTAGCTCTGCAGCATACTATTTGGCAGCGGCCTGCTGCGCCTGCTGCAAGGCCCGCCCATAATGGCGGCTGGCAAGATAATAAAATAATACGCCGATCAATATGGTTAACAAGCTCCAGCCAAGCGCATAGCGGATTGAATGCTCACCATGACTGGCGGCCAAGCCATCACTCAACATTCCCACTAATAAAGGCCCAAACCCATGCCCAATAAATTAAACGCTAACAGCAATAAGGCCGAAGCCTGCGCGCGCCAGTATGGCGGCACAATATTTTGCACTGCCGCATAAGTAGGGCCTACCCAGAAGCCTGCAAACATGGCGGCTACCGCACTGAAGAGTACTGCTACCGGTACTTGTGAACCTAACACATTCACTGTGCTTTGCTCAGGCCAAAACACGAACGCCAACTGCAAGGGAAACGAAATCAACACACCAATCGCCGGTATCCGTAACTGCCACACCGGGTTACGCGCCGATAATTTATCGCACAGCAAGCCACCTAATACGGCACCAACACCACCGCACAAGGCACCGATAAGCCCTAAATATAAACCGGCATCCACCAAACTCAAACCATGCACCCGCACCAAAAAGCTCGGCGACCAGGCGCCCATGCCATAGCCGGAAATAGCCGTAAACCCCACCGCCAACGAAATATAGATAAACGCCGGCACGGCGCAGATCTGTTTAATCGTCGACATTAGTGTTTCACCGCTTCGATTAACCGAAGCCACTACCCGCTTAGGTTCTCTCAGGGTGAAGAACAGTATCGGCGCCAGTAACACACCAGGCAAACCGAATACAAAAAACACCATCCTCCAACCATAGGCATCGGCAATAATGGCACCGCCAAACAGACCAACGATAATCCCTAGGTTCGGCGCTATAGAATAAATGCCCAGCGCCAGCGAGCGTTTTTCGGGTGGGAAATATTCTGAAATCAAAGACTGCGATGGCGGCGTACCACCAGCCTCGCCTATACCCACACCGATACGCAATAAAGCCAGCTGCCAAAAGCTACCGGCCAAACCGCACAGTGCCGTCACCACACTCCAGATACTCATTGAAATCGCCAGCACATTGCGACGCGACCAGTTATCTGCCAGGCGCGCTACGGGCACGCCTAACGAAGCATAAAACAACGCGAAAGCAAAACCCGATAGCAAACCCATTTGGGTATCAGTGGCACCAAACTCATCTTTAATCGGCTCGATTAAAATGGTCATTACTTGCCGATCAACAAAATTAAAAATATAACCGAGCGTTAGCAGTGCTAGCACATACCATCGGTAGGGAGCAGAAAACTGACGATGAGGCATAGGAGAAACAACTAATGAATGAGGCAGACAGTATAACGATTAACGCCAGCTGAAAAAGATTCAGCGGGATAACATTTTATACAAATCAGCACATATCACCGCCGAGACACTAACGCCCCAGCAACATATCCATAAAGGCTTGTTGATGCCGCGGCGTGCTGTTGCGCTCTGCGAGATAACTGACATGCTCATTCAAGCCCGCATCAGGTTGCAAACCAATACCCCACAAGGCATCAATTTCATTGGGCACCAGGGAATAACGCACATCAATAATACGATTAGGTCGCCGTGGGTCTTTGGCAATATAGCCATTGGAAAACCAGCGAAAACGCTCAATATCCTGCGCTTGCTGGGAGTCCGCATTCAGCCATGGCAAATCGCGCTGCAGGTTTAATTTTTCAACGCTATCACCTTCATAAACGGCTGTATCTATCGCCACTCTGACCGCATCAATATAAAAACGCTGCTCAGTCTCATAGACAATTTTCCACACCCATAAATTAGCGAAACTGGGCTTTGCCTCCAACCGCTGTGGTTGATGCCCGCGCTGTTGTGCCAATTGCCAACCCAGGGTTTCTGCACGTTCCCGCTGCAGCAACCCGAGCATGGGATAAACCAGCACCCAAGCCAGGGCGATGCGCGCAAGCAGTGGGTTTTTTCGCAAGGCGGCCGCGACCACTAGCGCAATAATAATCAGGGTATAAACCGGATCGATTATCGGCATGCTATTCCAGGCAAAACGCTCACTGCTAAATGGCCACAGTAACTGGGTACCATAGGTGGTACAAGCATCCAGCAAGGCATGAGTGGCATAACCCAGCGTGGTAAAAAAGACCGTCTGTTTTAATGTAAAACCACGGCGCTTGCCCAACAGCCCGTACAACAAAAGACCGCAGATAAAACCGCCAAAGGGAATAAAAAATACAGAGTGCGTAAATTGGCGGTGATAGACCAAAAATAACAATGGGTCAGTATTGGAGCGGATCAATACATCCAAATCCGGTGCCATGCCCCGAGCATACCGAACAAGCCTGCCCACGCTAATTGCTTAGGGCGACTGCATGACTGTGCCAGTGATACACCAAGTGCGCCTTGGGTAATGGGGTCCATAAAACTACCGTTTAGTTATTGATATTTTAAGTCGATAATGTGTCGCTAGTTAATAAACCTATCTAATTAACGACGGAATTTCTTTACGCGCCAGATTATAACCAAACTCTATCATTTCTTCAGCGCGATCAAACTCCAACATCCCACATAAATTGCGCGGTATTTCTAATACTTGATCAGGAGGATAGGCCGCCAGCTTCTGTCTGGCGATAGTACCCTGCATCGCATCGATGGCCTGATAGGCGATGGCATACATACTGACACTACTTGGCGTAGTGGTAACGGGCATAATGGAATCAATAAAACTGGACACTTTTTGCGAAATCACCGAGCGCTTCTGCTCTTCGCTAGGCTCTTTATGCTCAGGTAATTGCTGGGTTAAATCTGGCGGCCCTGATAAATTCACTGCGATTGTTAAGTCGGTATGATCACCAAAGGTTGGCGCAATAGGGACGGGATTTAAAATACCGCCATCCAATAACTGTACGCCACGGTATTCCACCGGCTTAAAAATTAACGGCAGGGAAATCGACGCACGAATAGCGTCGAACAAGGGGCCCCGTCGCATCCACACTTCTTTTTCATTGGTCATATCCGCTGCGACAGCGGTAAACGCAATCGGTAATTCTTCAATTAAACTATCGCCGGTTAACGCCAGCAGCGTACTGATAATTTTATCGCCCTTGACCAAACCGCCCGAGCCTAAGGAAAAGTCGAGTAGCTTAATCATTTCGACTGTATTAATGGCCTTGACCCACTCACTGAACTCCTCGAGTTTCCCCAGCGCATAAACCCCACCGACCAAAGCCCCTATCGAGCTACCTGCAATCGATTCAATTTTATAGCCAGCCTCTTCCAGCCACTGAATAATACCAATATGTGCCAAGCCTCTGGCGCCACCACTACCCAGCACCAGAGAAATAGATTTACCTGAAGATTCCATAAAAATCCAATACCGAAAACCAATAAACGACCAAGCAACAAGCCCACCAATAGGTTAGCATTTCGCGCATCAACACAACTTTGATGCTACCAATTAAACCGCAGCCCAATTGCTGGACCAGCAATCTGTAAGTCATCCAGCAGTTCATCTTCAAACTCCCATTCAATCGATTGATAACCCAGCGCTACATCGAACTGAGAAAAGCGATAGACCATAGAAACCGAAGCCTGCCAGGTGAAGTCCGAAGCTCCCGCGCCAGCATCCGCGTAATAACTGAGATACCAATCATCTGAAAAGTTGGCGTAACCCTGTATACCGACCACCGCATCCCAATTATCAGAAGATTTACTGTCACCGGTCTCTGCAAATGGTTCTACTTCTACCTTGAGACTGGTATCCATTGCTAACAATCTGGCTCCCACCACACTGTGTAAAGTGGTAGTTTCGTTACCATAAAACTCCCAGCCAACTGCCAGCGTTGTGACAAACGTATCCAATTCAGTTTCTACATGGGTAGTAATCGGCCCACGAACATTACTCTCACTGGCCTTCACGTCGACATTTAATATATTCATGATGAGTGCTAGCTGACCCCGCTTAGCAGCTAAGGAGCCAAAAAAGGCAAACTCTAAATCGTCCAGAATATCATCAAATTCGGCGGTAGCCGTTTGCCCGCGCGCGCTGATATCAACATCAGCTGCCAGCACATAAACCTCTGCATGGTAGTTCCACTCTTCGGCCTGTGTAGCTAGCGGTAAAGTTGCTACCAATAACACACCTGACAACCAGTTTTTATTTATTAGCTTCTCTCGTCTCATCATAAGCCTCACTAAATAGTCCCTTCGTATTATTTGAATTAATTCAGGTTTTTGCTTGGCGCCAGTCAGAGGGGTATTTGTTCCCTCCTTGGTGTTATAGGTAATAGTTTCGCCGTAGCCGGTAACATCAACGACTGGTAAGCTTTTGATTAATCAGCCCCTATGACCAAACGCCTGATATTAGCCGAAATCATTTTATAATCAATGCGTCATTTTCTAATACCGCCAAATACAGCGGCACAAAAAAGCCGGGCAATGCCCGGCTTGATAATACCCGCTAGCGGATTAAAAACTGCAGTGCTAGCGAAACAGCGGCGCTACTGGCGGTTCAAAACCAGTCTCCTCTTTACAGCGCGCTTTGATTTCTTCAATCGTGCCACCGTAATTGAACAGTGGAATATCATCACCGCGCTCGGCGATCAGTTTTTCACGCAAGGCTGATGTCGCCGCCTGATCTACCGCGCCATTGGCCACTACCACACCATAGCGCTCAGCACCTTTAGCGGTCACCAAACCACGATTAACATCATCCATTACCAGTTGTGGGTCACGAGCATAGCGATCACCCCAGCCACCACCACCCCAGGTGTTAAAGAACAACACGTCACCGGTTTTAACATGAATACCTTCACACTTGGACGGCACAAACTCTTCCGAGCCATCCACGCGCACCAGTTTCTTGGTTGATCGCATACCGGTTTCACCGCCTAACACGCCCCAGGGGTACATCAGCCAACGGTCATCGTGAATACCGATCTCACCATCACAAAGAAAACGATAGGCAACGCTCAAGCCATTGCCGCCGCGGTGCAAACCGGCACCACCTGAATCGGGAATGGTTTCATAGCTTTCAATCCGCAATGGAAAATACGACTCGATAAACTCGTTTGGTACGTTGGTAAAGCCCGGCCACAATGAATGCCCATCAGGACCATCACCAATCGGACGGCCAGGAATACCACCGAAACCAATTTGGAATAGCTGGAACCACTCGCCATTTTTACCGGGACGGTTATCGTAGCCCGAATAAAACAGGTGAGGTGAATCCGAAAAGCCCGCCGCGTTTAACATCTGCTCAGGCGCGCCCATCCCTAACAAAGCACCTAACACGTCAAAAATACGACCCAATGCGTGCGTGCGACCAGAAAGCGCAGCCGGGAATTTAGGTTTCAACAATGTGCCCTCAGGAATACGCACATCTACCAGATCATAAAAACCATCATTAAAAGCGATATGGGGATCAACCACATTGATGGTGAATGAACCGAAGAACATTTTGAACATATCTTCGTTGAGGTAAAAGTTTACCGAAGTTTGGGCCTGCGGATCAGTGCCATCAAAATCAAAAATGGCCTTGTCGCCTTCACGCCACATCGTACATTTAATTTTGTAAGGCCCCATGCCTTTACCGTCATCACACAGATAATCTTCAAAACTGCGCGGTTCTTCAGGCACAAAGTTTTGAATAATATGGCTCATGGCGGCACGGTTACGATCTAACATAACACCCATAGCGGTGTGTAAAATATCATCATCAAAACGTTCGGTTAATTCCAATACCCGTTTCGCAGCGGTATTACAGGCCGCCACCAAAGCATTCAAATCAAAACGGTTCCACTGAGGGGTACGAACGTTGTGTAGAATCAATTCCAGCACATCCGATTGCAACACACCTTTTTTGTACAACTTGGTCGGTGGAATACGAATACCTTCCTGAAAAATATTGGTCGCTTCAATGGGGATTGAGCCCGGCACCATACCACCGTTATCCGACATATGACCAAACATCGCAGACCAGGCAATATGACGTCCTTTTTTAAACACCGGCACTAACACCAACCAATCCGGTAAATGTGATACTGCAGCGTTACACATATAGGGATCGTTAGTCAGCAGGATATCGCCCTCTTCCAACTCACCGTCATAGACTTCCATAAATGGACCGATAAAAGAGCCAAACTGCCCTACTACCATTTTTCCTTCTTTGTTAGCGATCATTGGAAAACAATCGCCCTGTTCGCGAATACCGGGAGACATAGCAGTACGGAACAAAACCGCGTCCATTTCTTCACGGGCATTTTTAACGCGTTTTCGATAATATCAATCGTTACACCATCCACTTCAACGGTTTGAAGAGGAGTGCTATTGGTTTCAATAATTTTGGCTGGCATTGTTATTCTCCTCTTTTATGCGTTAACCGGATTAATCAATAGGTTACCAATCTTATCGACTTTGGCCTCATAGCCCGGCAACACCACAGTGGTTGAATCCATTTCTGTAACAATGGCAGGGCCAACCACAGTAAGCCCTTGGTGTAACTTACTGCGGTCATATAAAGCACCGGCATGATCAGCACCGTTATAGTAAAAGCTGGTATCCTGAATTTTACATTCTTCCAGGCTAGCGCCATCAGCACCCATGGTGTTCTCGGCAATCGCTTTCGCTTTCGCTTTTACAACGGAACGAATCATTAAAATTTCATGGCCATCACTAAGTTTAAAAGTAAATAACTGTTCGTGCTCAGCATCGAATTGATTCTTCAGCAAATCAATGCCCTGAGCGCGTACTTCCGCTTCGGTAAACTCAACAGTGATTTGAAATGCCTGACCGACATAGCGCAAATCCGCTTGGAAAGTCACTTCGTGCTCAGTGCTGGGGATACCGTCAGCGATCAATGATTCACCGGCGCGGGTTTGCAACTCTAATAAATCTTCGATTAATGTTTCGGTAGTAACATCTTCCGCCATGCGGATATAGGTACGAGTGGCTTCATCCTGCACCTGCGTAGTGGCATCACCATAGGCGCACAATACACCCGGTCCAGGCGGAATAATGACCGGCCAGGCGTCAGACAGAACACCCATCGCATTTGCATGTAATGGTCCAGCACCACCAAAACCGACCAGGGCAAAATCGCGCGGATCATAACCTTGTTCTACCGACACTAGCCGCAGCGCACCAAACATCGCTTCGTTGGCAACCCGGATAATACCTTCTGCTGCTTCCATCAAGGTAATGCCGGCTGCATCAGCAATCAGTTGCACCGCTTTTACTGAAGCTTCGCGATTGATTTGCATTGCGCCACCTAGCTGCGCATCTGAAGGCAGATAACCCAATACCACATTGGCATCACAGACGGTTGCCTGCTCGCCACCTTTCATATAACACGCTGGCCCTGGTACGGCACCGGCTGACTCAGGCCCAACCCTTAACGCTTTAGTGAGTTCAGGTACAAATGCCAGTGAACCACCACCAGCACCTACGGTACGCACATCCACTGACGGCGCACGCACCCGCACATCACCAACAATAGTTTCACGACGCACACGGGCTTTGGAGTTTTGAATCAGGGCAACATCGGTTGAGGTACCACCCATGTCGAATGTCAAAATATTATCGTAGCCTGCGCGGCTACAAAAATAGATCGCGCCGGTAACACCACCGGCGGGGCCTGACATCAACAAGTTAACCGGTGAGTCAGCGGAAGCACGGCCAGAGGCCAAACCACCATCAGAACGCAGTATCGACAATAGCGTTTTTTCGCTCATTTTTTCTTTCAGCGCGTTCTGCAAATTATCAACATACTTGGCCACTTCCGGGCGAACATAGGAGTTCACCACGGTGGTTTCAGTACGCTCATACTCCTGCATTTCCGGTACCACTTCGCTGGAAATAGAAATATGAATATCCGTGAAACTTCCTGTGCAATGACTTTGGCTTTAGCCTCATTCTCGCCATTGATATGCGCATTTATAAAACAAATCGTCAGCGCTTCGATACCGCCCTTGGCTTTCAGAGCAATCAGATCTTCGCGCAACTTAGCTTCATTCAGTTCGCGCACAATTGTGCCGTCAGCACCCATTCGCTCGTCAGCACCTATGGTTAATTCCAGCGGCGCTAATAACGGACTTTTATTAAACGTTACCCAACCACCCAAACCGCCAGGGCAGAAAGAACGCGCCACTTGCAAGGTATGTTCGTAACCCTTGGTTGTGACCAGACCAACCACTGAGCCTTTACCCTGCAATACCGCATTGGTCGCCACAGTAGTACCATGCATAACGCGGGTAATTTTTTTCGGGTCAACTCCGGACTCTTCACAAATACGAGCCACACCATTCAAAACACCAATCGATGAATCCTGCGGAGTTGAAGGCACTTTGGCCGTATAGGTTTCGCCGGTTTGTTCATTGATTAAGAGTAGATCGGTAAACGTGCCGCCGACATCTACACCGAGACGATAACTCATGGCTTTTTCCTCTGATTAAGATTTTATCTTCGTTATTTTTTCTTCGCAGTTGCGGAGATTTTATAAACCACGGGGCAGCGCATCTAGCGCTGCACCTGAAGCCTGTCTTACAGACTCCCCTTTTCTTGTTGGCGCTTTAGCCACTTCAAAGAATGACCACCAGCGCAATTACCCGTTAACTCTTTGGCTAAATCTGATGCTGCGATTAGCGCATTCATATCAACGCCGGTATCAAAGCCCATCTGTTCAAACAATACAACAATATCCTCTGTGGCAACATTACCCGTTGCACCCGGCGCAAAAGGACAACCACCGAGACCACCAATAGAAGCATCAAAAGTGCGAATGCCCGCCGCTAATGCCGCATATGTATCCGCCACACCAAACCCGCGAGTATCATGAAAATGCGCACCTAGCTTGTCAGCACCAAACTCGGCAATTAATTTTTCAAATAAAGATTTTACCTGGGCTGGGTTAGCCGCACCGATAGTGTCCGCCATAATCACTTTTGTTGCGCCAGCGGCAAAAAACTTGGCGGTAATATCGATAACTACCTGCTCATCAACAATACCTTCAAATGGACATTCCCATGCGGTAGCCACGTAAGGAATAGAATCAATACCATCCGCTTTACCTGCAGCAATGATTTCAGCGGTCATTGCTACCGCCTCATCATTGCGCTTGCGAATATTTTTTTCATTCATGGTATTGCTGGCAGCTATAGGCAAGTTAACCGCTTTAACACCAGCAGCTCTTGCTTGTTCATAACCTTTAATATTCGCCACCAAGGCCGAGAAATAAGTGCTACCAGGTTTTAGACCAGCCACGATTTCATCGGTACCCGCCATTGCCGGAACCGCCTTGGGGTTTACAAAACTACCGACTTCCACTGCTGGAATTTTTGCTGCCACCAACGCATCAATTAATTGCAAGCGCTCGCCAGGCGTAAGGATTTTTGCTTGATTCTGCAATCCATCTCTGGGGCCTACATCATTGATAAAAACTTTATCTGCCATTATGTTGCCTTCGCATTCAATCATCGCACCCCTACCAACGGGACGCTCTATTCATTTTTGGATGAAACTATTATTAAATAACACTCCGTTATTTAATAACGCCTAGTGCTTTTAATGCAGCAATTTCTTCGCTCGACTTACCCATCACCTCAGTCAAAATAGTATCGGTATCCTGTGCTAATAATGGTGCCGGCGTAAAACTCTCTTCGCTGGTACGTGAAAATTTAATCGGATTACCCGGGCCTTTAGTACTTTTGCCACTGGGATGACCTAATTCCACAACCATATTGCGGTGCAATACTTGCTCATCGCTCAAGGCTTGGGAAAATTTATTTACCGGTGCCGCAGGAATACGTTTTTCATTTAATTGCGCCAGCCAAAACTCAGTGGTGTTGGTAGCAAAAATTTCATTCAACTTGCCATCGATATAATCTTTTGCTGCCAGACGTCCAGGCTGACCATCAAACTCAGGCTTATCAAAACCATCGTAGTTAACCACTTGCTTTAGGTTTTGCCAAAAATTATCGGTAATGACAGCAATGACCAAGTGACCGTTTTGGGTTGGATAGGTGTTATACGGCACGTGCACAAAATGGCTATTGCCAATCGGAAACGGATCTTCACCTGACAAAAAGTGCATGGTAGCCATATAGTTCAACAATGAGATCTGCACATCAACCATGGATATATCAACGTGCTGGCCTTTACCAGAACGCTCCCGCTCTAGCAGCGCAGACTGGATACCCATCACCGCAAACATGCCACCACCCAAGTCACCAATCGGAATACCGGCACGCATCGGGTGCTTGGCATCCTCACCAGTGATAGACATACCGCCACCATAGGCTTGCGCTACCTGATCAAATGCGGGACGACTAGCGCCAGGGCCCTCAGAACCAAAACCGGAAATAGTACAGGTAATAATCTTCGGGTTGATTTTGGCAAGATGAGCGTAATCGATTTTCAATTTAGCCGGTACACCGGCACCAAAATTTGAAATAACCACATCGGATTCTTTCACCAAATCATAAAACAACGCCAACCCCTGCTCGGACTTTAGATCCATACAGGTCGTGCGCTTATTACGATTGAGCGTAATAAAATACGCACCCATGCCATCAATGGAGTTATTGGGGTCAGTAGCGAGTAGTTTACGTGTTCCCTCTCCATGCAGCGGCTCAACTTTAATCGTATCTGCGCCCAAGTCGGAAAGAATCATGGCTCCATAGGGACCTGACAACATATGGGTAAGGTCAATAATGCGGATGCCTTCTAGTGGTTTATTCATTTATGTCTCAGTCTTTCTTTAAATGTTATCTAACAACGGGGCAGCCAAGCTGCGCCACCCCTGTTCGCCAAGCTATCAATCAATGCTCGTGGTCATGGCCATGACCGTGGTCGTGTGGCTCGCCTTCAGGATGCGAATGACCATGCTCGTGATCACGCTCGTACTCATGGTAATGACCATGGCCCGACGCCAAATCCAGATCAGCCATACCACCACGACGAATCATCGTGTCTTCAAAATCCTTAATGCTGTGTGGGTGATTGTGATGACGACTATAACCCCAGCGATACAACATTGGGTCACGTTTTTCCATACGCGCCAACGAGCGATCAGCATTCTCTACTGGATTAGTCCATGGGTTGTAGTGGAAGTGGTTAAACAATTTCGAATCGGTACGACCCAGTGCGATACAGCCGTAAGCTGATGCAAAAGAACCGTGGTTAATATAAGACGGACGCCAGAAGTAACCACCGGTTGGGATTTCGCCAAACTGCATCATCCAGCTGGTACCCAAATGTGATACGACTCTTCAGCACAATCGTGATAAGAAATATTATCCTGACTGAAGTTAGGGGTCATACAGTATAAGAAGGTTAGTGCATGTGTATTGGGGTTAAAGTTCAATACCTTAACCAAACAACCGGTAGCAACGGTTGGACTGGTTACACCACCAGACACCCAGGGAATATCATCATAAGAACTAATATCATGATACAAACCTACCTGCGCCAACGCGTGATGGGTATCGCTCTCAATGTGGCTAGGTGCACTAGTGTTATACATCATTAATACTTTTGCACCCTGTTCAGTGGCTAACGCACCGACAGAATAACCAGCAGGCACATAAAAATAATGGCCTTTACCATAGCGCTTGCCAGCCAGAGTGAATGAACCCTCGATGATTAGCATTTCATATTCTGACCAACTGAAACCAGGCGCACGTTTATATCCACCCTCCAGTTGTACTGTCATTGAACAGGCGCCAGTTTCGTTATCCATGCTCAGCATTTTGTAACTAAAACCTTTACCCATACCCGGTAATGTCATGTTTTTCCAATGAACATCACGATCGCAAAACGGTTCAATATGTGGACGTGCCATTTTATTCTCCTAACTTATTCTTTGCGTAAGATATCTTTAACGGACATCTGCACTAATTCTTGTCGTATGAAAAAAGAAATTATTTGCCTTCAATTTCTTCGATGGAAAACTCACCATATTTCCAGATAACTTGATCTTCACGATCGTCTGGTTTGATGGGAATATCTTTTTCCGCTACTGGCGCTCTATTGTCACCATCGAAGCTAAAGCCACGAGTTTTTATACGATGAAAGAACTCGGCGTACCACTGCTCTCGTGTTGTCTTCAGCGCATCCATTTCGTCGTAAATTTTTTGGTAGCGCACTTCCTGTTCAGCAGTTTCTTCCTTGATCCACGCTTCTTCTTCAGCGCTACGATCGTAGTCGATCTTGGTGTTCATAAAAGTCATAACAATCTCCTAGCTTTTTCACTTATTATCAAAATTTTAAGCAGGTTTTTTTAACGTGCCCGCAGCTAACATGGCATCAATCTTAGTTTGATCGACACCGGCTTCTAACAATACCTCTACACTATTTTGACCCAGCAACGGCGGCAACACGCGAATTTCTGCCGGGGTTTTGGAAAAATTCATCGGCGGTTTGGACATCCGGATTCTGCCTTCACTGGGGTGATCAAACTCTTGCCAAAAACCCGTAGCCACCAAATGCTCATCTTCAACCAAACCATTCAGCGTGTTCACCACCATCATTGGCACTTTGGTTTCACCCAGTAAATCGAGCCATTCTTTACGGCTACGGGTAGCGATAATTTCACCCGTTGCCTTGTAAGATTCGTTGATGTTTTGCAAACGTAGACCCATAGTCAAAAAGCGCGGATCTGCTGCCAACTCAGGTCGCCCAGCCAACTCACAAAACGTATTCCAATGGTTATCCCAATACGGCAACACAGCCAGATATAAACCGTCTTTGGTTTTGTAAGGGCGACGATGCTTCGCCATCAAACGCACATAACCAGCCTCACCAATTGGCGGTTCAAAACTCAAACCCCATAGATGTTCAGTCATAATATAAGAGGCCATGGTTTCAAACATTGGCACCTCTATTGCTTGCCCTTCGCCGCTACGCTCACGATGAAACAGTGCAGCCAATACCGATTGCACTACCATCATCGCCGTCGTTTTATCCGCCACAATCGTTGGCAAATAACGCGGTTCACCTTCCACCATACTTTGCAACATGGCAACACCTGAGGCGGCCTGGATAGAATCGTCCAAAGCGCCTTTTTCACCATAAGGACCCTCTTTGGCATAACCATAAGCACCGCAGTACACGATATCCGCTGAAATTTCTTTCACTGCTTCGTAGGAGAACCCCAAACGATCGATCGCTTGCGGGCGAAAGTTATGCACCATAACATCGGCGCCCTTAAGCAGTTCACGCAACGCAGCCTTGCCATCATCCGATTTTAAATCCAGCGCAATACTGCGCTTATTACGATTACAACCCAAAAACATAGAGCCCATTTTTGCATCGTTGCGATGAGGGCCAAGGTTACGATTGGTATCCCCATCTATGGGTTCAACTTTTATGACGTCTGCGCCTAGATCGCCCAGCATCTGGCAAGCATAAGGGCCCAGTACCACGCTGGTCATTTCAATTACTTTAATACCGTCTAAAGGCGATGCCATTATTTTCTCTCTTAATTCTCGTTAACTCTAATGCCGGATAGCTATAACCAGAGATCCGGGCTCTGCCTATAACTTATATAATTTTTTCACGTTTTCGTTCATGAATTTTTTACGTACCTGCGGTTTCAAACCAAATGCATCAATTTCATCAATGGTGCGTTTGAATTGCAGTATTGGAAAATCCGATCCAAAAATTACTTTGTCCTGACCATAAGAATTAATGTATTTCACCAGCGATTCGGGCCAGTACTTGGGGCTGTGAGCATCCGTACATAAATACACATTTTTATGCTTCCAGGACATCGCGATCATTTCTTCAGTCCAGGGAATACCCACATGCGAGCCGACCAGTTTTAACTCTGGCAAATCACAGGCAATATCATCCAGATAGATAGGGCGACCGACACTGCGACAAGGCTGCTCTGGCGCATAAATCATTGATTGCCCAACTTGCATCTGCACCGGAATATCGAGCTCGATACACTTGGCATAGTAGGGGTAGTACTTGGCAGCATTAGGGGGTAACTCATACCAGTGCGGATATAAATGCGCGCCGATAAAACCCATATTTTTAACCGCATCTTCCATTGCCCGCACACCAGTCATACCCTGAAACGGATCTATGCCGATCAAACCACGAAAACGATCCGGGTATTTTTGCACTGCATCTGCAACCACTTCTGGCGGCATATGGTAAGAACCTGGCAAGCCAGGACGACCACTTTTGGCTGCTACTAAAAAACCGATACTGATACCGGCTTCATCCATTTTTTCCAGCATGACTTCCAGTGAAATACCGCCACTGTCATTTTTGCCTTTCATCTTGTCGACAAAAAAACCGTCAGTCCAACCAGGGCGATGTGACAACGCCTCAGTCGTCCAGATGTTCACTACTGCATCAATTGCTTGATAATCTTCGCTCATTACTTATTCCTTAACAGCTATGCCAAAAATCGAACTTCAAACATCTGGCAATAAATCTTATCTATTGGACCCCGGTGCTTCACAAACCCAAAAAGGCAATAGAGGAACCGCAACCAAAAATGGTCGCTCCAGCCATGGCATGACCAAAACGCTCCAACGCTGGAATGCGAATTTTTTTCAAACCGGTGGCACTGACAAATACAGCCAGCATCATAGTTAACATGGTTACCACACCAAACACCGCCGTCACCGCTATCAAACCCAAGGTGTTTTCTTTGGCTGCGGGATACATCAATAACGGAATCAATGGTTCACAAGGGCCCAAAACAAAAATGACAAAAATTGCCCAAGGACCCAACTTGTTCACAGCGGCATCACTACTCGCTAACGCTTTGCTTTTTTGATCATGAACATGGGCATGGGCGTGATGGTGGGTATGCTCATGCACATGCACTTCACCACCGTGACTGTGCACATGCGTATGGGGTTTATTGCGATATGCATTGCGTATCCCCCAGGCGAAATACACCAAACCAAATGCAATCAAACACCAGGCAGCCACATCACCGCGCACCGACTCAAGCCACTCCAATGAACCCAACTGCCACTGCAATGCCACACCTAAAAACCCCAAAGCAATGGAGCCAAGAATATGACCAAAGCCACACAAAGCAGTAACAGCTAACATTTTTTTTACCGTCCAACGTCTGGCCACACCCATCGAGACGAAGGGTAAATAATGATCCGGCCCCATTAAGGTATGCACAAAAGCAATCGTGGCTGCACTGACGATCAGTACATTTATTTCGGCTGTAAACATGTAATTCTCATAATGCCCAGCCAATAGCCAAGCCAAGTGTGATTGTGAATCGCGGCCGTTATCGCCGATTAGCGATACGCGCTAACTGCCACCCCGGATAATCCTTGCCAGTCCGCTGTAACAGCAACTCGCACCATATGATTCCTAAGAGAAAATGGCAAATACCATAAAGATATAATGTTAATACATTTGATAGAAATTATGCTAGCATATGTCTCACTATGCAAGGGGAAATAAACGGCGAACACTGTAAAATATACTGCCTGAATTACACCCACTAGCTGCCAACTAGACTTAAGTTATTGATTTAATGGACAAAACACTTTTTGAAAAATTATGGGATCAGCATTGCGTTGCAGATTTGGGGGACGATAACCACCTTATCTATATTGATCGCATATTCCTCCATGAACGCACTGGCTCCATCGCTTTAAAAAGCCTGGAAGCCGATAACCGGACCATCCGGGACCGCGCCCGCGTCTTTTGCACCATGGACCATATTGTCGACACATTCCCCGGCCGCAGCGATAACACCCTGATGCCATCGGGCCATCTATTTATCAAGGCTACCCGTGAATCCGCTAATGCCGCCGGCATTACTCTCTACGACATCAATGATAAAGATCAGGGCATTGCACACGTTATCTCTCCAGAACTGGCTATAGCATTACCCGGCACTACACTGGTCTGCCCCGATAGCCACACCTGCACTCTGGGTGGACTGGGCGCCCTCGCTTGGGGAATAGGCTCATCCGAAGCCGAACACGCATTAGCAACTAATACTCTGCGGGTACAAAAACCCAAAACCATGCGCGTATGTTTTGATGGCGACCTCAGCCCAGCGTCACCGCTAAAGATATGATCTTGCACCTTATTGGCCTATACGGCACTGCTGGCGGCTCAGGTTATGCCATTGAATTTGCCGGCTCGGCAATACGGTCGCTCCCCATAGAAGCACGACTTACACTATGCAATATGGCCGTCGAATTTTCCGCTTTCAGTGGCATTGTCGCCCCGATGAAACCACCATCAACTACATCAAAGGACGACGTCACGCCCCTAAGGGTGAGCAGTGGTTAAAGGCTGTAAAAGACTGGGAGCAATTACACAGTGACGAAAACGCCACCTTTGATCGCGAAATCTTAATCGACGCAGCAGCGATCAGCCCTACAGTCACTTGGGGCACAAGCCCTCAACATGCTGCCGCGATTAACAGCCAAATACCAAGCCCTGACGCTTTTAGTGATAGCCATGACCAGGAATCCTGCCAAAAAGCGCTGAACTATCAAGGCCTCCTACCGGGACAAAATCTTAATGAATTGGCTATTGATGCAGCCTTTATTGGCTCCTGCACCAATAGCCGTATCAGTGATTTACGCATGGTTGCTGCACTGGTAAAAGGCCGCAAGGTTGCGACCACAGTTTCTGCAGTCATTGTCCCCGGGTCCCGCAATGTAAAGCGGCAAGCCGAAGCTGAAGGACTGGACAAAATTTTTACTGAAGCCGGGTTTGAATGGCGCGATTCAGGCTGTTCAATGTGCTTCTATGCCGGCGGCGAAACCTTTGGCGAAGGTAAGCGCGTGATCTCCAGTACCAATAGAAATTTTGAAGGTCGTCAGGGCCCTAACACTCGCACGCATCTGGCCAGCCCCATCACTGTGGCTGCATCCGCACTTACTGGGCGAATCACTGACCCGAGGGAGCTAACAACCAACTCTCAGCCCAAAGAAGAACAGGTCGCAAACTGATGGAAAAATTTACTGTACACACCGGCATCGCCGCTCCACTGTTGCGCAATAACATCGATACAGACGCCATCATTCCATCCCGTGAAATGAAACTGGTTTCAAAGCAGGGGCTTGGTCAGGGCCTATTTGCAGGTTGGCGCTATACCCTGCCAGGTGGCCGCGATTGCAACCCGGACTTTATTCTGAATCAAACGGATTATGCCAATACCAGCATCCTGTTAGCAGGTGATAATTTTGGCTGCGGCTCATCCAGAGAACATGCGGTTTGGGCGCTAAAAGAATACGGGATTCGTGCCATTATCGCCCCAAGCTTCGGCGCTATTTTCCATCAAAACTGTATTCGTAACGGTATTCTGCCCATCAGCTTAGAAGAACAGCAAATTCACCAGCTAGCCGATTTTGTTAGCCGCGCTCCGCAACACAACAAACTCGTCATTGATTTAACCCAGCAAACCGTCACTACCAGCACCGGCACTAGCTGCAATTTTTATTTGGAAGACTCGCACCGTGACATGCTGCTGCAAGGACTGGATGCGATCGCCCTCACTCTGTCGATGAGCGATGCCATTGAGGCCTTTGAACAGCGCGACCTACAGCAAAGAAGCTGGGTCTACCTAAGCTAAATCCCCGATTACCGTTACCCACAAACCATTAAAAAACTGACAAAAATCAAATTCCTGATGTTTTATTGAGCAATCGCTTAATTGGGGTAGACAAAAAAGTGTGAACTAGTTAAAAAGTCTATTCATATAACTTTACGTCTTTGTATTCTTTATCTATGCTCAATTAGATATTTGTTTTTAAAACAACGTATCCATAACTACAACAATTTAAAGCATCAACTAAAGTAGTTACATAATGACATCACAACAGAGACTTCATCTTAAATCGTGGGAGATTTACCAATGAACAAACCCAAAGTCACATTACGGCGCTCCGGGCTAGCCACCGCTATTGCCTTGGCCTCGCTAACCACAGGCAGCCAAAGTTTTGCCCAACAGCCGAACTTGTTTGTTGAAGAAATACTGGTAACTGCTCGTAAGCAAACTGAAAGTTTGCAAGATGTACCCATTTCTCTGACCGCGTTTAGCGCCAGCGACATTGAGACACAAGCCATTGAAACAACCGAAGATGTTATTAAATTAACCCCGGGGTTAACATTCACTCGGGGTATCGGCAGCCAGGATTTACGCCCGGATATTCGAGGCCTAACCCCGCTATCAGGGCGAGCTAATGTCGCGATACTTGTCGATGGCGTCGACTTCACCTCGGATTCATTAGTAGGTACGGGTGCTGGTCAGCTAGTGTCATTAGGACTTTACGATCTAGACCGCATTGAAGTTGTTAGAGGACCGCAAAGCGCACTGTTCGGTCGAAACGCATTTGGTGGCGCTATCAACTACATCACCAAAAAGCCATCATCTACTTTTGAAGGCAACGTTAACGCCGAAGTTGCTGAATGGGATACTTACAAAGTAAAAGTTGGCGTCACAGGCCCCATCACAGACAACATATTATACCGGGTCAATGTTGCACACTCCGAAACCGGTGGCCAATACTCCAACCCTGAAACAGGTAATAATCTGGGTGAAGAAGAAACCCAATCGATCTCTGCAACACTACAATTTTTGCCCACGGATGATTTGGAAATATTAACCCGGCTTGACTACGCCGATCTCGACAATGGCCATGTAGCTGTTGGCGTGGCTGAAGCCAACGCCTGTTTCACTCGCAATGGCACAGAGCGTGTACAAGTCATCACAGAAGGTGTAGATGTAAGAAATTGTGATGCAGCGGCGGCAACGGTAGGCGAAACGGATGCAGGATCTCGCTATGCTGGCACCGTTTCTGATTTCAAAGAGTCCTATATCGGGCTATCCGACACCAGCAAGATGGGTACCGAAACCGAGTTATTGCAGTGGACTACTTTGATCAACTATGAAATCTCCGACGACCTTACCTTCAGCTCGAACACAGCCTATACCGACATGGAAGGCACCGATAAATTTGACCTCGATCAATCACCAACAGTCACTTCTGTAGGCGATTGCCCTCCTCTACCATTCGGCGCTCCAGACTCATGCAGCAATCAAGGTCTACCATTCTTTCAGCTAAGTCCATTGGTTGTATTCCCTTGGGTTAATGAAGATAACCCCTTTAATTACCGCTCAGACCGGGATTACGAACGCGAAGTTATCTTTCAGGACTTCCGTTTAAGCTTTGATGCTGGCGATGACCTTCGCTGGTTGGTAGGCGTAGAATACTATGATGAAAAATAACACAATTTGATTACTCAACCGCCAACGGTAGCAACCTCAATCGCGGCGGCACTGTAACAGGTAATGCTGGGACAGGATTTGCGCCAAACATTCAAACCATTACCTGGGATGGCACGCCTTTCCTCGCAAAACGTGAAGTTGAATCATTTGGGCTTTATGGTAGCGTTGACTGGATGTTTGTCGAAGACTGGGAAGTGTCTGTATCATTTCGCTATCAGGAAGAAACGTTTGATATTAACTATGATAACGGTGTTGGCTCAGGCATGTCTCCTAGCATAGCCAACCCTGCCATTCCCACGGCACATGCTGACGGCGACTTTGAAGCGTTTAACCCTAGACTCGTGCTCACACACTATCTCACCGATAGCGTCATGCTTTATGCGTCTTATGCTCAGGGTACCAAGCCTGGCGGCCATAGCATCCAACCTGATATTTCTTCTGCTGTAGACGCTGATATCGACAAGCTAACCTACGAACAGGAAGAGTTGAAATCTTATGAATTCGGCTGGAAAACCTCTTGGTATAACGATCGCATTATCGTAAACGGCGCCGTCTTCCTGATGGAAAACACCGACAAGCAAGCGAATAACCGTGAATACAATACGTTCTCCGGTACACCGCAATCCTACGTTGATAACTTAGGTGAAACGGAAATTCGAGGACTTGAACTGCAGGTGGTTATGGCTGTCAATGAGTACTGGACTTCTACGGTAAACTACGCGCTTATCGATACTGAAATCGTCGATTTCTTGAACCAAAGCGCCTATGGCATCCCCTCGTCTGGCCTCACTCCAGAGGAGATACTGGCAGACCCAGACGCCGATCAAGCTGGTAATGAATTGCCTTATACGCCCAAGCATAACTTGCAGTTGAATAATAACTTTGAATTTGTTATCAATGATCAATTCGATGGATTTGTTCAACTTGACGGTCGCTATATGTCAGAGCGCTGGTTAACAACCGACAATTTGAGCAAAATTGACGATTCAATTGTGTGGGACATTAAGGCGGGTATTAAAGCTGAAAACTACGAAGTAGTTGCTTATGTCGACAATATTGAGAATGAAGACTCGCCAGCCAGTGCGGTCACCTTCCCAAGATTTGCAGACAATTTGCGCGACCAGGTACTGTTAAACCCTCGCTCAAAACGCACAGCGGGTATCAGGGTAAAATACAACTTCTAAGTTAAACTTTAGAGAGTACAAGGGGAGCTTAGCTCCCCTTTTTTATGTCTGGCTTTTTCCAAATATTAACTACTTATCGAAAACGCTTTTCATATCCTTTTGCCATTAACCATCACATTAGCTTTAGCATTCAGAGGAATACAATGCTCGGCACAAAGATATTTTAACACTTGCCAACAAGCCAGATGACAATATCAAACTCACCCAGAAAGCCTGTGAAGATTTAATTCAAGCTGCAAAGATGTTTCATAGAATGGCGTTAATAAAAAATTTAAAAGGCGCACGCGAAGCGGGCATTACGGAGATTGATTGCGAATTTACTTTGAAATACAAACCTTATAGATTTCAAAGCAAAAAAAACCAGCAAAAGCTGGTTTTTTTCTGTAAATATTTGATATTAATCTTCCGGCGCCAGAATCACCTGAATCCCATCAAGCGCCTCGGTAAACTGAATCTGACAACTCAATCGCGACTGCCCTTCTTTATAGTATTCACTTTCTTCAACCAGTACCTGCTCATCACCCTCTAAAGGCGGCAGCGTGGCCATCACCTCTGGCGAAACATAAACATGACAGGTAGCACAAGAGGCAACACCACCACAGATTGCCGCCACATCCTGACCGTTAGCCTGCAATACATCCATAATGCTGTATCCGGTATCAGACTCAATAACGGCCTCATTGCCGTCACGATCAATCACATTCAAAACTGCCATTACTTAAACCTCTAGATTTCTTAAAAAGCAAAGCCGCTAAGGCATTTGCACTTAACGGCTTAGGGAATTACTTAATAATATTATTTTGCCGGCATTAATGGTACTGGATCAAACACCCAGCCTTTTTCAGTACGGCGCGCTGGCGACGGAATGGCATAGACCTTTGTATGCTTATCACGATCGATTTGATCCGCATCAATACGCCAACCTTTTGCATCCCACTCCTTTAATTGCTTACGGTAGGAAATAATCATTTTATCCGCCGGCATCATCACTTCAGAGGTCATATTGTCTGGTGTTAATGGCGGCTGAATTTCTTCCAGCACGATCACATCATCTTCGGCGATAACACCGTTCATATCACGAATGTCATCGTCGTCAGCAACATCCTCTGGCAGGAAGTTACACATGCTGACATTGAACGCTTTAGTGTTGAATTGATCAATCGGCGTTTCGTATAAATACTGGTGCATCCAATTAGTCGGCGTAATGTGAATATAGGTCCACACATTATTAGGACCACTGTGACCAGCGCCTGCTTCCAAATCACCAGCCTCAGTACGAGAGGTTTCACCTGCATGGGCAGCCTCATGGGTACTAGGTGGCGCCTGAAAAGTCAGCATAAAACCAGCACCCCAATCATGCGTCACCAAATCGTACTCTTGCACTTTATAGGTTTCCAAACTGGCGCCTTTGAAGCCATGACGTTCATGCACAAACTCGTTATGGGCAGGGTCAACACCGTTTTCGACATTGCGCTCATAGTTTGATTTCAATCCCCAGGTCTGGGTAACCCAGCGCCATTTTTCATCAGTATAGTCCTGACCATTAGGGTTATTGTGTGGACGTAATAACGGTGGGCGCTCCTCTTCCGGCAAATCACCCAGAAAAGCCCAAATCACACCATGCTCCTCATGAACAGGATAGGAATCTATTTTAGTACGCGCTGGAATTTTCTGGTTATCCCTGCCAAGAGAGGGAATATATTCACACTTCCCTTCACCATTAAATTGCCAGCCATGATAAGGGCATTCAACATTGTTGCCTCTCACTTTGCCCTTCGACAAAGAACCACCGCGGTGGGAGCAAACATCATGCAAACAATGGGCATTACCCTCTTCATCACGATAAATCACGAAGTTTTGCTTTAAAAAAGTGACGCGATGGGGAGCATCCGCTGGCACATCGGCGCTTTCAGCCATGCGTACCAAAAATTGATATACATAGGTTTCTCCTACAATTGTTCTTTACCGTGCCGCCAATAGCTTAAAATGCAAATTGCCGGTGCTATTTAAAAACCGCGATGCATTATACCAAACAGCAATGTTATTGGGATGGTTATAATACGCTGTTCGCTGCTAAGTCCTTGTTTTTACATATCTTTACGATTTTATAAACTAACTTGTAACAAGGGTCAGTGTTGTTACGCAACACCCTCGCGAGCAGATGACCTGAGACGAAAATTTAACTATCAATACCCCAGCGCTTAATAACACCGGTATCAATATCAAACAGATCCAACACCCGACTGACACTATGATTGACCAAATCATCAATCGACTGAGGGCGGTTATAAAATGCTGGCACTGGAGGCGCAATTATTGCGCCCATTTCAGATAGCGACGTCATCGTCCGCAAATGCCCCGTATGCAGTGGCGCCTCCCTCACCATTAAAACCAACTTCCTACGCTCTTTCAGGATTACATCAGCAGCACGAGTTAACAATGTCGACGTAATACCCGATGCTATTTCTGACATACTACGAATAGAGCAAGGGGCAACCACCATGCCCATCGTTGGAAAAGAACCACTGGAAATAGAGGCTGCAATATTTTTAATCGGGTGTACTTCATCCGCCAGCGCTTGCACCTCCTTGACACTGAGATCCATTTCATAGCCCAGTGTAAGTTCGGCTTACTCATCACCAAATGGGTTTCAATGGGTGTATTTTGTAATAACTGCAACAGGCGCACGCCGTAGATGATGCCCGAGGCTCCAGATATACCTACAATAAGGCGATTATTTATTCCAGCAGTAGACATAACACTCCACATTTAAATTCACGACAAATAATAATGACTAAGCATAGCGCATCCTTACAAACCCAAACAGCCCGGATTTAATCGTCGCTTGGGATCAACCACCTGCTTAATAGCAGCCAACAAGGCATACGACTCAGGTTTTAAGCCCTCTTTATAAATATACTCTTTGCCGACCTGTAAGTGTGAAGCGCCCATCTCCGAAAATGCTTGTACTAATTCATTTCGCATCGCTGTTACAGCGGCACGCGCCTCCAGGTTAGCAGGGAAACCTTTTTGCTTAGCCAGCACCCCCGCTTCCACAGTAGCTCGATGCAACTCATTGAGTTCATCAGGCCAAAACCACAACGGCTCCATAAAAAAACAATTGGTAGAAACTGTAGTGAATAAAAAGCCGGTAATAATATTATGCTTTTCAATAGCCGCCTGGTATTTTTCAAAAATGGCTTCAGTCATTTTTACTGACTCAAGCACCTTGGAATGCGGTAACAACGCATGCACCGGCACCCAGCGCTCACCCTGCGGCCCGACCATATTATTAAGTGGGTTAAATGGATTGGCACGAACAATAGCCGGCACACTGTTTTCAATTTTTTTACCACCCAAACGCCGACAAATGGCTTCAACCTGCAAAGCGACTTCATCTGCAGCAGCATCACAGCGCTCTTCGATATTAGCGTGAATGGGGTAGCTGGCATTTTTTACTACGCGACGACCTGCCAACGCGATTTTTGCACCCTGCTTTACCGCGCCCAATACTGAGCCTGAAGCGGAGAGTACGCCACCAAGCGCTTTGACATCATTCAGCAAACTATCACGCTGTGCGCGTACCTGACCCAATCCAGGATCGGTACCAAACATTTGTGCAGCCAGATTTTTACGGGCTATTTCAGACAGCGCCTTGATCTGCGCTTCATAATTATCAAAATCATAGGACACATGACGCATTGATTTATATTCAGGCATTAAACGCAGCGTAATCGTTGCTTTGACACCCAAGGCACCGGTATCACAGGTAAACACGCCGGTTAAATCAGGCCCGAAGTGCCGAAAAAAAGGCGTGCCGTTTTTTTGCGCTGCCGAGCCAGTAGACAACACATCGCCATTTGCCAGCACCACCTGCATGCTCACCACAGAATCAGCAGAGGCACCAAATAAACCCGCACCAAAAAAAACACTACTTTGGGAAATACTCCCACCTACCGTTGCATGCATACCCGATAGCGGCCCCCAAAAAGGCGTTCTCAAGCCGGTATTTTTTAAACTATCGTGTAATTTTTTCCAACTACAACCGACCTCAACGGTGACGAACATATCTTCGGTATTTATCTCAAGCACCTGATTCATACGGCTGGTATCTATCAGCACTGTTGCCTCTTCAACCGGTACATAACCACTGGTATAAGACATACCACCACCCCGGCAATCACTGCACAATCAGCTGCTACCGCGAGTTGCACCACAGTGGCCAACTGCTCGGTATTAGCAGGTCGCACAACTAACGCTGCAACGATGCTGCGGGTAAATACATCCTGAGAATAAAGCCGGCAAGATTCTTCATCGGCAAGTATATGCTGGGCACCTACTACAGCGCGTAATTCCTGAAACAACAATTCAACTGACATTTAAATCTCAACCCAGCTAGTACTTAAGAATAGATAGTGGTATCAAACCACCCATTAACTTAGCGCTATCCCGCTAACGCCGCTTGATTTTTATCAACAATAAACAAATAGATTCGGAAAATGCAGGCTAATTCAGATCAGCGAGCTGTGTGTAATCCCTGCTCATCCAATACCGCTACATGATGGGCCGACTGCACCTCGATCAAGCCTTCATTCTGTAATCGGCTAAAGGCCCTACTGACCGTCTCCAAGGTTAAACCTAGATAATCTGCAATATCCTGGCGACTCATAAACAACTCAAAGCTGTAACCACCCTTGATTGTTTGGCGCTCTTTTAATTGCTGCAATAAAAAGCATAAACGCTCGTGCGCTTTTTTCTGGCCAATAGCGAATAACTGATCAAATAAACGCAACATCACCTTATTGGTAATCACATCAACATTGCGTTTAAGCTGTTTGGATGTATCACATAACGACAGAAAAGACAGCCGGGGAAACTCCTGCACACGGCACTCAGTCAATGTTTTAACACTGTATTCAAAATATTCATTATGGGTAAAGCCAACGAAATTCCCGGGAAAACAAAAGCCATCACTTGCCGGCGACCATTAGCAGCTGTTCGCTCTACCATCATCACACCTTGCTCAACGGTATACAAAGAGTGGGCCGTGGAGTGCTGCAAAAACAAATAGTCGTTAGCCAAAATCTGCCGGCTTTTCCCCAGCTGTCGCAACGCCTGGGATTCCGCCCCCTTAAGCCCGTCAAAGAGTGAACTATCAGTAAAAAAGGCCAAGCTAACTCCAAATGAGATTAGAAAAAAACACCAGACTACTTAAACAACTTCGGCAATAAACCAGGCACCTGTTGACGATACTGACGATAGGCAGCTTGTTCACCATAGCGTTGCTGCTGAGTGATGTCGCTACGCCTGGATGCATCAATCATCAACAACACCAAATACAAAGGAGAAATTAATACCGCAGCGACCTCATAAGTATTCTGACAATATGTCACACCTGCTAGAAACACGCCAAATATAAAAAGAATTTCGCCGAAATAATTAGGATGACGACAACTTTGATATAAGCCAATAGCACAAAAGCCAGCTTGTGATTTTTTGAATGCTTGCTTTTGTTCATCAGCCAGTGTTTCTAACACCAACCCCACCAACATAATAACTGCAGCAAACACCAACACCACTTCAGAACCGGATGCCGGATTTTTACATATAAAATACACGGCAAAACTGTAAAAAATATAATTCCAACTAGTGAACTGCCACAGAATCACTTTTACAAAAAACGGCATTTCCTTATCTGCCGCCACTATCTGTTGGCGAATACCGGCATAACTATCCGCTTTTCTTCGTCGAAACTGGAAATAAAACAATCTTAAACCATACAAAGCCAACATTAGCGATACTAAGTAGCCTCGCCAGTCAGCCTGAAAATAAACGGCTATAAGCGGACTCAATAACAACGTAGCTACGCTATAACTGAAAGTAAAAACATGGACAAAATTAACGAAAACCAATAAACAGACGAATAACGAAAGCGCTAATAAAAGGTAATGAAAACCGCCAATAGTTCCATTTGACATCAGCCAATAGAACAAACCCCACATACTCAATAAAAACAGTGGCATCAACTGCCGCAACGGCCCTTCCATATTTCACTCTCACTATTATTTAAATTATTTATCCGCTTTTAATTGTGAAAATCTTGCAGAAAAATCATTTTCACGAGGCCCGACCACAGCCATTACTTCAAAGGTTTTGTAATCCGCTTCAGGCATAAGTAAAGCAGCAATCACGACTCTGGATACGTCCTCTCTTCGAATAGGGCCTCCCTTTTTAGTATCCCCTTGATAAAACTGAACGACTTGTTCAGGACCCGCCTTGTCAGTAAGGCCACCAGGGCGAACGATAGTGTAATTGACATCACTGGCACGCAACGCATCCTCGCCTTTCAACTTCCATCGCAACACATTATTTGCAATGCGATTAAGAAAGTGATCCGGCTGCGTCACCCCCATTGACGAAATGAGCACGAACTTTTTAATATTTTCAGGCTTACTGGCAGCAAGTAAATTTAATGTTCCCTGATAATCTATCCACTCAGGTGTTGCTTTCCCTGTACCTTTTAGGCCTGCGCCGGCGGCATTAATAATGGCACTGACTCCGGCAACAGCTGCTGGTAAGGTGGCTGCTACCGTCAAATCGGCCTGCACAAGATTAACATCCTCACCCAATATTTCTCGACCGCGCTCGCTATCGCGCACCATAGCTCTAACCTGAAATCCCTGTTGTTGTAAATCTGCAACAATCAACCGTCCCGTTTTACCAGTAGCACCAACCACCAATATCACATTGTTTTTATCTACTCTGGCGCTGTCTGACTGACTACCAGTAAATAATGAACAACCGCTAACCATAATGATCATTGCCATCACTGCCAACTGCTGCCATATAGATTTCATCATATTCATACGCATTCACCACCCTCAATCCTAGTCATCACCGCCAGCAACATAAAACCAGCCACAAAAAAAAGCCAGCCTTAACTGAGGCTGGCATTTGTTTTTACATAACTTTACCCTGCACAAACCAATCTACTAACATTCACTTACCGGGTTTTACCAACAACCTTTCTGGCAAGTAGCGACCAACCAACAGCAATACCACACAAAATGTTATGCCCTCGGCCAGAGACAACGCCATATAAACACCTTTATCATTCATTAACACTGGCAGTAATAGTAAGCCCAGTGCAGGTAAAATCAGACTGCGCAGCAAAGCAATACCGGTAGAAACCATTGGTTTATGCATCGCCGTACAATAAGCAGAAAAACAAACATTGGCGCCCATAAATATAAAGGTCGGCCAAAACCACTGAATGAACTGTTCAGCAATAGCTATAACAGTCACTTCACTAGCGTCGATAAAAATAGCAATAATTAACTGCGGTATTAACAGCAAACAACTCACCAACACCACGCCTATTAACACTGCACTGACCAAGGCCACTTCAACAAAAGCGCGAATGCGTTTTGGCTTCCGGGCACCAAAGCAATAACTTACCAAAGGTTGCAGAGCATCCCCCAAGGCGAAGTTCGCCATCATTCCCATATAAAAAAGATAATTTATAACGGCATAAGCAGCCACCCCATCAACACCAAACCGCAGCATCATCACCCAGTTAAACATCAATGCAGTTATCCCAACGGATGCTTCATTAACAAATTCCGAAACACCGTTAAACGCGGCGCGGCCAACATCACGCCAATTGCCATTACCGAAGCGAAATGACAATTTGGTTTTATTAGAAAAAAAATGGGGAATCAATACCAATAGCGTTAGCGTATAGGAGCTGCCGGTAGCTAAGGCCGCGCCACTGATTCCCAAATCTAACTTTGCAATAAACAACCAATCCAGGCAAACATTGCTAACAGCACCAAGTATTAACGCGATGTTTGCCAACATTGGGCGGCCATCTGCCTGCACAAAATAAACCAGCGCCACCGCTACCATGCCGATTGGCATCAACAGTAAAATAATCCGTAAATATTCTCCAGCCAAGTCACCAACCAGAGCATTGGTCCCAAGCAAGGGCA
Organism: Oceanicoccus sp. KOV_DT_Chl; assembly: GCF_900120175.1. Classification (NCBI taxonomy): domain Bacteria; kingdom Pseudomonadati; phylum Pseudomonadota; class Gammaproteobacteria; order Cellvibrionales; family Spongiibacteraceae; genus Oceanicoccus; species Oceanicoccus sp. KOV_DT_Chl. The sequence continues at coordinate 868,977 of NZ_FQLF01000002.1, forward strand.
ACAGCCATTCAACCCCCAGCAATCCAAGCGCTGCCACTAACACAGCACTCAATAACTGCACAGAAATTACCCGGGTAAATATATCGCAAGCTGCTGCAATACTCCCAGCCCCTAAAGACTTTCCTGCCATCACCGAGCCACCAATCGATAGCATGAAAACATAACCAAAAATAAGCGTTATAACCGGGATACAAAAACTAATGGCAGCCAACGCGCACTACCGATATAGCTGCCGACGAAAATACCATCCACCACACTGGCCGAAGACAGGGATAATAAACCAATAATACCGGGGGATAGCGTAGCGAAAATATAGCGTAACCGGGGAGCCTGTTGCGGGATTCATAACAAAAATTTCCGCAACAGGGATCTTATGGGGATAAACATAAATTGGCGCCGATTATAAATCGGCAGGGGTAGTACAAGACACTAATCTACAGCTTTTCTTAAACGGATTACGAAACCGATGCGGACGTCGTGAGTCAAAATAATAACCTTGCCCGGCTTGCAAAATGTAAACTTCATCCTCTACCGTAAGCTCCATTTTCCCCTCGACAATGTAACCTACTTCTTCGCCCTCATGCATGTATTTTTCTTCCCCGGTATCTGAGCCGGGGGCAGCACCTCAACCATAAAAGACATAGCCCGACTGGGATAAGACTTACCAATTAACTTCCATTCAATATCATTGACTGAAGAATCCAGAAACTCATCCGCCGTATACACGACAGGAATATCCAGCTCTTCAGACTCCTGTGAATCAAAAAAATCCATCAATGACATCGGCAAACCAGAAAGCACTTTCTTCAGCGAGCTGACACTAGGGCTAACGCTATTTTTCTCAATCATCGAAATCGTTGAATTAGTGACACCAGCACGTTTAGCCAACTCCCGTTGCGAAATGCCCACCTTTTTTTCTAGCCTCTTTTAAGCGACTGCCAACATCCAAGCTCGAACTCCTTAATTTTGAATATATTTCAATGACTTATGTCACCATACCTAGCTCTCTGGCAACAACAGCAATGAAAAAAATTTACATTGCTACAGCATATTTCGCTCAGCACTCTTTTCAGCTTCAACGAATTTCAGTACATTGTGCATTATTAAAAACGAATGATCGATATTTTAGACAAAGTATTTTAGCCACGCCATCACTCTCTGCACAGAAGCCTAAACCATGCTAAACCCAAGTACGCATTCCAGCGAGTACCCTGACTCTTATTATGCCGCCAGCCTCAAATACACCCAGCGCTATCCCCGCCTTGAAGGCCAGCGAAGCACCCAAGTCTGTGTCATCGGTGGCGGCTTTAGTGGCGTCAATACCGCTCTCGAACTGGCGGAGAAAGGCTATCAAGTGACGCTGCTTGAGGCTTACCAAATTGGCTGGGGAGCCTCGGGACGCAATGGCGGACAGATTATTCGCGGGGTGGGCCATGGCACCGAGCAGTTTCGTCAAGCCATTGGCCAGGAAGGTATCGACGCCATCGATGAGATGGGATTTGAAGCCAATGAAATCATCAAGGCAAGAGTTAAACGCTACACTATCGACTGTGACCTGAAGATGGGTTACTGCGATCTCGCCACCAAACCTCGGCACCTTAAGGATTTCGAAGACACCAAATCCTGGCTTGATAGCCGTAACTACCCCTATGAAACTCGCCTACTCAGTAAGAGTGAGATGTCACAGGTGGTCGGCTCAGATGCCTATATTGGTGGCATGATTGATATGGGTAGCGGCCACCTGCACCCACTCAATCTGATCTGCGCAGAGGCGGCTGCGGCAGCTGAGCAGGGAGTACAAATCTACGAACAATCCGCTGTTACTGATATCCAGCAAGGGGATACCTGTACCATCAAAACCCAACACGGTGAAATAAAAGCCGATCGCTTAGTCATATGCGGCAACGCCTATGTTGCCGGCCTAAACAACACACTTGAAGGCCAGATATTACCTGCCGGTAGTTATGTGATCGCTACCGAACCATTATCCGAGCAACTATGTCAACAGCTACTGCCACAAGATATGGCCGTTTGCGATCAGCGCGTTGATCTGGATTACTATCGCCTCAGTGCCGACAAACGCCTATTGTTTGGAGGCCTGTGTACCTATTCTGGCCGTGACCCCAACTCGATCGTCAATGCCCTGCGCCCGAACATGGATAAAGTATTTCCGTATTTAAAGGACATCAAAATTGAATACCAATGGGGCGGCATGATCGGCATCGGCGCTAACCGCCTGCCACAAATCGGTCGCCTGCGCCCCAATGTTTACTTCGCCCAAGCCTATGCAGGCCACGGCGTCAATGTCACGCATGTTGCCGCCAGATTGATCGCCGAACATATCGACGGCGACAGCCAGCGGATGGAGGTTTTTGAAAAGGTAAAACACCTGCGCTTTCCTGGCGGCAGGCGCTTTCGCTCACCACTGCTGGCCATCGGCATGAGCTACCACCGCTTAAAAGATATATTTTAACTTCCTAAGAACCCTCCCTGTTAACCAATACCACATTGGCTATTGGTTAATGTCTATTTTGAGAGCTAACTCAACGTATCGCTAAAATTACGCTGCTATATTTGCGGCCACATTACAGCACTACCGCGTCATCATTTTTTAAACTCAACTGCACCTTATTTCCTAATAGGTTAATTTATGAGCTCTACCAGCGCTAAAAAAAATGACTTAAACCCCAAGGTTCTGTGTCGCTTTCAAGCCCTCACGAATACCCCAACCACTGCCCGAGCCGAGTTAATTAGCAAGTCCGAGTTAATGAATTTTGCAGAAGGCGACACCGTTTTTAAGGCCAGGAAAAAACAACACAGCACGCTATATTTTTTACTTAGCGGCAGCGTTGAAATTAGGTATTCATTTGATCGCCGGATTATTTTAAGCCACAAATCAGAGTTTAATAGTTGTGACTTAAATGCCCAATTGGAAGATAGCGGAAGTATTCGCGCCACTGAAAACTGTACGGTGCTGGCAGTTCAGGCCAAGCACATCGAAGAAATGTCTAACCAAGATTACGAGATTATCGATTTAAGCGACGAACATAACTGTATGCTGGGCGCCTCCTTGATTGATGATGACTTTCAAAAAGATTGGCAGACCGAATTCATTCAATCATCGATCGCACAAAACTTACCCGCACAAGCGATTCAACAGTTATTTACCTGTATGGAAGACATGGAACTCGACGCCGGCGATGTGATTTTTAAGCAAGGTAGCGATGGCGATTACTTCTATTTAATCAAAGAAGGCGAAGTCACTATCACCACAGAAAGTAATGGTGCCTATCAGGGACAACAGTTTAATCTGGAAGCAGGGCAGTATTTTGGCGACGAGGCGTTAATCGCCAACACTATCCGCAACGCCACTGCCTGTATGCATACCGAGGGTGTCGTTGGCAGAATTGACCGCGACAATTTTAATCAGGTCATTAAAAATCATCTGGTTACTTTTAATAGCCAATTAGATGATCAACCCGTTGATATTATTGACGTGCGCTTCCCGCTTGAATGCAAGCATCAAACGATAGAAAATAGCAAAAACATCCCCATTAGCCTGCTGCGCAAAACCCTCGACAAATTAAACCCCGAGACACGCTATGTAATCGCACCAGCCAATGATTGCCGCAGCGAACTGGCCACATACCTGATGCGCCAGGCAGGATTTAATGCCACCGCGCTGGCCATTGATTTACAGCAAGCATAATGTAGGTAACATTTTTATAATTTAATCCAGGTCGCTTTCAATTCACTGTATTTATCAAATGCATGCAAGGATTTATCGCGACCATTGCCGCTCTGTTTAAAACCGCCAAATGGAGCGGTCATGTCACCACCATCGTATTGATTTACCCACACCGAGCCTGCTTTTAAGCCCCGCGCAAAACGGTGTGCGCGACTCAAATCACTGGTCCACACCGCCGCCGCCAAACCAAAAATACTGTCATTGGCTATGCGCAGTGCATCCGCCTCATCACTAAAACGAATGACGGACAACACCGGTCCGAAAATTTCTTCCTGCGCAATCGCCATCGCTGATTGCACTCCATCAAACAAAGTAGGCTCGATATAAAAACCGCCGGCAACCGCTGTGATACGCTTACCACCCACCGACTTATTCGCTCCCTGCTCGATACCCTTATCGATATAACTCATTACTCGCTGCAATTGCGCCTCATCTACAATGGCGCCAACATTGGTTGCAGGGTCCAGCGGATTGCCCGGTTGCCACGCCGCCATCGCAGTGCGCACCTTGGCAATAAAGTCATCAGCAATACTGTCTTCAACCAGTAAGCGCGAACCGGCAGTACAGACTTCACCCTGGTTGAAACAAATAGCGCCAGCGGCGGCGATGGCAGCCTCATCTAAATCGGGAGCATCAGCAAAGACAACATTGGGGGACTTGCCTCCAGCTTCACTCCACACCCGCTTCATATTGGATTCACCCGCCGCAATCAATAGCCGCTTGGCTGTTGCCGTAGAACCGGTAAATGCCAGCGTATCGATATCCATATGCACAGCTAAGGCCTGACCCACGGTATGACCAAATCCTGGCAACACATTAAACACGCCTGCCGGAATACCCGCTTCAAAGGCTAAAGCGGCAATGCGAATAGCGGTTAAAGGTGATTTCTCGGAAGGTTTTAAAATAACCGAATTACCCATTGCCAATGCCGGCGCAATTTTCCAGGAGGCCATTAACAAAGGGAAGTTCCACGGCACCACCGCAGCAACTACACCAATCGCCTGCCGGGTAATCAACCCCAGCTCGTCAGACCCCGTCGGCGCCACTTCATCATAAATCTTATCGATAGCTTCTGCTGTCCAACGAATAGCTCGCAAGGTCCCACTAATATCGACACTTAATGCATCGGTAATGGGCTTACCCATATCAAGGGTTTCCAATAAGGCTAACTCTTCACTGTGGTTCGCGATTAAATCAGCAAACCGAAGCAATACGGCTTTACGCTTGGCCGGGGCTAAATTAGCCCAACTGCCTTCATCAAATGCCTGCCGCGCTAGCGCAACAGTCTTATCAACATCAGCTGTATCACAGGAGGCCACATCGACTAACTTGCGGCCATCTATCGGACTATTACAAGTAAATGTTTCGCCACTCTCTGCTGCGGTATAGGCACCATTAATAAAGGCACGACCTTCAATCGTCAGGTCTGCGGCAGCGGCTTGCCAGTACGCCAGGCTTTGTTCAGTCGTCATAATTACTCACTATTCAAGAGGGTTCAGTCATGCGGCCAAACCTTACTGCATATAAGCCCTATATTTCAATATATCGAACACTCATAACCACTGAAATTATTTGAAACCCTCTATTTTCATGCTATCAATCGCTATAAATGGCAGTATTTTTGCTTTCTCACCAACAGCACTTGATGTTTTATTTTTTTTACATAGAATCCCCCTTTAATCGTTTGAAATACTGCCCAGAGAAAGCCCATGCCTAATCACACCCCACCAAACCGCCCCGAGCTAGACGCCTTCTGGATGCCGTTTACCGCCAGCCGTCAATTTAAAGCGGAACCGCGGATGCTGGTATCGGCAGAAGGTATGTATTACCAATCAGAAGATGGCCGCCCTATTCTTGATGGCACCGCGGGACTATGGTGCTGCAATGCCGGTCATGGTCGCCAGCAGATCTCAGAAGCCGTCAGCCAACAAATACAACAGTTAGATTTTGCCCCTACTTTCCAGATGGGACACCCACTTCCTTTTCAACTGGCACAGCGACTGGCCGGGATCAGTCCTGAAGGGCTAGACCGGGTATTTTTTACAAACTCAGGATCTGAGTCAGTCGATACCGCCCTGAAGATTGCACTGGCCTACCAAAAATTACGCGGCAAAGCGGGTAAAACACGTTTGATTGGTCGCGAGAAGGGTTATCACGGCACCGGCTTTGGTGGTATTTCTGTCGGTGGACTAGGTAATAACCGCCGCTCTTTTGGCAGCTTATTGCCTGGGGTTGATCATCTAAAGCACGCTTGGGTGCCTGGCTCTGAATTTACCAAGGGGCAACCTGCAAACGGGGCCGAACTAGCCAATGAGCTGGAAGAAATGGTGCTACTGCACGGCGCTGAAAATATTGCCGCTGTCATTGTTGAACCCGTAGTCGGGTCAGGTGGCGTATGGATGCCTCCGCAAGGCTATTTACAAAGACTACGGGAAATCACCAGCGCCCACGACATCCTGTTGATATTTGATGAAGTCATTACCGGCTATGGCCGGGTCGGCGAAGCCTTTGCCGCACAGCGCTTTGGTGTTACCCCTGACATCATCACCACAGCCAAAGGTTTAACTAATGGCGCCATTCCAATGGGAGCCGTATTTATTAATAACGCTATTTACGAAGAGTTTATGCAAGGCCCGGTCGAAGCCATTGAATTATTCCACGGCTATACCTATAGCGGTCACCCGGTTGCGGCAGCGGCGGCACTGGCCACCATGGATATTTACCAGCAAGAAAATTTATTTCGAAAAGCCATCGAGCTGGAAGATGATTGGGCAGAGGCACTGCACTCATTAGCTGAATTTGATATTGTCAAAGACATTCGCAACATCGGTTTAGTCGGCGCAGTTGAATTCAAACCCGGCAGTAAAATTGGCCAGCGCGGCTACGATGTTTTTCAACACTGTTTTTGGCAAGGTAACGCTCTGGTTCGCTGTACCGGCGATATTATCGCGATGTCACCACCGTTAATTGTTAATCGCGAGCAAATCACCCAACTCATTGACAGCATGCGCAACGCGATAAAAAGCTTGTACTAATTGACCCACTTAATTATCAGCGGTAACTCATAGCGTGACCATCATCGCATGACTGCCGCCTGTATTTTCTGCCACTAACATCAACGTTGAAAAATCACATGAACATTAACCATATAGTTACGCTTAGCACCGAAAATATTGATGCCGAAAATTACTTACCTGACGCCAGCAAAATCATTAACGGCAATCCGGTACAAAACGTATGGGATGTTTTTTCGTCGCCTGATGAAAAATTCCAATGCGGGGTATGGGATGCACAAGCCGGCCGCTGGAAAATAAATTATAGCGAACAGGAATTTTGCCTGATACTCGAAGGCGAGTCTGTTATTCACGATAACGAAAGCGGCAGCAGAACCATAAGCGCTGGCGATCAATTTATTATTCCTGCGGGCTTTAGCGGCGAATGGGAAGTACCCAACTACTGTAAGAAAGTTTACGTCATCTACCAAGCCTAAGGCTGAGGAAAATCATGACTACGCGCACTGAACACACCGGCTCTTACTATGCAGATAGCCGCAATGACACACTAGACCGGCCAACACTTAACGACAAAGTAGAAACAGACATTTGTATTATCGGCGCTGGTTTTACTGGAATTTCAAGTGCACTGCATCTGGCAGAAGCCGGCTTTAAAGTCGTTGTGCTTGAAGCCGCCCGCATCGGCTTTGGTGCTAGCGGTCGCAATGGCGGCCAACTGGTCAATAGCTACAGCCGCGATATCGACGTTATTGAAAAAAATTACGGGCAGGATCTTGGCAAAGCCCTCGGCAATATGGCTTTCGAAGGTGCCGATATTATTCGTCAGCGTATTAAAAAATATAATATTGATTGCAATTACCAGGCCGGCGGTATTTTTGCAGCGATTACCAACAGACAGTTACACGAATTAAAACAGCAGCAACAATTATGGCAGCGCTATGGCCATGATGATTTACACCTATTAGACAAAAATGAAATCGGCGAGCATATTGCCAGTGAGCGTTATGTCGGTGGACTGCTGGATAATCGCGGCGGCCATATTCACCCGCTTAATTTATTATTAGGTGAAGTCAAAGCCTTTGAAACTTTAGGTGGCAAGGTTTATGAAGACTCGGCCGCTATCCGTATTGAGCGCCAACCTCAACCCATTGTCCACACCGCTAACGGTCAGGTTAAGGCGAAGTATTTACTCATTGCAGGCAATGCCTACATGGCGAATTTGGTACCTGAGCTTGCCGCCAAAAGCATGCCCTGTGGCACTCAAATAATTACCACCGAAGTATTGGATGAAAGTATTGCTAACAGCTTGATCCCTGGTGGACAGTGCGTTGAAGACTGTAATTACAAACTGGATTACTATCGTCTCACGCAAGACCATCGTTTACTTTACGGCGGCGGCGTAACTTATGGCGGCGGCGATCCCGCTTCAATAGAACGATTTATTCGCAATCATTTAGAGCAAACCTTCCCGCAACTCAAAGGTGTAAAATTCGATTACGCCTGGGGCGGCGACTTCCTCTTAACCATGAGTAGACTGCCACAATTTGGCCGTCTTACTGACCACATATACTACGCACAGGGTTATAGCGGTCACGGCGTCACCACCACCCATTTAGCTGGCAAATTAATTGCCGAAGCGATTGGCGGACACGCGCAACGTTTTGATGCGTTTGCCAGCTTGAAGCACTTTCCCTTCCCCGGTGGCAGACTGTTTCGGGTTCCTTACACCATGATGGGGGCCGTATATTATGGACTTAGAGACAAGCTGGGAATCTAATAAATTCAGCTGCGTTGCAGGTATATGTGAAACAAACAACCAGGCGTTTATAGCTGCCATTGATGCAAGCAATGAAACAACAACAGGATGCCAGTAAGTGGGTTACTGGCATCCTCCATCCAGCGCCCTATATTGAATGAAAAATAGACAAATTAATGTTTGACTTATGCTTCATACCTCTATAAATTCCCAACCAGCTTGAAAGAAAGCCGATTTAAATTCTCCATTTCGTAGTATACCTAGTAGTTTCACGTCCTGTAGTTTCTAAATTTCAGTCTATTTTTCCGCTACCCATGCCCACAAGGGCACATTTATTTTTTCAGGATATTAATTATGTCTACAGTTAAAGGAACCGTTAAGTGGTTCAACGAATCTAAAGGTTTTGGTTTTATCGAGCAAGAGTCTGGTCCAGATGTTTTCGCTCACTTTTCTGCGATCAACAGCTCAGGTTTTAAAACGTTGGCCGAAGGTCAAGCGGTTGAGTTTACTATCACTGCTGGCCAAAAAGGTCCTCAAGCAGAGAACATTACACCTTTATAAGTTATTGCTTATAAATGGATAAAAAAAACAGGCCTTATGGCCTGTTTTTTTTGCCTGATCATTTTACCTGCTGTCAGTTAGATTTAGCCGTTAGCACCGACTTGGGTGTCATAGACGAAAACAACTCAACAATTTGTTCGAAGGTTTCAAGTTTTTCACTGTTCTTTAGGTATGTCATATAGACCTCCAACTTCACCGTAGGCGCAGCGGCAACTCGAAACAAACCTCCTGATTGAATATAGGGCTCAACCGTCGACTCCGGCAAAAAGGCGACGCCACCGTGCTCAAGCATAAAATCCAGAGCAATACGCCCGGTACTGCTATGCATGATTGGCACCACTTTCTGCCCTACGATTTGCGCATGCTGAAGGTTATAACTACTCCCCCAATCAATTTGGATGTAACCATGCTCAAACACATTATTAAAATGACTATCGGCATAAGAACTCACCATCACCAAATCCATCTGATGAATATTATGCACCCGTAACTCGTCCACCTTGGGCGGATCAAACATCACCGCCATATCCAACACCCGACTAAGTAACTGCTGGGTTAAGGCTTCTCTATCCTGTACTACGGTCTTCAGCGCAATCCCTAAATACTGACGATACAAACTGTGTAAATATTCCTGTAATAGTGAATCCCATAAATTGGGTGTACCACCAATCGCAATCTGCTGCCCCTCTTTTTCTGTCAACGCCGCGTCCTGCATGGCGTGACTTAACGCCGTAACCACCGCCAAAGCATGAGGCTTCAAACGCTCACCGGCCGGGGTCAAATTGATATTATTGCGATAGCGGTTAAACAAGCTAACCCCGAATAAATTCTCCAACTGACGGATACGGCTACTCACCGCCGCCTGCGTAAGGTAGAGATTCTCAGCGGCCCGCCCGAAATGCCGCGTTTTCTCTACTTCTAAAAAGGTTTTAAAAAGCTCTGTTTCCACCTGCCAACCCTTATCCTGACGATAAAAATTTTTTGATTTACCCGATTCTACCCTTTGCAGATAATCGCCGCCAATAGCAACCCATATTTAAACCAAGAGGTTAAAGCTTATGGAAGTCAAAGGCTTTGAAGTTACAGCCACTTTTTACAACGACGCCAAATTTCCCCGCGGCTTCAAAAAGAGCGGAGAATTTACAATCGGCGAATCTGACCTATTACATAAATACGGGCAGGCCATGCAAGCGTTGCATAACGGCAGCAGAAAACCCGTTACTGATGATGAAAAGAATTTTGTCGCAGCGTGCAAAGGCAGCAAAGAAGCCGAATCACCGCTAGAAAAAGTGTGGCTAAAATACCAACTTAAAATCGGCAAGAAAGTCATCATCAACGCCTTTGGCAGCAACACGCCAGTCGTTAAAGATAGCAATGATGATGACAGCGACGATGACGACCTGATCACCGAACTGGATGAAGATTTGGAGCTGGAGGACTAAACACTACCGCGTTTAGTCTGGACGGCTTTAGATATAGGGAAATAACAATTCATACTCGAGCGCCGTCACCTGGCGCTCAAACAATGACATATCGTCATGCTTGGCAATCGAATACATCTTCACAAAATCTTCGCCCAACCAATCCGCTATCCTTGGATCGCTATCCATATTACGCAAGGCATCACGCTGATTATCTGCTAACTGCGGGTGCTCCTGTTCATAAGCATTATTCACTACCGGCTCTGGCGGAGTCAGCTTATTGTTCAAGCCCTCGGCGACGCCCATCAATAGGGCCGCAGTGGCCAAATAAGGGTTAGCATCCGCACCAGCCGTACGACACTCCAGACGTGTAGCTTTACCCCCTGAAGCCGGGATCCTCAACGCTACACTGCGATTATCAAAGCCCCAGGTCTTACTGGTTGGCACACACTCGCCAGCTGCCAAACGTCGAAAACTGTTTACAGTAGGACAAATCAGAGCCTGGGTACTGTCTGCCATATCCAATAAACCGGCAATCGCCTGCCGCATAAAGGGGTTTTCAGTAGGCTCACCTGTAGCGAAAATATTATTTCCCTGCGCATCCAACAAACTTAAATGGATGTGTAAGCCGTTACCCGGCTGATCAATATAGGGCTTGGCCATAAAACTGGCTTCCATATTATGCCGCCTTGCTACTGTTCTGATAAGCCGCTTCAATAACACCGCCTGGTCCACAGCTTTTAAAATATCGTTGCCATAATCCAGATTAACTTCGAATTGACCGGGTGCATTCTCGGCAATAACTGTATCGGCAGGAATATTCTGCTTGGCGGCCATCGACAACACTTCTTCTATGAAGAAGTCATAATCTTCAAGATCATCAATAGCATAGACCTGAGTCGTGGTCATCCGCCGCCCCGATACAGGGGATTTTGGCTGCTGTAAACGGCCTTTTTCATCACGGACTTTATCAAACAGATAAAACTCTAATTCCAAAGCCAAACCCGGGGTGTAGCCAAGCTTGGCAAAACGATCTACGACCTGTGTCAACACCTGACGTGTATCGGCAAAAAACGGCGCACCTTCGATATTTAACATGCTGCACAAGACCTGGGCCCGGTCTTTTCTCTCTCGCCAGGGCTGTAACGCCAAGGTTTCAACCACTGGGCAACAGAGGCGATCACTATCACCAGTCTTCAAACCCAAATTTGTATCCGGCACAACGTCACCCGTCGCGCCCAAGCCCATGACTGAACGCGGTAAGTAAAAACCATGAGCAAACACCTTTGGCAGCAGCTCTTTCCCGATACGTTTACCACGCAAAATACCATTGAGATCGCACAGCAATAGATCAATCGTTTTAACTGTAGGGTTTTGCTCCAAAAAAAGCGTCGCCGGGCTGGCGGATTCATTGACAAGTTCACTCATATCTAGACTCGGGCATTACACTGTAAGAAAAATCAGGCCTAATTATCCCGCCAGACCGGCAAATGTCAAAACTTTTGAACACAGTTTAAAATTTATTTTACACTTACCGCAAAATTCACTGGCCACAACGTCAAAAATATTTTATGTTTTGTACATTAAGTTTAACACCAATCAAATTGTGATAACCCATGAGTAAGCCCCTGGTAGGCGTGGTAAGTGACGTACAGTTAATCGATCCACACCCCTTTCATACTGCTGGCGACAAATACCTTCGCGCACTGGCTCAAGCCAGCGACGTGCTACCTGTCATTATCCCGGCGCTTACCGATGAACAGAACATTGAAGACTGGCTACAACATCTGGACGGGGTATTTCTTACCGGCGCCTACTCTATGGTTGATCCCGCCCATTATGGCGAAACGAAAATTGATAAGCCCTACCGCTATGACGCCCAGCGTGACACCCTCAGCTTTGAGCTCATCCAGGCACTGATACAAACTGACACCCCCTGTTAGCGGCCTGCAGAGGTATGCAAGACCTTAATGTAGCCCTTGGCGGCTCGCTGCATCAATGCGTTCATGAAGTGGCCGGTCTGAACGATCACCGCGAGGACAAAAACGCGACCCTGGAACAGCAATATAGCGACGTACACCGGGTCTCTCTCACCACTGGCGGGCTATTAGCGACAATCACCCACTGCGATTCACTCAATGTCAATTCACTGCATTCGCAGGGTATCAATCGATTGGGAAACGGCCTTTCAATTGAAGCCAAGGCCGAGGACGGCTTAATCGAAGCGATCAGTGTTGATGCCATGCAATTCGGTTTGGCCGTACAATGGCACCCTGAATGGCAGATACAGCGCAACCCCAAACAACAGAGTATATTTCAGGCGTTCGGCCAAGCCTGTCGAGACCGATAACATCGTCAATTTTATTGATTAAGCGACGTGTTACTGCACAATTTAAAGCAACACCCACAAACACCCAACAACGGAAAACATCATGCAACAGCTGGCGAAGTGGCTAGAGGAAAACAAAATCACCGAAGTGGAATGTATCACTCCGGATCAAACAGGTATTGCCCGCGGTAAAATCATGCCCACAGGCAAGTTTATTGCCGAGGGCGGCATTCGCTTGCCACAAAGCGTATTGCTGCAAACAGCCACCGGCGACTACCCCGAATCGGAGCTGTACTATCGCCTGCTGGACCCACGTGATATTGATATGGTCTTGGTGCCAGACGAAAGCGCAGTCTTTATGGTGCCCTGGGCACTCGAGCCTTCAGCTCAAGTTATCCATGATTGTTTTGACGGTGAAGGCAATGTCTTCAGCTTATCGCCGCGCAGTATTTTAAGGCGCGTCTTGAAACTCTATAGCGACAAAGGCTGGGAACCTATTGTCGCGCCTGAAATGGAGTTTTATCTAACCAAACGCTGTACTGATCCCGACTTACCACTGGAACCACCGAAAGGCCGATCAGGCCGTCAGGAAAGTGGTAGACAGTCTTTTAGTATTGATGCCGCCAACGAGTTTGACCCAATTATCGAAGACATCTATGACTGGTGCGAGGAAATGAACCTCGACATTGATACCGTGATCCATGAAGAAGGCCCAGCGCAACTGGAATTCAACTTCCGCCACGGTAATGCGCTAAGCCTTGCGGATCAGGTTTTTATTTTCAAACGTACCGTTCGTGAGGCGGCGCTGAAACATAAAATCGACGCCACGTTTATGGCTAAGCCGATTGAAAGTGAACCCGGTAGCTCCATGCATATTCACCAATCACTGACAGATAGCCAAACCGGCGAAAACTTGTTTTCCAATGCTGACGGCAGCCCTTCAGAATTATTCAAACACTATATCGGCGGTCTGCAACACTATATGCCGATGATGATGCCGCTCTTCGCCCCTAACGTTAATAGCTATAGACGTTTCTTACCTGGCGAGGATGGCAGCGCTCCCACCAACATTGAATGGGGGGAGGAAAACCGCACCACCGGTTTACGGGTGCCACAATCAAAACCGAATGCACGCCGCGTAGAAAATCGCGTACCCGGTTCTGATACCAATCCTTACCTTGCGCTGGCAGGCAGTCTTGCTGCTGGCTATCTCGGTATGCTTAACAAACTTGAACCGCGCGAACCGATTGCCGGCCGCTATCAGGGTGAAGGGGTTGATATCCCAAGCAATCTTGAATTTGCGCTAGAGGCAATGGCAGAGTCCGAAGAAGTTCGAGAAATTCTCGGTGGTGATTTTGTCGATGGTTTTATCGGCACTCGTCTCGCTGAGTACGAAGGCTTCAAGCGCGTTATCAGTTCATGGGAGCGAGAGTTCCTACTCACCGCAGTATAGAGGGTAACCATGCCAGCAACTACTTTTTCCCAGCTGCAGCGAGATGCAAGCGAATACATGATCCACCCCTTTGTCGATAATGCGGCGCTGAAAAAAAAGGCGCGCGCATTATTAGCAAAGCCGATGGCGTTTATGTGTGGGATGAACAAGGTACCCAATATCTCGATGCATTTGCTGGACTCTGGTGCGTAAATCTGGGCTACGGTAGAAAAGAATTAATTGATGCAGCCAGCCAACAAATGGCGCAGCTACCGTACTACAATTTATTTTTTAACACCTCTACCGAACCAGTGATCAATTTAGCTAAAACTTTAGCGTCAATTGCACCGGCACATATCAACAATGCTTTTTTTTGCGGCTCAGGTAGCGAAGCCAATGACACTGTATTTCGGATGGTGCGTCGCTACTGGGATTTAAAACAACAGCCCACAAAAAAAATATTTATTGGCCGCCACAATGGCTACCATGGGTCCACCGTGGCAGGTGCCAGTCTTGGCGGTATGGGCTACATGCATAAGCAAGGTGACCTGCCGATTAATGGTGTCGTGCACATCAACCAACCTTACTGGTTTGGTGAAGGTGGTGATTTAACGCCGGAAGAATTTGGCTTGCAACGCGCGCAGGAATTGGAAAGTAAAATTTTGGAGATTGGCGCAGATAATGTGGCCGCTTTTGTTGCCGAACCGATTCAAGGCGCTGGCGGTATTATTATTCCTCCCTCCACCTACTGGCCAGAAATTCAACGCATTGTTAAAAAATACAATATTTTATTAGTCGTCGACGAAGTCATCTGCGGCTTTGGTCGCACCGGTAATTGGTTTGGCTGCGACACCCTCGACATCAAAGCGGATTTAATGCCTATTGCTAAAGGGCTTTCCTCCGGCTACCTCCCCATCGGCGGGGTATTAATCGCCGATCATGTTGCCGAAACATTCAAGCAGGAAAATAGCGGCGATTTAAATCACGGCTTTACCTATTCCGGCCACCCCGTTTGCGCTGCGGTCGCACTTGCCAACGTTAATATTATTCGCGATGAAAACATTATTGAAAACGTGCAGCAAAACACCGGACCGTATTTGGCCGCACAACTGCAACGACTGAGCGACCATCCACTGGTAGGAGAAGTGCGCTCTGCCGGCTTACTGGCAGCGATAGAGTTAGTCAAAGACAAAACCTCCCGCAGCCGTTTTGATAGTAAAGGGACTGCTGGCAGCAGCTGCCGCGACCACGCTTTAGCCAACGGTTTAATTTTACGGGCAACCGGCGACACTATGCTGTTATCGCCACCACTGGTTATCACCAACACTGAAATCGATCAGCTCATCAGTAAAATTAGCCTTGCCCTGGATAACACCTATAACGACTTAACCACCCCAAAATAACCTCACAGGACCAGGCATGAGCGATAGCGCTGACCCAACAAGCCCAGGCGATCTGGCTTTTACCAGAGAGTCACCCTACGGCACCGAAAGCGAAGCCATGTATTCAGGGGCGACCAGCTTTATGCGGCGCCGTTACAGCCGCGATCTCAACAAGGTTGACGTAGCGGTCGTCGGTATTCCCTATGATCTAGCCACGTCTAATCGTCCCGGTGCACGTTTTGGGCCACGCGGTATACGTCAGGCATCCACCCAGCTATCCTGGTCAAGCCCCTGGCCATGGACTTTCGACCCCTTTGATCGTCTCCATGTCATTGATTTCGGTGACTGCGTGTTTGATTCAGGTATACCTGCCAATGTTCCCGACGAAATAGAGGCCTGCATCAGCCATATTGTTAGCGCTGACGTTACCCCGTTAAGTTTAGGGGGCGACCACTTTGTGACTTACCCCGCACTAAAAGCAGTACATGCCAAACACGGCCCTATCTCGTTAATTCATTTTGATGCTCACTGCGATACCTGGACCGATAAAGACGGGCGTATTGATCATGGCACCATGTTTTATCATGCGGCTAAACAAGGCATTGTTGAACCAGGCTCATCAGTACAAATTGGCATGCGCACTCACAACAAAGAAACTCACGGCTACAATGTGTTTGACGCTTTGTGGCTACACGACAATGGACCTGCAGCACTGGTTGAAAGCATTCACCGCATTGTTGGCCAACGGCCTTGCTACATCACTTTTGATATCGACTTTTTAGACCCGAGTTGCGCCCCCGGCACTGGCACTCCCGTTTGCGGGGGCTTTGATACCATCACTGCGATAAAAATATTGGCGGGGCTGCAAGGTTTAAATATTGTCGGCTGCGACGTTGTTGAAGTTGCTCCTGCCTACGATCACGCAGAAATCACTTCATTGGCAGGGGCCACTATTGCGACCAATATGATTTGCCTATTAGCCGCAGACAAACCAAAAAAAATATAATCTCAAAAAATTATTAATTATTTGGCAAAAAAAAAACGCTCCTTTCGGAGCGTTTTCTTAGACAAAAAACCTGAACTTACTTAGCAGTTTTAATCGCGGTCCACGCCCTTGATCCTATACGATCAACTTTGCTTGAATAAACGGGGAACGTAAATAATTTGGCCGCCACTTCATCACTTGGGTAAATAGAAGGATTCTCAACAATTTCAGCCTCTATTGACTTTTTCGATGCTGGAATAGCATTTGGATACCAAACGTAGTTGGTAATATCCGCCATAATGTCAGGGCGCATCAAAAAGTTTAGAAAGAGATGGGCACTTTCAACATGATCGGCATCGGCCGGTATAGTCAGCATATCAAACCAAAGACCAGCGCCTTCTTTAGGAATGATATATTCGATTTCGACACCATTTTCAGCCTCATCAGCACGATCCATAGCCTGTAAAATATCACCAGACCAACCGACACTTACGCAGACATCACCATTGGCTAAATCATTGATATATTGCGAAGAATGAAAATAACGAATATGCGGGCGAACAGCCATCAAAGCATCTTTTGCCTTACCATCAAATAATTTCGGATCCACGCTTCTAGGGTTTTCACCTAAATAACTCAGTGCAGAAGGTAATATTTCATCCCAAGCGTCTAATAAGGTAATTCCACAATCGGCCAGTTTTGCAGCAACTTCAGGGTTAAACACGATATCCCAGCTATCCAACGGGTAATCATCACCCAAACGCTCTTTTACCTTCGCAACGTTAATACCAATACCGGTAGTTCCCCACAAATAAGGAACCGAATGCATGTTACCCGGATCCATATCTGACAGCTTAGCCATAATACCAGCATCCAGACCTTTAGCGTTACTCAGCTTACTTTGATCTAACTTTTGAAACACACCCGCTTTTATCTGGCGTGCCATAAACGAAGACGACGGTACAACAACATCGTAACCGGTTTTACCTGAAAGCAATTTCGCCTCGAGTACATCGTTGCTGTCGAATACGTCATAGACAACTTTAATTCCGGTTTCTTTCTCAAATTTTTCAAGCGTATCTTCAGCAATATAATCTGACCAGTTATACACATTTAAAACTTTATCTTCAGCACTAAGCCCACCAGCCGCTAATGCAACAGCTGTGGCCGCAGCCAGTTTAGTCATTAATTTCATAGCATCCCCTCACAAGGTTGATTATTAATTTCCGCTGCCATGAATACAAAGTCATTCCATCGACCATTCAAGCAACATTTACTCCTTAGAATTACTACTTACCTTTCAAAATCTAAAATAAGCTAGCGACCAGCAACCGCTTCTTGCATTTCACGTTGACGCTTTAATTCCTGTCGACGCATCCACCACCAGCCTATAAATGCGGCCAGCGAAACTGCAGCTACTAACAACGTAGCCAATGCATTTATCTTGGGGCTCACCCCCAAGCGTACACTGGAAAATACCACCATCGGCAAGGTAGTAGAACCAGGCCCGGAAACAAAACTGGCAATAACCAAGTCATCAAGCGATAAAGTAAACGCCAATAGCCAACCGGCAAACAATGCTGGCGCGACAATCGGCAGTGTAATTAAATAAAACACCTTCAGTCGGTTGGCACCTAAATCCATGGCCGCTTCTTCTAGCGAACGATCCATCTCTCGCAACCGTGAAGACACCACCACCGCCACATAAGCCATACCGAAGGTACTGTGCGCGATCCAGATAGTCAGCATGCCACGATTGGCAGGCCAACCAATCACTTCTGCCAGAGTGACAAACAATAGCAGTAACGACAAACCGGTGATGACTTCTGGCATAACCAATGGAGCAGTAATCATGCCAGTAAACAATGTTTTCCCTTTAAAGCGACTGAAGCGCACCATAATTACCGCGGCCATCGTGCCTAACATTACTGACGCAGTAGCACTTAGAAAAGCAATTTTTAAACTCATGCCCACAGCACTCATCATTTGCTCATCCTGGAACAATTCAAAATACCACTTGATAGAAAACCCCGACCATACGGTAACTAAACGCGACTCATTAAATGAATAAAAGATAAGAATAAAGATAGGTAAATATAAAAATAAAAAACCCGCTATCAAAATAACCCAGGACCAAAAGCTGGTACGTTTATTATTCATTTGGTATCGCCCCCAACCCCAGCCTCTTCAAAATCCCTGGCTTGGTAGCGCTGGAACAATGTCATCGGGATAATCAACAGCACCAACATCACCACAGCTACCGCAGAAGCACCCGGCCAATTTCTGGCATTAAAGAATTCACTCCACAACAACTTGCCAATCATTAGCGTATCCGGGCCACCTAGCAGTTCTGGAATCACAAACTCACCGACCGCCGGAATAAACACCAACATAGAACCCGCGATAATTCCACCAATAGAGAGTGGCAAGGTGATTTTGAAAAACGCCACTAATGGCGATGCACCCAAATCAGATGCCGCCTCTAATAAACGATTATCGTGCTTCACCAAGTTGGTATAAATGGGCAAAATCATAAATGGCAAATAGGCATAAACAATACCGATATAAACAGCAATCGGGGTATGCAAAATAATTAATGGCTCATCAATAATGCCAATACTCATCAACAAATTATTAATCAAGCCATTATTTTTTAATAAGCCAATCCAGGCATATATACGAATTAAAAAAGAAGTCCATGAGGGCAGTATGACTAACATCAATGCCAGATTGCGACTATGCGCAGGCAACTTGGCAATTACGTAGGCAATTGGATAACCTACCAATAAACATAGCATAGTGGCAATACCGGCAATTTTTACCGAACTAATATAACCACGCAGATAAAGATCGTATTCATAAAGGTCTATATAATTGAACAGGTTTAAACTAATTTTCAGCATATCGCCATCAAGATATAATAAATCTGTAAACGGCGGCTTGGCCATCACTGCTTCGGAAAAACTAATTTTTAGTACGATAATAAAAGGAATTAAAAAAAACAGCAGCAGCCAGAGGTAAGGAACACCAACCACCAGCTTGCGACCAACCGCCCATTTTAATTGCGAAAACTTCATGAGGTTAATACCACCCCGCTGCGCTCTCCCCAACTGAGATAGACCTGATCTTCCCAACGCAGTCTTTCGCTGTCATCACCTTCAACCACACGATGGGTATTAGCGACTGACGCCATCATCATAAACCCTGAATCCAGACGGATATGGTAAATCGAATGGCTACCCAAATAGGCAATATCTTTTATCACCCCTACCGCAGTATTGTGAGGCTGATTCGAAGGATGCCGGCTAACCATGATTTTTTCCGGCCGCAAGGCATACGCAATATCCATCCCTAACGATCCAGCAATGCTGTGGGCGACATGAATAGGATTGGGCAAGGCATCACAGGCCAACTGAATATGATCTACTTCATCAACTGCCAGGCTGCCTTCAAAAATATTTGCCGAGCCAATAAATTCAGCTGTCATACGGCAATTAGGCTGCTCGTAAACTTCTACCGGATGACCGACCTGCCTTATCACCCCCGCATCCATAATGCCAACGCGGTCAGCCATGGTCATCGCTTCTTCCTGGTCGTGCGTCACCATCACGCAGGTCACACCGACTTTTTCAATAATATCCACCAACTCTAACTGCATTTGGCTGCGCAATTTTTTATCCAGCGCCCCCATTGGCTCATCCAACAACAATAAGCTAGGCTCTTTTGCCAGGCTGCGTGCCAGCGCTACTCGCTGCTGCTGTCCGCCAGATAATTGATGCGGCTTACGTCTGGCAAACTTTTTCATTTGCACAAGGTTCAGCACTTCTTCAACTTTATTACTAATGGCAGCCTTTGACAGCCGGTCTTGCTTCAAACCAAAAGCAATATTCTGTTCCACCGTCATATGTGGAAACAGCGCATAGGATTGAAACATCATATTGATGGGACGACGATGCGGGGAAATATTATTCAGATTATTGCCATCAAGGATAATGTCGCCAGAGGTTGGGGCATCGAAACCCGCGAGCAGCCGTAATAAGGTTGATTTGCCACAACCCGAAGCACCCAGCAACGCAAAGATTTCACCTTGGTAAATGTTCAGGCTGACATTATCAACAGCCTTGAAACCATCAAATTCTTTAACGACACTGTTAATTTCAAGTTGTACACGCTTCTTTTTTGTAGAAGCCTCGCCTTGATTGGCCGACATACTTCAGACTCTCCGGTGACTCATTTTACTGTTTCTAATACGCAGCCAAATTAGCTCAGGACCAAAATGATAACCAGCCCTAATGACCCACTAACTTAGTGCAATTTCACGGCCAACCTTGCGTAATATCAAACACTAATGTTCATTTTATTCTACAGACCACTATAAAAGCGGATTTTGCGGCCAAGAGCAAGCGCTAAGACAAATTGTTTTTTGCCGGACTCAAATCCAAAATCACCGCTGCCACTGGTAAGGTGCATAAAGAGGGTGCATATTGAACGCAGTGCACCAAATACAGGCAGCAGCCACGCACTATAAACGACCGCAGCCTTTGATATATCCAAAACTACCAGACATAAAAAAACCACCCGAAGGTGGTTTTTATCATCAGACTGAAGACTTATTTATTCGACCCGAATAATACCGTCCGCCACCAGCTGTTCAATTTCCTCATCGCTATAACCAGCCATCTGCGCTGCTTGTCGCGAGTGCTCCCCTTCTCTTGGCAAGTCCTGAGTCACACCAAAACGGGCACCCGCAAACTCGATCGGCAAGGCAGGTAATTTGACCACTTCACCGGTATGCTCACCACCGGTCAAGGTCAAATTAACCAGGCCACCAGCATTCATATGCACATCATCAAATAGGTCGGAAGGTTTGTTGATTGGCGCAAAAGGAATACCCGCCTGATCTAACTGATCCATCATTTCCTGCTTGCTCATCGACTGAAACAATTCAGTGATGACTGGAACAATGCGATCACGCTGTTTAACACGCTCATTATTCAGCTTCAATGATTCATCATTAGCAAACTCGGCCAATTGGAATTGTTCACAAAAGCGCTGCCACAAGGAATCCGATACCACCCCAACAAAGACCCGCTCATTATCCTTGGAGTAAAAAATATCGTATACCGACCATGCACTGCGGCGCACTGACATCGGCGGGGTTCTTCACCAGACACTGCCTGCTGCGCCATGTGCTGGCCTACCATGTAAGCTGTGGTTTCGTAGAGTGAACTTACTACCTCTTTGCCTTTGCCGGTGCGGTGACGCTCTTCCAGTGCCGCTAAAATACCGATCACCCCGAACATACCGCCAGTGATGTCAATAACCGAAGAACCCGCTCGCATAGGTCGATCAGGTAACCCTGTCATATAAGCCAAGCCGCCCATCATCTGAGTGACTTCATCCAGCGCGGTGCGGTGTTGATAGGGACCCGATAAAAAACCTTTCAGCGAGCAATAAATCAATCGTGGGTTCAGTGCACTCAACTGCTCATAGCCAAAACCAAGCTTATCCATTGCACCCGGGCGAAAATTCTCAATGACGACATCGGCTTTTGCGGCCAAACGCTCGGCTAATTGATGACCTTGCTCAGACTTCAAATCAACGCAGAGACTTTTCTTGTTGCGGTTGTACATAGGAAAGTAACCCGCACCAGATCCTTTAAGCCGGCGGGTATTATCTCCCTGAATGGGCTCAATTTTGATAACATCCGCACCCAGATCGGCAAGGATAACGCCCACGGTTGGGCCCATTACCATATGCGTAAATTCAACGACTTTTATGCCTGACAACGGCAGCTGATGATCAGCCACAGACTTCTCCTTTTTCACCGGCCCCAAATAGACCTTGAGGCCATATAACGGTACTATTGTTATTATGATATAACATTATAGTTATTCTGTTAAGAATGAGTTAAGGAAGAAGCGAAATATTACCCGCTATTGCGCTACAAACAGGTACCCATATGTCGAAAATAGATATAGAAATCAGTGAAGTAGGCCCACGGGACGGTCTTCAGAGCATTAAAACAATCATGCCCACCGAGGCCAAAAAAGCCTGGATCAAGGCCGAATTTGAGGCCGGAGTCCCCGAAATCGAAGTCGGATCCTTCGTCCCACCGTCCGTATTACCCAACTCGCTGATACCTTTGAGGTGGTTCAATACGCCCGCACCTTGTCCGGTCTGCGAATCGCGGCGCTGGTACCCAATTTACGCGGCCTTGAAAACGCAGTGAAAGCCGGTGTGCATAAAGTCGGTATCCCGTTCTCACAAAGCGAAACCCACTCCATCAAAAACGTGAAGAAAACCCACCCGCAAATGCTGGAAGAGATCGCTAAATGCGTGGCGTTTCTGCAGACAATCCCCGCCGCTCAACGGCCCACCTTTGAAGTCGGCCTATCCACTGCCTTTGGTTGCACCATAGAGGGCAACGTGGATGAAGATGTGGTCGTTGCCAACGCGGAAAAAGTGATCGCCCTTGGCGTCGACGAAGTGGGCTTATCTGACACCACCGGTTTCGCCAACCCGGTACAACTGAAACGCATCACTCAGCGAATTTGGGACACCTGCGGCAAAGATAAATTAGTTGGCGTGCATTTGCATAACACCCGCGGCCAGGGTTTAGCCAATGTGCTAGCTGCTGTGGAAATTGGTATCACTACCGTTGATTCGTCACTCGGTGGAATCGGCGGCTGTCCCTGGGCACCTGGCGCCTCTGGCAATATCGTCACTGAAGATTTAGTGTGGATGCTGGAAGCAATGGGGTTGCGCACCGGTATCGATATCGATAAATTGCTGGCTGTGCGCGCATTGGTGCAACAAGCCCTGCCCGATGAACCCATGTACGGCTTTATTCCAGATGCTGGCGTACCAAAAGGTTTTGTAGCAGCCTCCGCTAGCTAAACTAAAATCGCGGCCAATCATAAAGAAAGGTCGCGATGTTTATTCCAGCATGAGTTACAAATCTTTATCGCTTTTTTTGCCGAAAAACTACAACTGCTTTAAAACTTTCGCTGTCAGTTTTTGTACATAGCGATTAATTTTCCAGTGCCCTGGCATCCAACCATTTAAAAACCGATAAAAATCAGCCCAGGCAAAAGCATACAACTCACGCCACTCTTTTTCCAAAGCTCCCGTATCAATATCATTTTTTGCGCTAACAGCTACAGTGAGCTGCTGGAAATAATAATCCAGCAATTCATTCTCCCAGCGCACACACTGTTGCTCATCCAAACAACTACTAAAAAAATACGCGACATCCTTTATGCCGCAACCACCACCCACATATTGAAAATCTACCGCAGCTACTGATAAGCCATCATCAGCAAAGCAAAAATTATCCAACTTGGCGTCGCCATGAACAATCGTTTTAAATTCCGCCGCAGACAAACGACGATCTATTTCAGATGCAGCCTGCTGCAATTCCCTATTATCCATTGCCGCCAACTCATCAGGCCGTGTCGCTAAATGCCAATAACAACCGACTGGCCATAAATCAGTAGGCACTTGCTGTAAAAATTGACTGTGAAAATGCGCCAACCAGTTTAAACACAACTTAATCTCAAGCAGATTAAGCTCGGACTTTCGCACTGAGAATCCAGCATCATCAATATCTTCAAGCACCAGCAGACACGAACCAATTTCATCTAACGCAGCAACCGTATAACAATCCGGCACCCGGCAATGATAATCGCAACGCAACGCCCAGCTTTTATACCAAGCCATCTCCACTTGATAAGATTGCAGCTTGCGTTGATGGGATAAATCCGTATTCCAACCACGAGGATGATGTTGCTGTACAGGCGGCACCACACTTTTAACCACCACATGGCACCCTACCACCCCACCGGTGAGTTGGTAGCGGGCGATTTCTCCATAGCCACTCCACAGCGACTGAATAAGCGCTTTACGCTCGACTGTCGTCGCAGCAGTCGCCTGCGCAATGAGTTGTAAAATGTTATGTTCCATTAATTACATCGATTCACACTGGTCATAAGTTTCAATTTATCTCTCCCACAAAAAAGCCGCTGACGCGGCTTTCGGCAAGCTATAAAAAAGCAGCACTAAATCTGATCAACACTCTCGATAGGGTAATGTGCTGGATACGGTAAGCGAGCAACACCGGTATCAATTGCAGCCTGCGCAACGGCTGCGGATATATCACCTAAAAGCCGGCCATCCATCGGTTTTGGAATGATATATTCAGGGCCAAATTCCAAACTATCCAACTCACAAGCAGTTAAAACTGATGGTGGCACTGGCAATTTAGCAATGGCACGTAATGCATTAACCGCTGCCACTTTCATTTCTTCGTTGATCACTGTTGCCCGCACATCCAACGCACCACGGAAAATAAACGGAAAGCCCAAAACATTATTCACCTGATTGGGATAATCGCTTCGTCCAGTCGCAATTATTAAATCACTGCGGGTTGCTTTCGCCAAGGCAGGATCGATTTCAGGATCGGGATTTGAACAGGCAAATACAATCGGACTGGGCGCCATCGTGCTTAGTAATTCGGAACTCAATAAATTGGCCCCTGACAAGCCAACAAATACATCAGCACCCTTTAATGCGTCAGCCAATGTACGATCACTGGTTTCATGAGCAAAAGGTTCTTTAATGGACGTCACGCCCTCACGGCCTTTATAGATAACACCCAAGCGGTCAATCATTGTGAGGTTTTCATTTAATGCGCCCAAACGCATCAATAAACGCATACACGCTATCGCAGCTGAACCCGCACCCAAACACACTATTTTTGCTGTCTCCAGATTTTTTCCCTGAATCTCCAAGGCATTCAACATACCCGCTGCGGTAACAATCGCGGTGCCATGTTGATCGTCATGAAACACCGGAACATTACAGCGGTCGATCAATTCATTTTCAATTTCAAAACATTCTGGTGCTTTAATATCTTCCAGATTAATACCACCAAAGGTGTCGGCAATACGCACGACTGTTTCAATAAATTCTCTTGGTTCTTCTGTATCCACTTCAATATCAATCGAATCTATACCGGCAAAGCGTTTAAACAATAAAGCTTTACCTTCCATCACTGGTTTACTGGCCATCGCA
The DNA here is from genome assembly GCF_900120175.1 of Oceanicoccus sp. KOV_DT_Chl. Taxonomy (NCBI): domain Bacteria; kingdom Pseudomonadati; phylum Pseudomonadota; class Gammaproteobacteria; order Cellvibrionales; family Spongiibacteraceae; genus Oceanicoccus; species Oceanicoccus sp. KOV_DT_Chl. The sequence continues at coordinate 894,680 of NZ_FQLF01000002.1, forward strand.
CCCAAATTACCTAAGCCTAAAATAGCCGTACCATTTGAAATAACCGCAACCAAATTGCCTTTGATCGTGTAGTCATAAGCTGCATCGGGATTTTCTGCAATGGCTTTAACGGGTTCTGCGACACCTGGACTATAGGCCAAAGCCAAATCGTTTTGAGTTTCGGCTGAGGTACTTAACTCAACAGAAATTTTTCCTGGTTTAGGCTTGGAATGGTAATCCAATGCCTGTTGTTTAAAATCGGTAGTCATAGCAGTGTCCCATCTGATTAAATCTTGATTAAACCCATCTCGCATCTTCAACCGGCTGGATTGGCTGTGCTGTGTATTAAGAACAAAAGATCTATTGTTATATCAATCTACAGTTTTACACTATTTTTTTAGGGTTTTTTTGTTATAAAAACGCTTAAGCGGCTGCGCAGAATATAGAAAAGCCAGTAGGCCTACAAGCTTCTTTTCTTGCCATAAAACAGTCAGCAGCGTCATGGGTTTTACTTAAGCATTGCTGGATGCTGAAGATTTATCATCAACGGGCTGTATTTCTTTTTTTTAACCGCAGCAGATGCGCTGCGATCGACAACCCAACCACGAATAGTCACCGTTTTATTTAACCAGTCATTGGGGTCATTTAAATTAAAACGACTGAGGTCTTTAGACCGTAACCGAATCGCCAACGTATCTAATTGCAACCACCAACTGTCACGACTGCGATTAATCGCGCGAATCGTTCCGTGCACACGCTGAAAACCGCTATTCGCTGTGGTTAATTGGCGCGCATCTAACGCCGGATAAATGCCAGCCTGCCAAATACCTATGCCCTGCCGCTGCGCACTGGCTTCATGCGCCGTCAGGCATTGCCAATAACCCTCATTAGGTGGCACAACGACTTGCCAAGCCAAGCCCTGTGCCAACAAATATTCTGCCAGACTTTTACCATCCGCACGAAAAACATGTGCCAACCAGCGACCGTAATGGTCTTTTTTTTGTTGACCTATTTGCAAGCCCACTTTGGATTGATCGGCAAAAAAAGTCTTTACTGCATTCTGTGCCGCTATCGCCAACGGCTGGGCAGGCTTACCTCGATTTGCCAACTCCGGCGTATTGATCGCCAACACCCGCAATTTGCGACCATCGGTTAGATGCAATGTATCCCCATCCACCACTGTCATAAGCTCAACCCACTCAAGTTCTCCTACTGCATTGCACGCTGAAGCCTGAGCGAATACACCAAACACAAACAATGGCAGTAATAACAATAGCCGCAGTAACATAGGGGCAATCCTATAATTAGAAACAGTAACGAGTTTGATGACGAAAAGGACAAGCAAATTAGTGTCGCCCGGATACAACAACGCCCAACCAATAGGCTGGGCGTTGTTGAGCTAGACAATAGCAAGCGGGATGATTAGCTTTTGCTGCTGCGATTACCAAAACGCTGCTTAAAGCGATCAACACGGCCACCGGTATCAGCCGTTTTCTGCTTACCAGTGTAGAACGGGTGACAGGCAGAACATACGTCCAAGTGCAAATCCGAGCACAAAGTAGAACCGGTTTTAATAACATTGCCACAACTACAGGTTGCAGTGATTTCTTCGTATTTAGGATGGATATCCGCTTTCATGATAGTACTCTCTTCGCTAAGTGTACCGCCACAGAGTCCGGCCTTCAGGTTTCCTCCGTGGAAACAGCTGGCTTTGTACGGTACTGAATTCAGTTCACAGCCATCACTGGAACTGGTGAAAAATCAGGCGATGCATCATACCAGAGCAACTATGAATTGCAATGCTTTCGCCCGATTAGCCACAATACCACACAGACTCTTAGCGTAGCCGTCTAACATCCCAACACGGACCTTGCTACACTGGCTTTTTTACAGCGAAGAATAATAGCCACCTCAATGCCCTTCCTCAGTTTGGCCATGCCGACCCCATTACGCCGCAGCTTTGACTACCTGCCACCAGAGGGGCTATCTGCTGAAGCGCTTAGCCAATTACAGCCAGGCACCCGGGTAGCCGCGCCTTTTGGCAACCGCAAGCTGATAGGGGTTCTGCTAGAAATCAAACAACAAACCGATGTGCCAGAGCACCAACTTAAAGCGGCCACCGCGATACTCGACACAACCCCCATTCTGCCACCGCGATTGCTCACACTGTGCCTATGGGCCGCCAGCTACTATCAACACCCAGTGGGCGATGCACTGGCTAATGCCATCCCCAGCCTATTACGCAAAGGCGAAAACCTGATTGCCATCACTGAGACTCGCTGGCGCTTAAGCACTGAAGGCAAAGGGCTGCCAGAGGGCGCACTGAAACGCGCAGCAAAACAAGCCCTACTGCTCAAGCTATTGCAACAGCACGGCAGCGTTAGTGCCAGCGTCCTCACCGCCAACAGCATCAGCAAAGCGGTAGTCAATACGCTAATTGAAAAACAATTAATCGAAACCTTTGAAGTCAGCCCGGATAAAACCCGGCCTGAAGAATTATTACTAACAGCGCCACTAAGCCTTAATCATGAGCAACAACAAGCCGTCTCGACGATCAATGCCTGTCAGGGCTTTCACAGTTTTTTATTAGAAGGCGTAACCGGCAGTGGTAAAACCGAAGTGTATTTACAACTCATTGAACACTGCTTAAAACAGGGTAAGCAAGCGCTGGTACTGATTCCGGAAATCGGTCTAACCCCGCAAACCCTCAGCCGCTTTCAAAGCCGCTTCACCTGTACTATAGCGCTAATACATTCAGGCCTCACCGATCGCGAACGCTTGCTCGCCTGGCAGGCTGCCAACTCCGGGGAAGCCGGTATCGTCATCGGCACCCGCTCAGCCGTATTTACCCCGCTGGCGACTTTGGGCCTGATTATTATCGATGAAGAACACGACAGTTCTTTCAAACAGCAAGACGGTTTTCGTTACTCTGCCCGCGACATAGCCATCAAGCGCGCCGCCGATGAGCTCTGTACCATCGTGCTGGGCTCCGCCACCCCAGTCTGGAAACACTTAACAATGCCCTTCAGGGCGCTATCAACATCTGCATTTAAGCCAGCGGGCTACCGGTGCAGCGGCGCCTCAATTTGGCTTAATTGATATCCGTCACGCACCGCTGGATGAAGGCTTTAGCCCGCCGCTACTGCAAGCGATTCAGCAGCAAATCAGCCTAGGTAATCAGGTATTGGTATTCATCAACCGGCGTGGCTTTTCACCGATGATGATGTGCCATGACTGCGGCTACGTCGCCCAATGCCAACATTGCGATGCCCGCATGACCGTACATTTTAAACAGCGGATGCTGCGTTGCCATCACTGTGAAAGCCAAACAACATTGCCCCGGCAATGTCCCAACTGTCACAGCGGGCAGCTGGACTTTCATGGCTCCGGCACCGAGCGCAGTGAACAAGCCTTGCAACGGCTGTTTCCCAACACCACGATTCACCGGGTAGATCGCGATACCACCAGCCGCAAATTAGCGATGCAACAACTCACCACTGAAATCCATAAAGGGGAACCCTGCATTTTAGTCGGCACTCAAATGCTCGCCAAAGGCCACCACTTTGCCGACGTCACCTTAGTGGCAGTGTTAGATGCCGACGGCGGTTTATTCAGCGCTGATTTTCGCGGCGCAGAAAAAATGGGCCAGCTATTAATACAAGTGGCTGGGCGCGCTGGGCGCGAGGCCAAAGCAGGCACCGTGCTGATCCAAACCCATCAACCGGAAAACCCCCTGCTCAATCAACTGATCCATCAGGGCTATGGCCACTTTGCACGGCAGTTACTGGCGGAACGACAAGCACAGCAATTGCCTCCCTTTTCCCATATCGCCATGGTCCGCGCCGAGGCCAATAACCTGCAACAGCCAGAGACATTACTCGCTGATTTACGTCAGCAGTCCAGTGCCAGAAACTGCCAGTTTTTCGGTCCGCTGCCAGCACCCATGACGCGCAAAGCCGGGCGCTATCGCGTCCAATTACTAATTCGTGCAGAGCAGCGTAAAGGCCTGCATCAAGCTCTCCATCAGCTATGCCAGCAAGCCGAACAACACCCACTTAATGGCAAGGTACGCTGGTCAATCGATGTCGACCCAGCCGATATGTTTTAAGCCGGCAACCATCAAGCTGCCAGAGGGGCAACGTCGCAAGTCCACTTGAGTAACCAACGGCTAGCCAGCATTGCTCCTAAATACCGCAATTGATGAATACGGACCCAGAGCCACTGGATTAAATTTTTAGATTAAACGTACTGAGAAAGAACGCTCACTTATCAACACAAGGATAATGACTCAAAACGTCAGCCAACCTGACTACCAAAGGGTCAAGTTGTTCTGCAAAATTCTGCCATTGATCAATGCCACCACGGTACAAGGGCTGGCGTACCTGCTCAGCACTGGCAGTACGCACAGCGCGCCGGGTTTTATGAAACTCTAAACACTGGGGCTCGAAAGGTAGCTGGCAATATTCAAGCAGCCGCCTGACCTCCAACTCTAAATCATCAACAACCTGCTCATAAAAAACCCTGTGAATAGCACCGGGGAACACATCATCCCAATGTGTCATTAGCTGGGTATAGTCAATGTAGTATCCGGCAAGGTCGTCCAACGAATAACTAAATAACTGCCCCTCGGCAAACAATTGCTTGAAGGCGCTAAAACAACAGGCTAAGGGGTGACGTCGAGCATCGATAATTTTTGCGTTGGGAAGTATGGTTTTTATCAAACCAATATGACGAAAATTATTGGGCATCTTGTCGATAAAAAAGGGAGTATCGGTTCGATGAATCCGCGTTTCTTCAATATATTGCCGGCCCAATTTCAAGCATTGCTCAGGCGTCAGCTCAGCCAGTACGCCAGGGTACTTAGGCTCTTCATCACGGCGACGGCGCCCGTTAAGTTTGTGCGCCATCGCAGGAATATTGGGTAATTCCAGCGTACCTTCCACCATCGAGTGAGAAGAAAGAATTTGCTCCAACAACGTAGAACCTGCGCGCGGCAGACCAACAATAAAAATTGGTGCTTTATCTTCATAGCCTCTAGCGACTGTAAATAAATTTTTAGTGCAGACCTGAATTTGCAGCTGGGTATCGCGTTTATTATTTTCTGCACTGTAGTCAATCTGCTGCTTCTTTAATTGATTTCCACGCTGATAGTAATGAAATGACTGACTATAATCGCCGCTATCTTCCAACGATTTTGCCAACGCAAAACAGATCGAATAGCGATCTACCAAACTAATGGTGGGAACTTCCAACTGATTTTTCATGATTTTGATTTCACCGTCACTAAAACGGTAAGTTTTCAAATTTGCCAGGGACCAATAAGCATCACCAAAGTCACTCTGTATTTCATAAGCTTTACGATAACAATCAACAGCACCGCTGGTGTCTCCTGCCGTTTTTAAGGCATGACCCTTGGCCAGTTGAACACCTTGCAAATTTGCATTAATTAATAAAGCCCGATCAAACAGGGTCAGCGCCAACTCCAGATCACCAATCGACATCGCGGCATTCCCACCGGCGGTCAATGCGGTGATATTATTCGGTTGCTTATCCAGCAGAATATTGGCCTGCTCCATCGCGCGCTTAAATTGCTGTCTTTTTTGCAAAACGGTAATAAAATCAATCCGCGCCTGATCAAAATCGGGATGAAGTTCCAAACAACTTTCCAGCACAAAATCGGCATCATCCAGAACCCCCAAATCCATACCAATAAGACCGAGCAAGCGCATCGCACTTGGATCATGGGGGTGCTGCTGAAGGAAATCGCGGCACAGACGCTCAGCTTTATAAAGTCTGCCTTCATTACGCATACTAGCAATGCTAAGCAAAATCGGGGCTTGCTTATTGAGGTACTGAAATTGATTAAGCGCTGCAGCAGCTTCTTGTTCCTGCCCCAGCTGCTTGAGCGCAACAGCCAAACCACGCCAACTAGCCGGCAGGGCATTATTGCGCTGTACAGCTTGCTGATATGCCTCAGCGGCATCTTGCATACGGGACAACGCACTAAAGTTATGCCCCAATTCCTGAAATGCGCGCCCGTATTCAGGTTGCAATGCTAACAAGGTTTGTAAACTCTCTATGGCGGCATCACTTAACTTGAGATAACGCTGGCAAACCGACTTCAAATACCATAGTTCAGCATGCTCGGGGTACTGCACCAGTTGCGGCGTAATATTAAGCAATGCCTGATCGTATTGTTTGTCATTAAGCTGCTGTTTGATCTGAGCTAAAGCGGTATCGATATCAGTCATAGTTAAGATCGAATTAAAGAAATACTTTTATAGGAATTTATAACGCTTATATAAAAACACGGGCGGAACCAAAAGGTCCAGCCCGTGTTTTTAATACCAACGGTATAATACAACCCGTTGATTTAATAGTCGTATGAAAATCTCATACCCATTGTGCGCGGACGATTAGTAGTAATACGCTCAATATCATCCTGGTTATTGATAAATAATTCGGCGCGCTCATCGCTCAGGTTTTCAACAAAGAACTCTACATTCCAATTGTCTTTGTTAAGCCCGATAGCTGCATCCGACGTCGTATAACCGTCCTGTTCCCTGCGCTCTTCCTCAACGATAGAGCTGTAACTACTACCTGCATGCTGTACCGCCAATTGCCAATAAGCATCATAGCCATTTAACGACCACTCATAACGCGCTCTAACATTACCCTGAAACTCTGGTGTTAGTGGTAAACGGCTGCCTTCTGGAGCGATTTCAACAGCCTGCCCTTTAATCTCAGTAATCTCGGTATCGTTATAGGACAAAGCTGCAAACAACGTTAAATTTTGACTAGCGACCCAAACAGCGTCCATCTCAATACCAAAAATTTCCGAGTCTGCAGCATTTTCGATAAAGGTGAGTATGGAAACATTTTCAGGATCAAAACGGGACACCTGCATATCGGTCCACTCGATAAAATAGGTACTACCGTTAAACTGTACATTGCCGCCCGCCAGTGTGGTTTTCCAACCAAACTCATAGTTAACAACGTCATCGGTGTCGTAAGTAGTGCTAACTGTCGGGAAGGCTGGATTAGTAGAAGCCAGCCCCCCACCACGGTTAAAACCACCCGGGCGATAACCTTCCGAGTAGGTACCGTACACCATGGTGTCTTGATTCATCATATAAGTCAGGGTGAATTTAGGAATCACATCATCAAACTCTAACGGATCAGTGCTGTGGCCACCAGATGAGTCATAGTCACGACCGCGATCGGTATTTACCGACCCCTGAAAAATACCATCGGCAAAATTGGAAGAACCGTAGTAATCGGATTCCAACTCATAGTAACGAGCGCCGATCGTTGCCGTCAGCTGATTAGTAAGGTCGTAAGACAACTCACCAAATACAGCAATTTGCTCTTCAGTGCGGGTAATGTCATTGAAAAAGGCAATACCCACAGGCCGGGTCGAATCGTTAATGCTGCGCGAGTAAGAGATTGGCGCATTAGGTGCAAAGCCTAACTCCGGTGTCGCTGCATAGTAATAGTCATCCTGCGTTTCTACCTCGAAATCGTCATAATAAATACCTGCAGTTAACCGTAGCGACTTATCCTGCGGTGTATTAATGCGAAACTCATGGGTCTGACGGCTGTGATCCTGATGCCCAATAAATCCTTTAACCGGGTCACGACACTCTCTGCCTCCCGGGGTAATCGTGCTGGGATCAATGCCATAGTTGGTAATATACGCTGGGTTATCATAAGTACAGGTGTAATAAGCTACAAAGCCACCCGCATTGTTGTAACCGGTGTAGTCAATCTTTTGGTCGATTTCACGCTCAAGATAGGCACCGGTATAAACTATCTCCAACGCATCCAACCTGCCCTGTAGTGTCCAGGACGTCTGCTCAAATTCATCGGTCAACTCATCGGGGAAGTAGCGCTGCACCTCCAAATCACCCACTTCCGGGTCGTAATCAAAAACACCATCAGAACCCAGTTCTTGCGATGAGTATTGCAACAACAAATCCCAATCTTCATTCAATACCATTTTGGCACCAAGACGGTAGCCAGTGTAATAGCTGTCATTGAAGTCATCTTCTACCAGCAAGGTGTTAGCAGCACTATCGTAACTTGCGGCACTAATGCCCACATTAGAATCAGGATTAATAGCGGGATCAGTGGTAAATTCACCAGCAACATTATCGATATAACCACCTCGGCGAACATTATAAACCGCCGCCCGGAATGCCAGCGAGTCATTCACGGGAATATTAATATAGCCCTCAACAGAATTACTCATTTCACCTTCGTTAGTGTCAGCAATACCGGCTTTAACACCAGCACCGAACTCACCGATTCGAGGCTTATTAGTAATAAGCCGTACGGTGCCAGCCTGAGAACTGGCACCAAATAGTGTGCCCTGAGGGCCGGCCAAAACTTCAACGCGCGCTATATCAGAGGCGTAAATATCGAGATTGCGACCAGGCGCCGTCACAGGCTGCTCATCGAGATACAATGCAACATTAGGTGTTGTGCCTTGGGCCCCGGACAGCATCACAGTAATTGGCTCAACTGCCATACCGCGGATATACATAGTCGCCTGACCCGGACCTCGACTACCCGCAGTCAAGTTTGGAAAGTTACGTACAACATCATCGAAGTTACCCACATTGAGATCCTTCAGCGATTCTTGCCCCAGAGCCTGAATTGCTACAGGAATATCCTGGGCGCTGGCCGACCGCTTGGTGGCCGTGACAATTACTTCTTCAATTTGCGCAACAGATAACGTGCTGATACTGGCCGCAACAATGGCGCCAGCCAGTGCTTTACGTTGAAACATGGCTCTCCCTCAATATTTTTCGAATGTGTTATTGGTATAGGTGCTGCTTAGCCAATCTATTTAGTTTATTATTTTATAACACCTATAATATTTATACCTGTAATCATTTTATTACCACAAAAGCCCAAACAACAAGACAATTTCTATTAAATTCAACAATTAAGGGAAATAATAAAATTAGTATTACAATGAACACTAAATAAATACTCCATAAAACAGCCACTAAATCCAACAACTCACAAAGACATCAAAGCATTATTCACACGAGGCACTATGCAAAATAACACCAGCTGTACCGACCCATATCCCACTGACTACGAGATAGGCCAAGACAATATTGAGATAATGGGGATGGACATTCACAACCCGGTGTTCTTTGTCAGCTCTCTTTTAATTATTCTGTTTGTGACCGGCACCATCATCTACCCAGAAGGGGCCAACCACCTATTGAACGAAGTAAAGGTGTGGTGTTTAAGTAACTTTGATTGGTTTCTGATGGGCTCAGCTAACTTCTTACTGATGTTCTGTATTGGTGTGGCCGTCTCACCTCTGGGTCGCATTCGACTGGGCGGGCAATACGCCAAAACCGAGTTTTCCCTGATGTCGTGGTTTTCTATGTTATTTGCCGCCGGCATGGGCATAGGCCTTATGTTTTGGGGGGTCGCAGAGCCCATGGCCTATTTTAGCGGCTGGGGAGGCACCCCTTTTGCAGTAGAGCCATTCAGTGACGAGGCCGCTAGCTTGGCAATACCTGCCACTATGTACCACTGGGGCTTTCATGCCTGGTCGATTTATGCGGTCGTTGGTCTGGCACTGGCTTTTTTCTGCTACAACAAAGGCATGCCCCTGACGATTCGTTCGGTATTCTACCCGCTGTTTGGTGAGAGAATCTGGGGCTGGCCAGGACATGCCATTGATATCCTGGCTGTACTGGCGACCATCTTCGGTCTGGCCACCTCTCTCGGTCTTGGCGCATCACAGACATCTGCCGGACTTAATTTCCTATTCGGCATTCCCGACGAGATCAACACCAAGATTGGCATTGTGATTGGCGTCACTTTTATTGCTGTCCTTTCGGTTGTCCGGGGCCTGGAAGGGGGCGTCAAAGTACTCAGTAATATCAACATGCTGATTGCCTTGCTGTTGCTGCTTTTTGTTTTTTTTGCAGGCCCAACACTGGCAATACTCAGCGGGCTGCTGGCAACCACAGGCAATTATCTCACCCAACTTATTCCCTTAAGCCTATGGAGTGATCGCCCGGACACGCAATGGATGCAAGACTGGACCGTATTTTACTGGGCCTGGTGGATTAGCTGGTCACCCTTTGTCGGCATGTTTATCGCTCGCATATCCCACGGACGCAGTGTGCGAGAATTTATCATTGCAGTGCTCTTCGTACCGGTACTAGTAACACTGTTATGGATGAGCACTTTTGGAGTAAGCGCCTTGATCCAATCACAAGGTGGTATCGGCGAATTGGCAAAAGGTATTAGCTCCCCCAGTCTGGCCACTTTTCAAATGCTGCAACATCTTCCATTATCCAGCATAACCACCGGACTAGGTACCTTGTTAGTCTTGGTGTTTTTTGTCACCTCCTCTGACTCCGGCTCTCTGGTGATTGACAGCATTACTGCGGGAGGCAAGCTGGACGCACCGGTACCTCAGCGAATCTTCTGGGCCATGATGGAAGGCCTGATCGCAGGCGCGCTATTATTTGGTGGCGGTAAAGCAGCACTAAGCGCACTGCAAGCCGGCGCAATTGCAACCGGCCTGCCCTTTACTTTGATACTAGTACTGATGTGCGCCAGCCTGCTGATTGGGCTAACTAAAGAGCACTTAAATCCACCAACAGCTGATTAATTGCCTATGGGCCGCCAGCCTATTAGGCTGATTGGCATCACCGAGACACATTAATTTGGGTGAGTTGATATCCGTCACACCGCTGGGTGAAGAATTTAGCCCGCTGCTGCGAGCGATTCAGCAGCTATGCCAGCAAGCCGAACAACACCCACTTAATGGCAAGGTACGCTTTCAATCGATGTCGACCCAGCCGATATGTTCTGAGCATTCAAATAACATCGCTGACCCCAAGCGCAACAATCACACGGCCGCTTTTAGCACTTCAATTAACAACCACCTCAGCTAGACTGTGTCTTGCCACTATTAACCACGCTGTAGATTTACTATGCCCGAGCCAACCTCAACTCCCTTTACCGCCCCGACCAACCCCAATTACGGTCAAGGTGTTTTTCGCCGCCGGGTTCGGCTAAGTGGCCAAGCGGGTAAAGTCGTGGCGGAGCTGGAAGATTGCTGTCACGGCTTCCGCTCGGTGGTTTATCACGATGGCCAGCAGGTCACAGACATTCAAGCGGAAGCTTTAAGGATCCCCCTCACCACTTGTACCGGGGCAGTTGAACCCATCAAAGCGCTAATCGGCACCGACTTAAACAGCTCCACCCTCGACATTCACCGCCAGGTGAGCATCAACGCCAACTGCACCCATATCTATGATTTAACCCTGCTGGCCATCGCGCACTGCCGGCGCGGCAATACTGAACGTATCTATGACGTGGCGGTTGAAGATGAAGCGGGCACTACCAGTGAGGCCACTGTTCACCTTAATCAGCAACTGATTCATAAATGGCAAACCAAAGACTTCGCGGTACTCGAACCACAAGCCATTGCCGGCAAACCGATGATGAAAGGCTTTACCCTTTGGGCTAATGACACCTTCGATGGCGATGACAGAGAAGCCGCTTTCGTGCTGCAAAAAGGCTATTTTGTGGCGCAGGCGCGTATTTACGATATGGATAAACTGGATGGCGTTGCGGCGGTCAATAATGAAACCATGTTAGGTGTCTGCTATTCCTATTCCGCAGATGTGGTTGGAAATGCCTTTCGTACCAGCAAGACCACCCGCGACTTTACCGATACCCCCGAGCAATTACTACGATTCCTTTAGCCGCGAGAGCGAATTTTTATTACTCCAAACGACCTGCAAACCGTTTTGCGACTGGCTTGCACCGGCAAAAACCGTGATAATACGCGCCCTTTTTAATACCAGCGCCAGCGAACCCGTATTCTATGAAAGACCATATTGCCGAACTGATTAACGCCGCTCTTAGTACTCTTGTCGACCATGGCGCGCTACCTGCCGACATCGAGCCACGGATCAGCATCGATCGCACCAAAGACAAAAGCCACGGCGATCTGGCCAGCAATATTGCCATGACTTTGGCGAAAGCCGCGAAGAAACCACCACGGGATATCGCACAGCTGATTATCGATGCGCTCCCAGCGTCGGCACAACTCAGCAAAGCAGAAATTGCCGGCCCGGGATTTATTAACTTTTTTCTGAATGAAGCCGCCGCCAGCGCCGTGGTGACTGACATATTGGCGCAGGGAAAACAGTTTGGCCGCTGCAAGGATGGCGCGGGTAAAAAAGTGCAAGTGGAATTTGTATCAGCCAACCCCACCGGACCACTGCACGTGGGTCATGGTCGCGGCGCCGCCATCGGCGATACCTTGTGCCGGGTACTAAATGCTGCAGGCTGGAACGTTACCGCCGAGTTTTATTACAACGATGCAGGCCAGCAAATTAATAATTTGGCCACCTCAGTACAAGCGCGCTGCAAAGGTTTAGGCCCTGAAGATGCCAGCTGGCCGGAAGACGGCTATCGCGGCGACTACATCACCGACGTCGCCAATTCCTATATGGCCAAAGACACCATCGATGCCGAAGACAAACACGTCACCGGCGTTGGCGACCCGGACAACAACGATGCCATTCGTGATTTTGCTGTTGCTTATTTGCGTCGCGAACAAGATTTGGATTTGAAAGCCTTTGGGGTCGACTTTGATGTTTATTATTTAGAATCCGCTTTATACAACGATGGCGATGTTGAAAAAACCGTTCAGCAGTTGATCGACAGCGGCCACACCTATGAGAAAGACGGCGCGCTGTGGCTGCGCACCACCGATTTCGGTGATGACAAGGACCGCGTAATGCGCAAGTCTGAAGGCGGCTACACCTATTTTGTGCCCGATGTCGCCTACCATCTTAATAAATGGCAGCGCGGCTTTACCCGCGTGGTCAACGAACAAGGCGCTGACCATCACAGCACCATTACCCGGGTCAGAGCCGGCGTACAAGCGGTCAGTCAGAATACCGGGTTGGCCATTCCCAAGACTGGCCCGAATATGTACTACACCAAATGGTGATGGTGATGCGCGGCGGCGAAGAAGTAAAAATCTCCAAACGCGCCGGCAGCTATGTGACCATTCGCGACCTGATCGATGAAGTCGGCAAAGACGCCACCCGCTACTTTTTGGCGGCGCGAGCGGCCACGTCGCAGCTGACTTTTGATATTGATTTAGCCGTTTCCCAGAGCAACGATAATCCGGTGTATTACATCCAATACGCCCACGCCCGGGTATGCAGCATGTTGAACAAACTCGCAGACAATGGCTGGAGCTGGTCAGCTGACAATGCAGACACATTAGAACTGCTCACCGAAGATACCGAAAAAGAATTACTCAAACGTCTGGCCGCTTATCCCGAGCTGATAAAGAACGCCGCCAATAAGTGCGAACCCCATGCCATTGCTAATTATTTAAAAGAGCTGGCCAGTGATTTTCATAGCTATTACAACGCCCATAAAATGCTGATTGATGATCACGCCCTGCGCAATGCCCGGCTAAGTTTAAGTGAAGCGGTCCGGCAAGTGATTGAAAATGGTCTAGACTTGTTGGGAGTTTCTGCACCGAAAGAAATGTAATACTTGCGTCAGGCAGCAATGCCCGCGCCCTCACAACCACTTCTTTTGCACCAGATCCAGCTACCGTCGGCTATTACATTTTTCCAACACATTGCTTCAAATACTATGCCAAGATTTTGCTAAAAACCCAAGCCCGCTACCCGCAAGAAAAAGCAACCCCCCAAAGTCAGGTGCCCGGCTGGGTTTGGCTCTTTACCGGTATTGTCACCGGTTTGTTTATCAGCTTTCTCGCTTATCTAGCTGACATCACGCCGACTCCGGCGCCAGGAAATGTCACTGCCAAGGTTGAGGAAGTAAAACAGGAAGCCAAAAAGCTCACCACCAAGTTTGATTTTTATACATTGCTACCTGAGCGCGAAGTCATTGTTGCCAGCGAAGATGACGAAGCCGAATTTATTGAAAAGCAGAAATCATTGATTTATATCTTACAAGCGGGCTCTTTCAAAAAAGCGGCCGATGCTGACCGCCTGCGCGCCAAACTTATTCTGATGGGACTGGATGCCAATGTTGATGAAGTGGCTAACGCCAATGGCAATTGGCACCGTGTTCAGGTTGGCCCGTTTACTGACCGCTCCAAGCTGGCAAAGGCGCGCAACACACTGATCAGCCAAGGCATTGATACACTGCTATTAAAACGCAAAGCCGAAGGCTAAACGAAGCAGTCAGACGCTTGAATTAGTACAAAGCGCCCCCATATACTTTTATCTGTAAAAATTTGAGGACCACACCTTGGATCAATATCGAGGCACCACTATTCTCTCTGTGCGCCGCAACGGCAAAGTTGTTATCGGCGGCGACGGCCAGGTTTCCATGGGCAATACCGTAATGAAAGGCAATGCCCGCAAAGTGCGACGACTCTACAACCAACAGGTTATTGCCGGTTTTGCCGGAGGCACTGCGGACGCCTTTACCCTGTTTGAACTGTTTGAAGCCCAACTGGAAAAATATCAAGGCCACCTGACACGGGCCGCGGTTGAGCTGGCAAAAATGTGGCGTACCGAACGCTCGCTACGCCAACTGGAAGCTCTGCTGGCAGTTGCTGATAAAACCACTTCGTTAGTGATTACCGGTAATGGCGATGTTATCGAGCCCGAAAATAACCTGATCGCCATTGGCTCCGGCGGCCCTTTGCCCAATCTGCCGCCAAGGCCTTATTGGAAAATACCGAATTAAGCGCGCTAGACATTGTCCAAAAGGGGCTCACGATTGCCGGTGATATTTGTGTGTATACCAACCACAACCACAGCATTGAAGAACTGGATTGCGAGTAATGATCTCTAGCATCTAGCATCTAGCATCTAGCATCTAGCATCTAGCATCTCAAATTATCAACATAGGCGACCCCATGTCACAAATGACTCCTAGAGAAATTGTTCACGAACTGGATAAACACATTGTCGGTCAGGAAAACGCTAAACGCGCCGTTGCGATTGCCTTGCGTAACCGCTGGCGCCGAATGCAGCTGAGTGAAGAGCTGCGCAATGAGATTACACCAAAAAATATTTTGATGATTGGCCCAACCGGTGTTGGTAAAACAGAAATTGCACGGCGCTTGGCCAAACTGGCTAATGCGCCTTTTATTAAAGTTGAAGCGACTAAATTTACCGAGGTCGGTTATGTCGGCCGCGATGTTGATTCCATTATTCGCGACCTGGTCGATGTATCCATTAAATTATTGCGCGAACAGGAAATGGAAAAAGTTCAACACCGTGCCGAAGATGCCGCCGAGGAAAGAGTGTTAGATGTTTTATTGCCGACGGCCCGCGGTGATGAAGACGATAAAGAAAATACTACCCGCCAACTATTCCGTAAAAAATTACGCGAAGGTGAGTTAGACGAAAAAGAAATTGAAATTGAAGTCAGCGCCGCCCCCATCGGCGTCGAGATTATGGCCCCTCCCGGCATGGAGGATATGACCAGCCAATTGCAATCCATGTTTTCCAATATGGGCAACGGCAAAAAGAAAACCAATAAAATGACAGTGAAAGCAGCGCTGAAAAAAATCAAGGAAGAGGAGGCCGCTAAGCTGGTTAACGAAGAAGAATTAAAAGCACGCGCCGTCGATGTGGCCGAACAAAACGGCATTGTGTTTATTGACGAACTCGACAAAGTCGCCAAGCGTTCCGAAGGCGCGGGTGCCGATGTATCGCGCGAAGGGGTACAACGGGATTTACTGCCTTTAATCGAAGGCTGTACCGTCAGCACCAAACACGGCATGATCAAAACCGATCACATTTTATTTATTGCCTCTGGCGCCTTCCACTTAGCCAAACCTTCCGATTTAATTCCTGAATTGCAAGGCCGCTTACCGATCCGCGTAGAATTAGAAGCCTTATCGCCTGATGACTTCGAACGCATCTTAACAGAGCCTGACGCCTCACTAACTGAACAATATCAGGCATTAATCAATACCGAAGGCATGCAAATATCTTTCACTCAATCAGGTATTCGTCGCATTGCCGAAACGGCCTGGGAGGTCAACGAACGTACTGAAAATATTGGTGCTAGGCGTTTGCATACCGTGCTGGAACGACTATTGGATGAAGTATCGTTTAATGCCACGGACCAAAGTGGTAGCCAGCTGGATATCGACGAGAACTATGTCAATGAAAAACTTGGCGAACTGATTCAAGACGAAGACTTGAGCCGGTTTATTCTATAAGCTTAGCGCCCCGCAGAATGATGATGACACTATGACCCAACCTCCCATTCCAACCGGCATTGAATTGCACAAGCGCACAAAAATGCTGGAGTTGGTGTACAGCGATAACGAACGCTATTCATTGAGCTGTGAATATTTGCGCGTCTATTCGCCATCAGCAGAAGTTCGCGGACACGGCCCTGGGCAGGAAGTATTACAGACAGGGAAAATTAATATTGCTATCGATGCTATTCACCCCGTGGGCAGCTATGCCTTACAGCTGGTGTTTAGTGATGGCCATGATTCCGGTATTTTTTCCTGGGATTATCTTTATCAGTTGTGCACTAACGAAAAGGATTGGTGGCAGGATTATCTGGATCGCTTAGCCGCTGCTGGCGCTAACCGCGACCCGGATATTCAAGTGGTTAGAATCGGCAATTGATATTGAGCCACCCCGCGCATTAAGCAACCCACTCTATCGCCTCATTGGCACAGGTAAAAAAGTTAACCTGCCAAGGTCCTCCATCCAGCTCTGAATCATATAATGAAGCCAGCGAAGAGTACTCTTGATTGTTAAAAACAAAGGCAATTTTCATCCGGGGGTTGCTTTTTGCTGCAGCCTTATCGAAAGCCGCAATCCTCAACACATCATCAAAAGATACATGTAATTCTGTTACCTGTGAATAATCGCGTACCTGGCCACGGGTATCATCAAAGCGAGCATCACCATACAGGGAACTGTATGTTTTGATTAACTGCTCACTGGTAATCGCACCGTGGAATTTCCAGTGGATACTGCGTCCGCGCCATTCTATGTCACAAGGCATTGTAGTGGATTCCAAAATAGTTCAAGAAAAAGTCATGATCCCTATCCAGTTCAAGCCACACTTGTCGGCTCAGCTCAGTCACTTGATGGAGGCGATTCTAGGGGCAGTAATGACTTGGCAATATGACCGTTTCCGACAGCGCTATGACCACTTCCACTACACCACGTAACACATTGATATTATTGATTTTTTTATTATAAGTAGATGTACTTACAGGCTTAAGATTGAGCTAGTAATCGTCGTTATTGTCATAGCCAAATGCCAGATTATCGAAGCGCGTAAAGTGGCCAATAAAGGCCAACTTGGTGGTGCCGGTAGGACCATTCCGCTGTTTACCGATGATGATTTCAGCAATGCCTTTATCCTGACTTTCCTCGTTATAGTATTCATCACGATAGATAAACATAATCACATCAGCATCCTGCTCGATCGCACCTGACTCCCGCAAATCCGAGTTAATCGGGCGCTTATTAGGTCGCTGTTCCAGCGAACGGTTAAGCTGTGACAGGGCAATCACCGGGCAGTTAAATTCTTTGGCGATGGCTTTCAGGGAGCGTGAAATCTCCGAGATTTCGGCAGTACGTCCCTCGGACGAGCCTGCCACCTGCATCAGCTGCAAATAATCCACCATAATCATCGCCAGATCGCCATGCTCACGGGCAATACGGCGGGCGCGGGAGCGGATTTCGGTCGGTGTTAATGCTGGCGTGTCATCGATAAATAACGGCCGGTCCTTAAGCTTGCTCACTGCGGTGGTTAATTTTGGCCAATCCTCTTCATCCAACTTACCACTCAATACCTTGCCCAAATGAATACGCCCGATTGCCGAGATCATCCGCATGATGATCGCATTGGCGGGCATTTCCATACTGAATACCATGACCGGCTTATCCTGGTTGAGCACCGCGTGCTCTACCAAATTCACCGCAAAGGCGGTCTTACCCATGGACGGACGAGCGGCAACAATAATCAAATCCGACTTCTGCATCCCCGACGTTTTTTCATCGAGGTCGGCAAAACCGGTACTGACACCAGTAATCGTTGCCTCAGAATTAAACAGCTCATCGATGCGTTCAACCGCACTCTTTAACAGTGGATTAACCGCTTGTGGACCACCCTCTTTGGGGCGCTCTTCGGCAATTTGCATGATGCGGCGCTCAGCCTCATCTAACAGCTGGTCACTGTCACGGCCCTCGCGGTTATAACCACTATCAACAATTTCATTGGCCGCGTTAATAAGTGCTCGCAAACTGGATCGCTCACGGACCACCTTCGCATAAGCGCGAATATTGGCAGCACTAGGGGTATTATTTGCCAGCTCGGCCAGATACGGTAAACCACCGACATGCGCTAATTGATCATTGCTATTAAGGGCTTCCGCCAGTGTAATAACGTCGATTGGCTCCCCAGCCTCTACCAGCTTGGCCATTTGTGTGAATATCTGGCCATGGACGCCGCGGTAAAAATCACTGGCATTAACCTGATCGGCGACACTGTCCCAGCTATCATTGGCGATCATCAAACCGCCCAGCACTGATTGCTCCGCCTCAATTGAATGCGGTGGCAACTTAATCTGGTCTAGCTCAGGGTCATCTTCACGGCTAAAGGCAAAGATATTATCAAGATTCGTTGGCGGTTCGTTTTCCATATCCACAGTCGGTTTGTTACCTGCAGTCTTTCTATTATTCGAAGTGTAAGCTGGGCTTATGCTATCAGGAGACGACTCCCGAGTATGTAGGCCGCAACAAAATCGCGGCAAAAAAAAAGCACACCGGACAGCGAACCACCGGAGTGCTTTTTTGAAATAAGCGGGCTGCCCTGGCGGGTTTAGCCTACTCTTTCAAAGCCATCAATTATTCGGCTTCAGGAATAATGTTAAGCTTAATCGCCTGAGTGACTGATGAGTGCAGCTGCACGTCAATCTCATACTCACCGACTTCGCGAATAACACCCGTTGGCAAACGCACTTCTGACTTGCTAACTTCTACACCGGCTTTAGTGATGGCATCAGCAATATCGCGAGTACCAATAGAACCGAACAACTTACCTTCATCGCCAGCATTGGCTTCGATAGTCACGGTCAACTCAGCCAGCTGGGCAGCACGCGCTTCAGCAGCAGCACGCTTTTCAGCAGCGGCAGCCTGGAGCTCAGCACGGCGGCTTTCAAAATCAGCCACATTGCTGGCAGTAGCTGGTACAGCCTTGCCATAAGGAATCAAATAGTTACGACCAAAACCTGCTTTAACGGTGACTTTATCACCCAGATCACCAAGCTTGCCGACCTTCTCTAACAGAATAACTTGCATTGTACTTACCCTCATTATGTCCAGTCGCAAAATCTATTCAACGACCGTCTAATCTTTATCAATTGCTCAATCAGGCTTTTGGTTTTGCTTACTTGCCAAACGCCCGCGAATATCAATCCAACTGTCTACTATCGCCAACACCACTAGCACCCCTTTAAGAGGGTCAAACAACAGCCAGCTAATATAGAAAAACAGCAGCCAACTACTATTCATTTGCCGTTGTGCAGCAACACCATGTACTAAAGCAAAACCGGCGAACACAAATGGCAGTGCCACCATTGCTCCCCACAGGCGATAATCCGGCCCCAGTGATGACAAGGCCAAACCTGCCACCAGTAACACTATCGATAGCTGCGGCGCCAATCTCAGGCTATGGAACTCTTGCCTGAAACCACCGGGGTTGTATAACTGCGCTTGCCACCAACGTGCCAACATCAGACACATGACCACAGTAAACGCGTTACTCAAACCCAATAGACCTGCCACCTGTAACGCTGTTGGCGTTAACGCCGCCAGCTTGCTGGCATCACCGTTTGGCTGACTGGCTAATTGCTCCAGCACCTGCACTAATAAACGCAATATCTCATCGATATAACCGCGTCCAAAAGTCAGCAATACCACTGCGGTAACAACTCCTGAAGCCACTGCGGCGACTAACGCCCATGACCAGGAGGTGGTCGATCTCAACACCATCGATACCAGCATGACTCCCAATAGAGTCGTGACTGGCCCAGTATCACCCATTGCTGCCATTACTATGGCGGGCAACATGGCCCAAAGCAGTACGTGACTGCTTTGGCTGGGCCCTTGGCGAAGTGTCACTAAAGCCAACACTGCCGCTCCGACCCAAGCAAACAATACAGTTCCGGTAGCGATAACTGAGACTATCACCGCCTGTGAGCGGCCTCTCATTACATATTCAGCTAAACCACGCATGAATGCTTACCCAAACCGTACATCGACAACGCGACCTAAGCCTTTGTTGACGATAAACAAACCTTACTTATGCTGGTCTGTATATGGCAGTAAAGCCAAAAAACGAGCCCGCTTAATGCAGCTGGAAAGCTGACGCTGATACTTCGCCTTAGTACCGGTAATACGGCTAGGTACTATTTTGCCAGTTTCAGTGATATAGGCTTTCAAGGTTTCCAGATCTTTATAATCAATCTGATCTACACCTTCTGCAGTAAAACGACAGAACTTACGACGACGGAAAAAACGTGCCATGGGAATATCTCCTAATCAGACCGATTATTCTTCGCTAGCAGCTTGATCAGCTACTTCAGCAGTGGACTCTTTATCCGCAGATTCTGCAGCAGGTGCAGACTCTTCGCGGCGCTCAGGACGTGCAGCGCGACGCTCGCGGCTCTCTTTTTCGGCTTTCATGATTGGTGACTCTGCAGTAACAGCAGCATCCATCTTCACTACCAGGTTACGTATAACGGCATCGTTAAAACGGAAGTTAGTAGTCAATTCATCGATAGCTTCTTGATTAGCTTCAACGTTCAACAAAACGTAGTGGGCTTTATGAATTTTGTTGATAGGGTAAGCCAAGTGACGACGGCCCCAGTCTTCCAAACGGTGGATTTTACCGCCGTCCTTCTCAATAGCCTGGGTGTAGCGCTCGACCATGCCGGGCACCTGCTCAGATTGGTCCGGGTGGACCATAAAAACGATTTCGTAATGACGCATAGCATCTCCTTACGGGTTAAGCCACCGCACAACTCATAGTGAAGCTGCCGTGTGACAAGGAGTCTTCGGTAGCCTATAGCCGTTTAAAGCGGGCAGCCGGAGATTTAAGAGGCGCGGATTTTAGGGGATTTCAGTATTGATAGCAAGCCATTTGACCAATAAACAATCACTCACCTTCAGCCCTACTGTCCAACTCATGCCGGTAGAGCAAATACTGCTTCATTGCATTATCCATCATCAGTCGCAACTTGCCCGATTCTTGATACTGCTTGAGTTTACTTTCCATTGCTTGTGCATACTTGGCCATCGGCGACCTGGACGAAATAATCCAATGAACCGGCACCTTCATAATGACAGGGCCCCGGGGGGTAAATTCAGCCCGCTTGCCTAATAAATGAAACTCCAACTGCAGGGTCTTATTGACACCAACCACATAGTCAAGCTCGCCATCAACCAAGGCCCGAGCTACAGCAGCATAACTGGGATAATGGACAATTGATAAACTTTCTTCAGCATAGCGATCAAACTCAGGGTTACCCGACACACCTAGCTCACCAAAATGGCCACCCCTTAAACCCACTAGCTCCTGCCGCCGCTCGAATTTTATTGCACTGTCCCTGGCAACAAAGATCCGTGATTCAACATGGTATACAGGGATAGCAGAAACGATTAAAGCGTGAGCATCAGGAAGATACTCTGGCGGGAAAAAACTATAATCTGACTGGCCAGCCATCACCTTCTGTAAGGCCACGCCTGGAGCCTGACTTGAGGGCGTATCAATCCACTGCGTCTCAACCTGAAAACCCAACTCCTTAGCAATTGCTGCTACTACCAATGATGCATAACCACCAACCCCGCCGTTGATGGCATCATACCAACCATAAGGGGGAAGATGATCCTCTTTGGAAGCATCGACATGAAAAGTCTGGGCACCGAGATTGTTTGCCAATAGGCACAACAGAATAAATGTCCAGAAAGTATTAACCATTAGCCGCGCTGCCTAACCGCCTCAAACAAACAGATTCCTGTAGCCACCGACACATTCAGGCTACTCACTGAACCTGCCATGGGCAGCTTAATCAAGTAATCACAATTTTCCCGGGTTAATCGACGCATACCTTTGCCCTCAGCGCCCATCACTAATGCTATCGGCCCAGTTAAATTAGCCTCATAGACACTTTGCTCAGCCTCGCCAGCGGTACCACTAATCCAGATACCCCGCTCCTGAATATCCTTCATGGTCCTGGCAAGGTTGGTCACCTGAATAAACGGCATCACCTCAGCTGCACCACAAGCCACCTTCCTAACAGTAGCATTGAGCGGTGCGGAGTTGTCTTTGGGGGCGATAACAGCATCCACACCTGCGGCATCAGCGGTGCGTAAACAGGCACCTAAATTATGCGGATCGGTAACGCCATCCAGAATCAATAACAATGGCGGGTGATCCAGCCCATCTAACAATTCTTTTAAGTCGCGTTCACGCAGTGTTTGGGCCGGTTTGGTTTGCGCCAACACCCCCTGATGATTGCCTTCAACTTGCTTATCAAGCTCATCACGGTTAACCGTCTTGCAACGAATACCTAATTGCTCGGCGTGATCCTGTATTGCCTGCATGCGCTGGTCGTTACGGCCCTGCTGCAACCACAATTCTTCGATGCGATTGGGTTGTCGCTGCAATAAGGCCTCAACGGCATGGATGCCAAACACCCAATGTTGTTCACTCACTATTTGTTCTCACTACTCTCAGAATAAAAAATTATCGTTTTCTTTTTCGGACAGTTTTACCCGCCGCCGCACTATTAGCAGCAGGCTTTGCGTTTGATGCTGACTTGCTAGACGCTTTTGATTTAGTTGCCGGCTTTGCTTTAGTACCTTTTTTTGCCGCGGCTACTTTACCACCAGCAGGCTTGGACGATTTCTGCACGCGCTTTTTATTGGCACTGGCATTTTTTTTATCCACTGATTTTTTCTTACCCGTCGGGCGCTCAACAGTAGTTTTGGATTTAGCCGCTCGCCGTTTGGCGCGACTGGAGCCTTCCACCATTTCCAGGTCAATTTTCTTATCATCCAGACTCACGCGCACAATCTGCACCGTGACCGAATCCCCTAACTGAAAACTGGTACCGGTGCGCTCACCCAGCAAACGCTGCTTGGCTTGATCAAATTGATAATAATCACTGGCTAGCGAACTGACATGCACCAATCCTTCGACATGCACCCCCACTAATTCTACGAACAAACCAAAACCGGTAACCGCAGCGACTACGCCTTCAAAGGTTTCACCCACACGGTCTTGCAAATACTCACACTTAAGCCAAGCCACGACTTCACGAGTGGCATCATCAGCTCTGCGCTCAGACATCGAACACTGCGCGCCCAACACTAACAGCGCCGCTAAGTCATACGGATAAATATCTTTCTTAGCCAGCACACCGGCACCTTCAACCCGCTTCACCTGCGCTGACTCCATATTACTGCGCACCACATGGCGAATAGCACGATGTACTAACAGATCGGGATAGCGGCGAATAGGCGAAGTAAAATGCCCATAAGCGTCATAATTCAAACCGAAGTGACCGAGGTTTTCCGGCTGATAAACCGCTTGCCGTAACGACCGCAACATCATCGTTTGAATAATGGGGGCATCAGCGCGATCACCCAATTGCGACAACAACGCTTGATAATCATCAGGGGTGGGCTTGGCACCACCGGTCAAATCCAAACCCAGCTCACCAAGGAAAGTGCGTAACACTTCCAGCTTTTCTTCTGTTGGACCTTCATGCACACGGTAAAGTGCATCAACCTTGTGCTTTTCCAAAAACTTGGCGGCGGCGACATTGGCGGCCAACATACACTCTTCAATTAATTTGTGCGCATCATTACGCACCACTGGCACAATCTGCTCAATCTTGCGGTGAGGGCCAAACATAATCCGCGTTTCAACAGTCTCAAATTCAATCGCCCCGCGTTGAGTACGGGCGATACGAAAGGCTTTATATAAAGCATGCAACTGTTCGAGCTGTGGCATGACATGGCCAAACTGTTTATGGAAGGGCTTACTATCAGGATGCGTCGGGTCCAGCATCGCACCCACTGCGGTATACGTTAAGCGCGCATGGGAATGCATAACCCCTTCAAAAAATTGATAGCTACTCATTTTACCCGTCGCACTGATAGTCATCTCACAAACCATACACAGGCGATCAACTTCCGGCTTTAAGGAACACAAACCATTGGATAAAGCCTCTGGCAACATCGGCACAACGCGCTCGGGGAAATACACCGAGTTGCCACGCAACGTCGCTTCCTGATCCAGCGCACTTCCCACTTGCACATAGTGGGAGACATCGGCAATCGCTACCCACAAACGCCAGCCACCGGATTTTTTTGCCTCACAATAAACCGCGTCATCAAAATCACGAGCATCTTCACCATCAATAGTGACAAACGGCAGCTTGCGTAAATCCACCCGATGCAACTTGTCTTCTTCCAACGGCTCAGCGGCCAGCGACTGTGCCTCACGCTCCACTTCCTCAGGCCATACATGGGGAATATTATGGGCGCGAATCGCCACATCAATTTCCATCCCCGGCGCCATATGGTCACCTAACACATCCACTACGCGGCCAATAGGTCGCTTGCGCCAACCAGGCTGCGAAGTGATTTCCACCATCACGTACTGCTCAACCGACGCACCACCCACATCTTCACGGGGAATCAAAATATCGTGATTAATACGGGCATTATCCGGTGTAACAAACACCACCCCATCCTGATCAAATAAACGTCCAACCACTTGCTGGGTATTGTGGCTGATCACCTCGACGATCACCCCTTCCTGCTTACCGCGATGATCGTAACCGGCGCTGCGACAAATCACTTCATCACCATCAAACACCGTACTCATCTGCTTGCCATTTAGGTATAAATCGTCACCACCCTCAAGGGGAATCAAAAAACCATAACCGTCACGGTGAGCACTTACCCGCCCCCGCACCAGCCCCATCTTGCTGACCAGACCGTAAGCGCCTTTACGATTGCGCATTAACTGCCCGTCGCGCTCCATCGCTTTCAACCGGCGACGCAAAGCTTCAACATCCTGGTAATCTTTCAAATCCAGTGCTTTAGTCAGTTGATTGCGATTAAGCGGACCGTCGGCCTGCTCTAAAAATTCAAGAATAAATTCTCTACTGGGAATGGGCTGGTCATATTTCTCAGCTTCACGCTGAGCATGGGGGTCTATATCAGTTGGGCGGTCGGCCATAGGGCAAGGAGATCCATCAGTTATTGGCGTTATGTGCGTCTATTATACGCAACTATTTAGGCAAGCAGTTCTTTTATTGACAAAACCCGGAGGGGCGCGTAAATTGCGCGCCTCAGCGCTTGGGCAGAAACTCAAGCCGC
The DNA here is from genome assembly GCF_900120175.1 of Oceanicoccus sp. KOV_DT_Chl. Classification (NCBI taxonomy): domain Bacteria; kingdom Pseudomonadati; phylum Pseudomonadota; class Gammaproteobacteria; order Cellvibrionales; family Spongiibacteraceae; genus Oceanicoccus; species Oceanicoccus sp. KOV_DT_Chl. The sequence continues at coordinate 920,098 of NZ_FQLF01000002.1, forward strand.
TGTACCCAAATGGTGAAATTGGTAGACGACGTGCAGGATGCACAAGTGTTGCGCGAGGCAGGAGCCGAAAGCAACCCCGCGTAGTGTGTCGGACCGCGGTAAATAAAAGATGCACAGTTTAAATTAGGCACTATGCCTGTTTAAAGCCCAGGTGGTGAAATTGGTAGACGACGTGCAGGATGCACAAGTGTTGCGCGAGGCAGGAGCCGGAAGCAACCCGCGTAGTGTGTCGGACCGCGGTAAATAAAAGACGCACAGTTTAATTTAGGCACTATGCCTATTTAAAGCTCAGGTGGTGAAATTGGTAGACGACGTGCAGGATGCACAAGTGTTGCGCGAGGCAGGAGCCGGAAGCAACCCCGCGTAGTGTGTCGGACCGCGGTAAATAAAAGACGCACAGTTTAATTTAGGCACTATGCCTATTTAAAGCCCAGGTGGTGAAATTGGTAGACGACGTGCAGGATGCACAAGTGTTGCGCGAGGCAGGAGCCGGAAGCAACCCCGCGTAGTGTGTCGGACCGCGGTAAATAAAAGACGCACAGTTTAATTTAGGCACTATGCCTATTTAAAGCCCAGGTGGTGAAATTGGTAGACGACGTGCAGGATGCACAAGTGTTGCGCGAGGCAGGAGCCGGAAGCAACCCCGCGTAGTGTGTCGGACCGCGGTAAATAAAAGACGCACAGTTTAATTTAGGCACTATGCCTATTTAAAGCCCAGGTGGTGAAATTGGTAGACACGCTAGCTTCAGGTGCTAGTGCTCGCAAGGGCGTGGAGGTTCAAGTCCTCTCCTGGGCACCATTCAAAACTCCGTAGCCAGTTCGGCTGCACTATCAAACTACGAAGCCCAGGGTCTAGTCCGGGACTTGAGCCGAAAGAGGTTCACAAAATGCACCAGCATTTTGGACGCCCGCTTTAATCAGGGCGCCCCAAAGGGGTAGAAGCAGCCCTAAGGCTGATTCAATCAACTCCTCTCCTGGGCACCAAATTGAAAAACGTCGAGAGACTACGAGAGACCACCTAAGAGATTGATTCTTTGGTGGTTTTTTTTCCTGCAACTTTTCTCCACGGCCCCCCATAGTTTCTATTAGTCTAGAAAATAGAGCGCGCATGGCGCGTGAGTGGAGCGCACCTGCCGCACTAGAAATGTCTGAAAACATAGAGATTTGAGACATTAAAAACGCCAGCGGCTTCGGTCGCTGACGTGCCAATTAGAGACGTTGGTACGAGGTCGGATAGAAATAATACTTGCCATGGCACAGTGCGGGGTCGGACCCACTTTTGTGCTGTTTACAAAAGTGGGGCCGACCCCTGACAGAAACCGTTGGCACGATTTCCCTAAATAAACCTTTTTCAGGTCACTCCGATTTATCAACTTGCCATTCTGGCAGATACTTCGAAACAACATCGTGCCAACGGTTTCTAACGGGGGTCAGAGCAAAATTTTACAAACAACGTAAAATTATTGGTCTGACCCCACATCGTGCCGCGATAAGATCGACCCTATCCAATTTCCTGCCAGCTGGAATGCGCACGTAATTATCCAACTACGAAGTGCAGAGTCTAGTCCGGGACTTGAGCCGAAAGAGGTTGAAGCAGCCCTAAGGCTGATTCAATCAACTCCTCTCATCGGCACCATAAATACTGCTAACTAAACACCCAGCCGTGCATCCCCGCACAAACACGCTCAAAGCAATAAAGTCGATCTAAGACAAATCCTTCCGATACGTCAACGGTGTCACCCCCGTCCATTTTTTGAATGCGCGAATAAAAGCACTGGCTTCAGAAAACCCGGTCTTGAATGCAATCTCTTCAATGGAGGTTTGCTGGCGGGACAAATGATAGATAGCCATATCCCTGCGCAATTGTAATTTCAACTCGCTGTAAGTTAAGCCTTCATCACTCAACAAACGTCTTAGCCGCTTCGGGTTGATTTTAAACTTGCTGGCAAGCTGAATAAACGTTGGTAAATGGTTCAGGTCTTTATTGATCTCATCAGTGATCAGCCTTGACCAACTCTTATTGCTATAGGTATTTACCAGCACGTTATAAAGCGAATTCCTGAGGAAATCCGCCAGGCTTTCGGGTGTTTGTTTGACCGGTCGCTCGAGCAATTTACGGTCAAAGATTAAGCTGCAACGATCGGCATTAAATTCGACAGGAGCGCCTTGATATAAAGCCTGGTATTCCCCTCGATAACTTGGCTCGAGGTAGGGTAACGTCACGGTTTTTAAGGGTAGGTTCGATTGAGTCAACCAACACAATTGGCGATGCATACTAAACGTAAATAATTCGTAGGCATACGGCTCTAGCGCAGGCTTTTCATGCGCAACAGGGGTGATTTCCAGAGCGGCATCAGCCCCCGAATACTCAATTTAGGCTGAAAACCGTGTTCGAGGATACTGTAAAACAGACAGCATCGTTTGAGGGCCTGTCCCAGCGTTTTAGATTGAATCAGCCAATGACAGAGAATGGACCATTGGCCTATTTTTATTGGCCTGGCGCAATACCCCAGCATCTCATCACCCATCTCGCGCATGGTCACAGTCTGCAATTTGGCAAACTGCTCCGCCCCCACCCTCGCATGTGGTTCATTTAATAATCTAGGTGATATCCTGCTTCGGCGCAGTAAGCGGGATAGGTCGTGGCCCTGCGTGTGAGCATGCTTTAACACCGCCTTCACGAAAACAATATGGATAGATATATCTTGCATGGTCTGGTACCGCAGCGACTCATAATGTCTATTTTTGTCCCCAGTGTCATTGTTTTACTGGCAGTATGCAAGGCACAATAATCAGCATAGGATGCTTGCTCAATATATCCGCCACTATAACTACCCAACACAGGACTCCAGCAGTGACTCATACCGCATATATCTATGATGCTATTCGCACACCGCGTGGCAAAGGCAAAAAAGACGGCTCTCTTCATGAAGTTAAATCCGTCGCCTTGGCTGCCGGCTTATTAACCGAGCTACAAACCCGTCATGACCTCGATACCAGCCGAGTGGATGATGTGGTGATGGGCTGTGTGTCGCCAGTAGGCGAACAAGGCGGCGATATTGCCAAGTCTATTGTTCACTATGCTGACTGGGACGAAAGCGTTGCCGGCGTTCAATTAGATCGCTTTTGTGCGTCCGGCCTGGAAGCGGTCAACATTGCCGCACAAAAAATTGCTTCGGGCTGGGAAGACCTGGTCGTTGCCGGTGGTGTTGAGTCCATGTCACGAGTGGCAATGGGCGTTGCCGGCGGAGCATGGCTTAATGACCCTGAGGTCAGCATCCATAATCATTCGGTACCACAGGGTGTAGGTGCAGATACCATCGCCACCCTCGCCGGCTGGACCCGTGAAGATGTCGATAATTTTGCCCTGCACTCACAACAGCGCGCGGCATTCGCACGCGACAACGGTTACTTTGATCGCTCGGTGGTGCCGGTGACTGATCTCAATGGCGTGACTATTCTCGATAAAGACGAGTTCATTAAACCCGGCACGACGATGGAAATCCTCGCCGGTTTGCGCCCCTCTTTTGCGCCAATGGGCGGTATCGGCTTTGATGCCATGATGCTGAATAAATACCCGCAACTCGCAGCGATTAATCATGTCCACACGCCAGGTAACTCATCCGGCATTGTTGACGGTGCAGCGGCCGTACTAATGGGCAGCGAACAAATTGGCCGCGACCTGGGCTTAACTCCAAGAGGCCGTGTTGTTTCTACCGCAGTACTGGCCACCGACCCCACTATTATGCTGATTGGTCCGGCCCCCGCCGCTAAGAAAGCCTTAGCCAAGGCCGGCCTAACCACAGCGGATATCGATTTATTTGAAATAAACGAAGCCTTTGCCTCTGTCGCTATGCGGTTCATGGATGAGCTGAATATCTCGCATGAAATCACCAACGTGAATGGTGGCGCTATAGCCATGGGACACCCACTAGGTGCAACCGGCAGCATGCTGATCAGCATCATGCTGGATGAACTGGAGCGCCGGAATTTGAAGCGTGGATTGATCGCACTCTGTGTGGGTGGCGGCCAAGGTATTGCCACCATTATTGAGCGAGTGTAACCCCCCCCTATTACGTGATGCGTTAAATGTAACGCCAGACAGAATTGAGTAAGGTAAAAATTATGAGTGAAAAAAATCACGGCTTTAATTACGAAAAAGACGCCGACGGTATTGTGACCATTACCATGGATATGGACGGGCCGGTTAATGCGATGAACGATCAATACCGCCAGGCAATGGCCGAGCTGCCAGCAAAACTGGAAGCAGAACCAGGGTTAACCGGTGTAATACTCGCGTCAGCAAAAAGCACTTTCTTTGCCGGTGGCGATTTAAAAGAATTGAGTTCGGTTCCCAAAGGCCAGGAAGAAAGTCAGTTCCGCATGATCGAAGATCAGGTCAAAGCGCCACTGCGCCGTCTGGAAAAACTGCCGGTACCTGTTGTCGCTGCTATCAACGGTGCCGCACTGGGTGGCGGCATGGAAATTTGTCTGGCGTGTAATTACCGCATCGCCTGGAATTCACCTAAAGTGATTGTCGGCATGCCGGAAGTGACCCTGGGGTTACTGCCTGGCGGTGGCGGTATCGTCCGCTCCATTCACATGCTGGGGCTGGAAAAAGCGCTACCCTTCTTATTGGAAGGCACCCGCCTTCCAGCGGCTAAAGCACAACAAGTCGGTTTTGTTGATGCCTTGGTTGAGACCGCAGATGAATTGGTGCCCGCCGCCAAAGCATGGATAAAAGCCAACCCTGATGCCGGGGTTCAACCTTGGGATATCAAAGGTCACAGCATACCCGGTGGCGATGTATGGCAACCGGCAATTACCAGCCTACTCTCCATGGCGCCGGCCATGACCTATCAAAAAACCCGCGGCTTACTGCCTGCCCCTGAACGCATTTTAGCGGTAGCTGGTGATACGGTTGCGGTTGATTTCGACACCGCCTTACGCATTGAATCACGCGCGCTGGCATTTTTAATTACGACGCCTGAAGCAAAAAATATTATCACTTCGACGTTCTTCCAACTGAACAGCATTAATAGTGGTGCCAACCGCCCGAAAGACATTGCGCCCACCCAAGTTAAAAAAGTCGGTATTTTAGGCGCGGCATGATGGGACAAGGCATTGCTTATAGCAGCGCCTGTGCCGGTATCGAAGTGGTATTAAAAGACACTAGCATAGAGGCAGCGGAAAAAGGTAAAACCTACACCGCCCAAATTTTTGACAAACAAATTAATCGCGGAAGAAAAACCGAAGCAGATAAAACCAAAGTGCTGGATTTGATTAAAACCAGCGCAGATTATGCCGACTTGCAAGGCTGCGACCTGATCATTGAAGCCGTGTTTGAAAACGTCGAACTAAAAGCCATGGTCACCAAAGACGCGGAATCTTTCCTTGCTGACGGTGGCGTTTTTGCTAGCAATACCTCTACGCTACCAATCACCCGGTTGGCTGAAGCCAGTAGCAAACCTGAAAACTTTATCGGCATTCACTTCTTTTCTCCGGTGGATAAAATGCCGCTCATTGAAATTATTTGCGGGGAAAAAACCAGCGATGAAACACTGGCTAAAGCGTTTGATTATGCCCGCGCTATTCGCAAAACCCCAATCATTGTCAATGACTCGCTGGGCTTCTTTACTTCACGCGTCTTTGTTACCTATTTAGATGAAGGTGCACGATTACTGAAAGAAGGACTAGACCCTGTACTGATCGACAACCTTGGCGCGCATGCTGGCATGCCGGTTGGACCCTTAGCGGTTCAAGATGAAGTCAGCCAGGAACTATCCAGAAAAGCCGCAGAAACTCACCGTGAACTCGGTGTATTTTGCAGCCAGTTTGATTGCAGCGTAAATACTGAAATCAGTGAAATGTTAATTGCTGACTATAACCGCGGTGGTCGCTACCACG